>NZ_CP128361.1:4597650-4904160 GCF_030345075.1 Solwaraspora sp. WMMA2065
GTCCGGTCAGGCCCAGCCCGCCCACTGGGGCCGTCGGGTCGGGGGCGTCGTCGGGGACGGTGCCGGTACGGTCGCCGGCGTCGGGGAGGTCCGGGTCGGGGATGGTCCGGTCCCGGGTGTCGCCGGCGCCGTGGGTGGTGGTGCCGGGACCGGCCGTATGGTGCAGGCTGCGGCGGATCTGGTGGATCATCCGGGGCAGAGCCGCCGGGTCCTCACCGTGCCGGCGGTGGCGGCGTCGGCGCGCCCAGACGGCCGTCGCCGTCGCGGCGAGGGCCACGGCGAGTCCGGCCTCGACCCAGCTTCCGTCGGGTAGCGCCACTCCGACGGGCCGCCGCCCGGTGTCGGTGGAGGTGGTGTCGCAGGTGCTGTCGGCTGGGGCGTCCGGCCGGGGGGTGTCGGCGGTGGGGTCTGCCTCGGGTGTGACCGTGGGGGTCGGTGGTTCGGGTGTCGGCGGGGTGTCCACCGCCGCCGGTGGTGGGGGCCGGTTGTCGTCGGGCGGTGCGGCCACGGTGGCGGGTAGGTCGAGGACCCAGCCGGGATGGATGAGGTCCGGG
Organism: Solwaraspora sp. WMMA2065; assembly: GCF_030345075.1. NCBI lineage: Bacteria > Bacillati > Actinomycetota > Actinomycetes > Micromonosporales > Micromonosporaceae > Solwaraspora > Solwaraspora sp. WMMA2065. Next base: position 4,598,205 of record NZ_CP128361.1, read on the forward strand.
TCGGTGAGCGTGCCGCCGGTGGGGAACCGGGTGCCCCGGTTGAGGTCGTAGATGTCGGTCCAGCGGTCGTGGTCGCCGAGGCGCCGGTCCGCGATCGCGGACAGGGACTCGCCGCGTCTGACCGTGTGAGTGGACCGAGGTCCGTCGTCGGTGGTGGCGACGGTGGTGGGCGGGTCGGCCGTGCGGATGGTGTCCGCGACGGGTTGCGGGGGTGTGGCGGTGGTGGAGGCCGGGGTGGTGGCGTGGGCGGCCCCGGCGGTGGTGGCGGTGACGGCGGAGGCGCCGAGGACCGCGGCGGTCAGGCCCTGCAACGGGCGGGGCAGACGCAGGGGTGGCAGCCACCGGGCCAGCCTGGTCGCGGCGGCGCACAGCCGCGCCGCGACGGCGGTCGCGATCACCGCCCACACCAGCCATGCGCCGGCCAGCCCGAGCGCGGCGAGGAACCCCGGGGTGAGGGGCTGGTGGATCCACGCCCGCACCGCCGCCATGGACACCGGAGCGGTCGTCGTGACGCCGATGTGGACAAGGACGACGGGCAGCACGGCGACAGCGGCGGCCACGGCGGTGACCCGGACCACGGCACGGGGACGACACGGCACGGCGGCTCCTGTTCACGGGGCGCGGGACCGCCCGCGGCGTCGGCGGCGGCAACCGAACCAGGGCGGTCAACGGGGGATGCCATCGACGGTATGGCCGTGACCGGTCCGAAGACGCGGCCACGCGTCTGACAGCACCTCACACGACCTCACACCGGCTCACAACGCCAGCTCACACCACCGCCGCGCCGCCGGTCCCCGCGACGGCGGTAGGGGTCGATCTTCGTCGGCACCCCCGGGCGGCCCCGGGATGGTCAGGTCGCGGGGTCGAGGCCCGCCCCGGCCAGCCGGTCCTGGAAGGTGCGGAGCAGGCCGCGGGCGGTGTCCCCGTCGCCGAGCGCTGTCAACATGTGCGCCGCCCGCCGGTGCAGGTGTTCGTTGTAGGGGTCGACGCGGATCGCGGCCTCGAGCAGCGTCACCGCCTGACGCGGGTCGGTCTGCGTGTCGGCCAGCGCGACGTGGGCGTCGATCACGTCCCGGCGGACGATCTCCCTCGGTGTGTCGAGCCACGGCCAGGTGTACCCGTCGGCGAGGCACCCGCCGTACAGGTCGATCACCGCCTGCCACGCCGCCGGTCGGCCGGTCACCGCCGTCGTCGCCTGCCGCACAGCCCGACGCAGCCGCCACAGGTCCACGTCCAGGTCCGGGTGGAGCCGGTACCGGTCGTCGACGTGTTCCACCACGGTCACACCGCCGTCCCCGACCCCACCCGTAGCCTCCCGGATCGCTTTCCGCAGGTCACTGACGGTGGTGTAGAGGCGGCCGGTGACCCGGTGGGCCGGCGCCCCGGGCCAGATCGCCTCGACCAGTTCCCGGACCGTGCCGCCGCCGGGATGGACCGCGAGGAACACGAGGACCTGCAGCGCGGCGCTGCGACGCACCGTCACCGGCGTGTCCTGAACGGACAGGCCGACGCCGCCGAGAAGCCGCAGCCGCAGCGCCGCCACCCCCGACCGGCCACCGCTGTCCCGGTCTGCTGGCGGGCCGCCGCCGTCCGGGCCAGGGTCCGCCGGCCGCTCCCTGGCATCACCGGACGCCGGCGGCGCCGGCCCCGGCGCGAACGCGGCCTCCGTACCGTCGCCGGCAGTATCGGGTGGGCTGACCACCGCGAGGACGTCCCGGGCCGCCGCCACGTCCAGCACACACATCCGGCCCCGGACAGCGGGACCCTGCACCCGTCCCGACGTGTCCACCTCCCAGGCGCCGCCGGTCCGAGCCTGGCCCACCACGACCACGGCGACACCACCGGCCGCCGCCTCCGCGAGACGGTCATCGACAGGTCCGCGGGTGAGCAGCACCACCCGGTCGCCGCCGCCTACATTCCCGCCGGCCGGCGTCTGGCCGGCGGCCCGCGACGCGACAGCGACCGCGTCGGCGACCGTGGACGCCACCTGGACGCCCGCCACCGCCGGCGCTGCGGCACCCGCACCGAGGAACACCTCCAGGTCGGCCCGGGTCGTGACGACCCGCACCACCGCGGCGGGATCACGCAGCGACCGCACCGCCGCCGTGACCAGCACGCCACGGGCCGCGTCACCCGCGCCCGGCCCGGTCAGACCCACCCCACCGGCGGGAAACACCACACCGGCCGGCCCGTCGTCCTCCCGCCCATCCGCTGCCGTGCCGGCCCGACCGCCCGCCGCACCACCATCGGCGGCGGTTCGGGCTGCCGCGACCACCGCCGGCAGCGGCGCCAGATCATCGTCGCTGCGCCGCTGGCCGGGCACGACCGGCCGGTACGACCGGCGACGCCGCAGCCACAGCAACACCCCCGCCGCCGCCACCTGCTCCGCCGTGCCCCGCGGCAGCCAACCACCCGGAACCGTCACCCCCACCCGCTGATCAGCCGCCCGCCACCGCGGCACCTCACCGGCGCCGCCGACCTCGGCCGGCGCCGCCGACGGCTGATCCGTTACCCCACCCGGAACCGGCCCGGTGTTCGCGCCGAGCACCGCGACCCCCGCCAGCCCGGTGGCCGTCGCCTGCCACGGCGTCGGCAACCGCATCCGCCGCACCCACCCGGCGACCGCCCGCACTCGGACCAGCACCCGCAGTAGCACCACCGCGACGACCAGAAGCCACAACAGCCATCCCCCGGCCACCGCCGCCGCCGCGACCGTCCCCGACGTCAGCGGATCCGCCGCCCACCGCGCCAACCCCTCCCTGTCCGGCCAACCAGACCACGACCACCTCGTCAACCGCGCCAACCACAGCGCGGGTGCCACGACCAGCACCCCGACCACCACCACGGACACGACCCGCCGCGCCCACCCCACCGCCGATCACCCCACCCGGGCCGACGTCGGCACGACCCCGCTCACCCGGCCGCCACCGCCGGCGCAGCCCGCACGATCCGCGTCCACAACCGACGCAGCCACCACACCGCCACCGCCACCGCGAACACGGCCCCGAGAATGCCCGTCGCCCGCCAGCTCACGATCGCCGCGCCGATCACCGCCACCGGCGCCACCAGCACCAGCCGCAACACGACCGGACCCACCACCGCCACCACCACCGCCGCGCCCAGCAACCCGCCACCCACCCGACCCGCCAGATCGATCCACACCGCCATGCCCGGCGACCGGCCCGCCGACATCGAGTACTGCACCAACCACATACCCGCCCCCGCCGTCACCGCCGCGCCGTTCGGAAACGCCAGGAAATCCGCCCACCCACCCACCGGCGTCCGCCACCCCCGCGCCGCCACCACCGCCGCCGCCACCGCGCACACCGCCACCGGAGTCACCGGCAGCAGCGTCCACCGCAGGAACGGCCCCACCCCCACCTCCAGGTACAAACTCCCCACGATCGCGTACAACCCCGCCACCGCGACACCCAACGACAACCCCGCGAGAATCCCCGTACCGACCTGCCCACCCACCGACCCGACCCGCCCGCCCACCGGCCCCCGCGCCGCCGCCAACGCACCGAACACCGTGCCCGCGTTCAACCCCGCCACCACCACCAACACCGCCGCCAACGCCAACTCACCCCAGTTCACCAATACCGACCCGCTGAACAACGGACCCGCCCAGTCCACCGTCGACAAGCACTGGGTCACCAGGCCCAACGACACGAACCCCGGCACTGCCATCCCCACCACCCGCCGCACCGACGGAACCTTCGGCACCTCCACCACCGGCGACGCGCCCGACCCGGCGACACCCGCAGCTCCCCGCACCGCCGCCGTCACCGGATCCTCCACCACCACAGCCGGCACCGACACCGCCTCACCCACCGCGCGCGGCACCACCGGCACCAACGACGTGCCACCCGCACAGAACACGCCCGCCACATCACCGGGCAGCAGATCAGCCGCCGCGACCGCCTCCGCCGTCAACCGACCCACCCGCTCCGCCACCGGCCCCGCCACCCGCTCCAACAACACTCCATCCAGCACCACCCCACCCCCGGACGGCAACGGCACCGTCACCGCCGGCAGCCACGACAGCGACTCCTTCGCCGCCCGCACACCCACCCGCACCGACCACCCGCCCCCCGCCCCATCGGAAACGCCACCGTCGACACTGCCCAGCAACGCGTCAACCAGTCCACCGTCCAGCGCGTCACCACCCGCGTCCGGATCCGCCAACGTCGCCAGCACCTCGAACCCCGCCGAACCCCGCCGCAGCACCGACACCTCCGCCCCCGCACCCACGTCACACACCACCACGAACGCACCCACCGGCACCTGCGTACCCCCGGACACCACACGCTGCGCGACCGCGACCGGAGCCTCCACCAACGACGGCTGACCCAACCCCGCCCGATGCGCCGCCTGACGCATCCACAACCGCCGCCGAGGCCCCCACCCCGCCGGCACCACCAGACACACCTCACCCACCGACCCGCCCACCACCCGACCCGCCGCATCAGACACCCGCCGCAACAACGCAGCCATCACCTCGACCGACTCCACCGTCGTCTCACCCGCCGTCACCGGCCCGCCACCGGCCGCCGGTACTCCCACCAACCGGTCAGGAAACGCCGACGCGACCCGCCACGCCTCCCGCCCCGTCACCAACGACCCGTCCTCAGCCACCGCCACACCCGACAACACCGGCCCGCCATCAAACAGCACCGGCGTCCAACCACCCTCCGGGCCCGACACAACCCCCACCACACCAGCCCGACCAACATCGATACTCAGGCGCGTTCCCGCAGGCATACCAGCCAGTCAAACATGAATCACTTACTCACGTCACTCCACGCGTTGACCTCTCACCACGTCCGTCAGGTCCTGGAGCGGAAACTCCGAGCCGCGTGCTGACCCTTCTCTTGACCAGTCCCCAGAAACCAGCACGCGTCGCGATCGTCCGCCGACCCGAGCTGCTGATCACCGCGCTCACCGCCGGTGGCGTACTCCGCCTCGGACCCTCATCTTCGCTGTCGCCGCAGGCACCACGGGAATGAGAGACATCCCCTCGCCGCCCTGCTCGGCGCCGCCCTCGGCGCCGCCAGCTGGCCCGCCGCACCCCTCGGGGCGGTAGGGCCCCACCTGCTCGCTACACCCACACCGTCGCCCTGACCGTCACCACAGCCAGACCGCCGTGCCGCGACGCTGCGGGCGAGTTGCCATCCGCTTGCCGTGCGAACGCTGGTCGCAGTCGCCGAAGGGATCGACCGCGTCCGGGAGGCGGACGACCTTTGCCGGCACCATGAGGGCGCCAAACACAACCGACGACGGCGAGCGACACCCTCGACCGAGTTCAGCCACCCGTGGGCAGCCCCGCCAGGAGCCATCGACCTCTTTCGTCGCGGGTTCAGCTCAGCCATTACCGAGGCGGCGTGCCTCGGCCACCGCGTGATCAATACCGTACGTGGGCGACCTCGGCGTCCGGGGTGTGGAGTCGGCCGAGCACCGGCTCCACACCCGGATGCTCCACTGGGCTACTGGCGGAACACGGCCAGGGCTGTGGCGACCGCGGAGATCACCGCTGCCACGCCGCCAAGGACCGCAGCCACGTCACCCAGGTTGACACCCCGCCCACGGCGGGCCTTGCCGCGCGCCTTGGATCTTGGCCACCTACTTGCTAACTTCACGGTTCCCTTTCCTCTCTACACAACCGGGGGAAGGCACAGGGACGGCATCCGCTGCAACGGATGCCGTCCCGCACTACACGGCCACATGTTCGGCCGCCAGGATCAAACCACGAAGGACCATCGCCTTCTGTGATTTCCGAGGCCATTTCGGGCCACCCTGACCCCGCCTCACCATCGAGAAACACACCGCATCCAGGCCAGGCCAACAGCGATCGTCGCTGACCTGCGACTTCCCTTGCTGGCTGCAAGTTGCATTAGGCAAGACGAGGAAGATTCGCATAGCAAGATATCCGATCGAGACACGCCGATAGGATGCGAACACTTTGGCTGGCGATTCAAATATGATCAGCATTCACAAATGGGCATCGGCGCGGGAGATCCTCAACCTGTCTGCGGACGCAATACCACCCGTTTCCTCCGGTTGCCCCTCGCCGACACTCGCTGGCGTTCCGGACCGGAGCGCGACCCCGCCGATGTCGACGGTTCGTCGACCATCATCATGATCCGAGCCACCAACGGACGCAGCAGGTGCTCACAGCCCGCCGTCACGGCGCGCTCCCGGACCTCATCCAGCAGCGACTCCCAAAAATCGTCACTCGAACGTGCAGCGGCTACCCGCCGCGCCGCCCGATGCCTCCGGCTCCACGCGAGACCACGCGGCCGCGCCGGCGTGATCGCCGCCAGGTCGTAGACCACCCTCCTCAGCTGCAACAACCGCACCTCAAGTTCGGCGTACCGTCGCGCCAGCTCACCGACCTCAGCCCGAGCGGCGTCCACCACCAACTGGACATCCGCCCGCGCCTGACGCGCCATCCGGTCCCGCTCCCGCGCGGCCTCAACGCGGATCTGCTCAGCCTCCCGGACCGCCGCGGCCGACTCGACCCGCGCACAGCACACCGGTGGCCAGGCCACCAACGCCTCCGAGCTCAGAAACCGGTTCGACGCCAGCCTGCTGCTGGAAATCGACCAGACCACGATGCGGAGACGGTTGACCGACGTCGAACAGAGCGACGGCGTCTGCCGGGCCAATGACTCACTGGCCACCGCGATGGCCAGCTACCAGGCGTTCGTCGCGACCTGGCGGCGGCTCGGCGCTGTCCCTGTCGACGGTACGCAGGACCCCGACCAGGTATGCCAGGACCTGCTGATGGCAGCTGCATCCGCCGCACTCGGCCGCCACCGCTGATCACAACGCTACGGCGACTCTCCGCGTCCTGACGCACCATCAAAGCAAGGGGTAGTTCAGGGGACCAGCGGGCCAACGCCTTGAACCGGGTGATCGACGGAACACCCCCACGTGCGTGGGGAGGACTACCAGGACAGCAGACACGCAGATCTCATCGAAACACTTCACCGTCGCAGTGGTGAAGGGCGGGTTCTGGTGAGCGTGGCCGACGTAGGCGCCGCCCTGCGGGCCGTCATCGACGGCATCGAGCGTGAACGCCAGCGCGCCGCACGGGTGGCCGCTGCTCTCCAGAGCAGCCGCGACCGCCTTGCCGCGACGGTACGGGAGAGTCACCACCCGCTTACCATGCGGGCGCTGGACGCGGTCGCCGCGGCGACCGACCGTGTTCTCGGGAGGCCGACGACCTCGCCGCCCAGGCGGTGGAGGCGGCCAGGGGGTACGCCCGCGCGATGGGCATCGCCATCGCCGCCGCACACCGACGTCGGTCAGACAAGCGGACCGACCGCGACACCAGCCCCAGCCGAGGCGTCTCCACTCTCGCTATGGGTCGACGACGCCGGAGGCCGGCTGCCGCGCCGCCCCGGCGGCAAGGGCCCCACCCACGGACTGCTCTGCGACGGCGACGGAACACCGCTTACCGGAACCCCGCTCACCCAGTCAGGAGGGCTTCTCCGTAGCGGCGCGGCGCCCAGCGCCCGCGACGGACCCCGACCTGACTGGCATCCACTGGCGCAGGTCACCCGTGAGCACGTGGAGGCACACACGGCGGCGCTGCTACGCAAGCCCGGTGCGCCGAAGGACGCGGTCCTGGTGGTCAACAAACCGACCTGCGTCAGCCGAGGTGAGTACGTCGACTGCGACGAGGCGCTACCCGGTATGTTGCCCGAGGGCAGCCGACTGGCGGTCCACGTGTCCGATGGAGCGACCACCAGACCGTTGAAGGTCTACACCGGCACCAGGGGAAGGCATCGCGTCATGAGCTACACCGTCTCCTGGGACGGCCCCTCCGCCGAGGAGCCGCACCGCGGCAACGAGGTCGCGGTGTCAACGGTTGAGGAACTGGACCTGGTCCTCGACCGTGTCCACGCGCAAGCGGCCGCCGAGGACCTGCCCTACGCGGTCCAGGTCCACCGACCCGGCCGGCACGGCGCCATCATGATCGGCATCGGCCACCACGAACGGTCCTTCGTCGACTGGCTCGACCGCGGCCAACCCCACGGCAGCGACAACCGCTACGCCATCGACCCGGACCTGGACCCAGCCGCCGAGACGATCGCCTTCGACTTCTACGGAGACTGGAGCGAGGCGCCACCCGACCGCACCCGCATCAGCCCGCACCGCGCCCGCGAGTTCCTCCGCACCGGCCAGCAGCCGTCGCTCGACTGGACTACCGGCAGCCAGTGACGTACCAGGCCCTGACGTCGAAGGTGCTGCCGTCAGCTGCGGCGAGGTAGGCGTAGGCAGCAATGCCACCCTCGGCTGGGTGCTCAGCGGCGCGTCCGATCATCGCACTGATGCTGCCGGCCAAATCAGCATGGCCGGTGCGTAGGTTCCGAAGACCGTAGGCCGAGGGCTGTCGAGGTTTCGTGTCGAGGGTGTTCGACATCGCCGCTCTGGTGTTGGGTGGATGCGACCAATCTCAAGTGCTCCGCCGCCTTACCGCCGTCTGGGACCGTCGCGCACGGGCTCCGCGACATCCGAGACCGGCGGCTTGAACGGAGGTCTCGAGGTTGATCCAGGACTGGACAGCTGAAGACGGCGGGTCCTCCAGCCCCGGATCCCGCCCCACAGCTGACTACGGTCAGCTCACCAGGCACCATCGACGGTAGACGGGATGTTATCCAGTGGACGGGGCCAACCACGGCGGGAAGGACTCCGCGACCCTCGAACGACGACACCTGCAGGACGCGAAGCGTGCGCTCGGCCGGAAGCTGCGCGAGCTTCGTACGGCGCGCGGTCTCGTGCAGAAGGAGGTCGCGCGCTGGGTCTTCAGTACTCGCAGCACCGTGGCGAACGTGGAAGCCGGCCGGCAGGTGGCCGACCGGGTTTTCTGGCAGCAGTGCGACACGATCCTCAACGGTGGCGGTGGACTGCTCGACGCCTATGACGCCTACCGCCGGTTGGAAAAGCAGTACCAGACGCAGCGGTCCGAAGCGGCGTTGCGCGACCGGTGGGGTGCGGCGGCCGAGGCAGCCCTGGACCGCCCACCAGGCTCCAGTACCCTGTCGGTCCACCCGAGGCTAGCTCCCGTCGGACCGGCCGGCGGCGATCTCTTTTCGATGATCGCGGCGACGATCGGCGAACCGGCCCAGGACGCCAGAGCAGACCACACCATTCCCGCACCCCGTGGGCGGCATTTCCCCGGCGCGTCCGTCGAGGTGGAGATCTACCCGGCGACTGATGACGGCCGGATCGTCGCGACGATCCCCCGCACCGATGCCGGTAGGCAGCGGCGGCGGCATTCGCTGCAGCGTCGGATCGTCGCGGGGCGGGCCGTCACGTCTACCAGCGACGGGCTGTTCGGGCTGGACTCCCGGCAGGCGTGCCAGCGGCTGGTCGACACCGGCGACGATGTTCGTCTGCTCATTCCCCGCGCCTACCAGCTCGACGCCATCACCGCAGCGGTGCTGTGGGCTGTGGCCAACCTGGATCAGTCGCTCCTGCTCGACGACGCCCGCCTCGACACCACCCGGACCGCCGCAGCCGAATACAGCCGCCTCACCCGGTCCGCCGTCAGCGCAGACATCGGCGACGACCTGGACACCGTGTCACGGATGTGGCTCGGCTCGGCGTTCTGCGCCGACCACATCAGCCGCCAATGGGACCGGCTAACCGAGACCCCCACCTTCTGGACGCGGGAACAGACCGGTGAAGAAGCCAGCACCTGGCTGCTCTTCCGCCACAAGCTGCACTACCTGAAAGCGACCGCGACGCGGTCCGCCACCGGCTCCCAACGGCCGACAAGGATGTTCTGCGTCCCCCGATCCGCTGTGGAAACGTCCACCGAGTCGGAGCGGATACTCCTGCTGTTGGCGGTCGCGTTGATGGAATCCTTCGGCATCGACACCGCCGTCACCGACGAACCCGAGTACGGCACGCTACCCGGCCTCGTCCTCACCCCCCCCAGCGGGCGATCGTCGCCACCTGGCTCCGCGCGGACGGTGTGTGGCACGTCGACGTCACCGACCAGCACGCCGTCATCACCGAATACCGCGACGCCGCCGCACACGTACAGGCCCACTCGGTCATCGCCGGCGACACCCCCGGCACCCGCATGCGAGCCCTCGCCGACTACCTGAACCTGGACTGGACCCGCCTGCGCCACCGGAGCGCCGAACTCGGCGACCACGGCCTGGCCGGCATCGCCGAACCCCGCAGCCGCCTGCTCTGCCTCGACGGCGTCGACCGGGCGTGCCGCTTCGTCGGCTCCCTGCCGTAATAGGCTCCCGACACCACCACGAACACGCCCGTCCGTACGGAAGGAACCCGGTGTCCTCAACCCCGGCAACGCCCACGCCACGGGTGGTGGTATTCGGCCTCGGCGGCACCATCGCCATGACCAGCAGCACCGGCGGCAGTGCGGTCAGCCCCACCCTGACCGCCCAGCAACTCGTCGACGCCGTACCCGGACTCGCCGACGCCTCAATCGTGATCGACGTCGTCGACTTCCGCCGCCGACCCGGCGCGAGCCTCACCGTCGCCGACCTCACCGACCTGCACACCGCCGCGACGCACGCCCTGGCCGGCGGCGCGGCCGGTGTCGTCGTCACCCAGGGCACCGACACCATCGAGGAAACCGCCTACCTGCTCGACCTGCTCCACCACCGCCCCGAACCGATCGTGGTCACCGGCGCGATGCGTAACCCCACCCTCGCCGGAGCCGACGGCCCCGCGAACATCCTCGCCGCCATCCACACCGCCACCTCCCCAGCGGCGCGGAACCAGGGCTGCCTCGTCGCCTTCGCCGACGAGATCCACGCCGCACGATGGGTGACCAAGACCCACTCCACCAGCGGCGCCACCTTCCGCTCCCCGGACACCGGCCCCCTCGGCTACCTCCTCGAAGGCACAGTACGAATGCTGAACCGGGTGCCCCACCGGCTGACCATCCCCACCCCACGCCGGGCAGACACCGCCACCGTCGCCCTGCACACCGTCACCCTCGACGACAACCCCACGCTCCTCGACGCCATCGGCAGGCACTGCGACGGCCTCGTCATCGCCGGATTCGGCGTCGGCCACGTCCCCGAACCCCTCGTCGACACCCTCACCACCCTCGCCGGACGAATCCCCGTCGTCCTCGCCTCCCGCACCCCCGCCGGACCAACCCTCACCCGCACCTACGGCTTCCCCGGCTCCGAGCAGGACCTCATCGGTCGCGGTCTCATCCCCGCCGGCTGGCTCCACCCCTACAAGGCCCGCGTCCTGCTCCGCGCCCTCCTCGCCGCCGACACGAAACCACACGACATCACGGCTGCGGTCACCACAGCCGGCGGACTCACCGAACCCGCCGCCTGGCCCTGGACCACCACCAGTAACGACGACCGGTCGGTTGGGAGCCGTACAGATGCGTAGCCACGACCTGACCCCCGGCCGCATGATCGGCGTCGTCCTCGACCACGGCGACGACTTCTTCACCGCCCTCACCGACGCCTGCCGCACCCACAACCTCCGACAGGGCTACATCCCGATATTCATCGCCGGCCTCAGCACGGCGAGGATCGTCGGCACCTGCCAACGCCTCGACAACCCCGCCGCCCCCGTCTGGTCACACGTCGACCTCACCAACATCGAAGCCCTCGGCGGCGGCACCATCGCCTGGGACGACACCACCGGGACCATCACCCCGCACATCCACCTCACCGTCGGACTCAAGGAACACAGCGCCACCGCCCACACCAGCCACCTCCTCGACGCCACCGTCCAGTTCCTCACCGAAATGCTCATCGTCGAAGTCACCGCACCGACCATGCACCGGCTACCGAACCCCGACCTGTACGACGTACCGCAACTGCACTTCGGACAGACAGGGCACGGCAGCTGATCGAGCATGACCCAAGGTCGCTGGTCGGGTCTGTAAGAACAACGGCCTGTCTCACATCCGGTGGTGACGGACTGTGTTGCTATCCGAGGAGGATGCGTGGCAGGACTACCCCCGGCGACCAGGGATCGCGCGCGAACCGACACGACGGAAGCCGAGCCCCGCAGACCTCAGGCACTAACCAAATGACCGAAGTCAGGCTTGACGTAGGACATCTGCCGGCAGTGGAACGAAGGTCCCTCCTTCGCGCTCTCGACATCGCGGAGTCGGTGCTAGAGCTGACCGGCCCGCGCCCCACCAGATTGGTCAGCAAAATCTTGGCCGGTCCGCTGTCGCAGTTAGAACGATTTGCGGTGCGCCCAGTCACTCACTCGAAGGTACAGTGCGCTCCGTCAGCATTCTCAGCACCTTTTCGGCGTTGGCCAACGGGTAGGCAGCCCAGTGGTGAGCTAGTGCAACTGGTATTAGTGCGTCGTCATAAAGGCGCGTTCCAATATTGTCGAGCAAATCGAGCGTCCTGGCAAGTGCTGGGAATCGAGAAAAATCACTGTAGTCTGTCTCGCCATAGCCGTAAGCCAGCTCGGTTTCTGGAACTACCGTGATAACGAGCAATTGTCCGTCGCCGGAGTGGTAGAAAAGCTTCCGGCCAAAGTAGGTCTCGGCGAGACTGCGGACGCGAAGCCTCTCGGTCATATAAGCGTCATCCAGCCGCATGAGATGTCGTCGTTCAACAAAGCGTCGTATCCCATGGAAATGCTCTACCGGGTACCCGCTCTTAGCCACCCCGATGATGGTGGGCGGTTGGTGTCCTCGGAGACGAGAGCGCCGTATTATTTCTTGCCAGCAGCCTCGAAGTCCGTGCTGGAATCGAGCTGGCTCGCCAAAAAGTGCCAGATCGCCGTCACAAATAAAGGCTGTTTGTTGAAGCATGCGAGGCGACATGGCCTCGATGCCCAATGCAACGCCTATGAGCACAAGATGTTCGACGATCTGACTTGTGCGGTTCAAAACCTGCTTGTTGCTATCGTCGGAACTAAACTGCTCCCAAATTCGTAGCGCGTCTGTCGGCCACAAGGCGGTGCTACACGAACTGCACCTACTTATGGTCAGGCCGGGAATCGGGGACCCTTGATAGCCACGCGGGGGCTCGCTGAGCGCACATTCCCGGTTGGGGCACTTGGTCAGGAGGAGGTTGCCTCTTTCGGCCGCAGCAGCCTCATGAGGCCGGGCGAAGCGTTGCGTCTCCAGCAGCAGTTCAAGGAGTGACCGTTTCTGGATTACCGTATCGGCGAACAGTTCGAAAAATTCCGCTCGGAATGCCTCGTTTGGATCGTCGTAAGTCTCGTGTTCCAGGAAAGAGCCGGGCAGGAATCCTGATACGACAGACGACTCCGTAGCGTCGGCGAGTCGAGCCGGATCAACGAATGGTCCAGCCTGTTCGAGCATCTGCCGAAGATCAATGAAGACGCCGGCGATCTGCATATAGAGCACCCGCGTGGAAGGGTACCGGTCATATGCCTCTTGATCTTCATGCCCTGATCCGTCTACGCAGACTACATACTTGATATCAGGGCTGTGGGTCTGTCCCAGTGAGTCGACATCGACGATCCGATCTACAATCATGGACTTGTTGAAAGAATCTTCCGGCTTACGGTAGCGCGCAAGCCGCTCGGCAATGACAGGGTTGCTTGACGTTGGCAGATGACCGAGCCGCGAGGCCATCTCGTAGCGCACGCCACCGAGTGGCGACCGGGAAACGTACGACAATGCCTAGCCCTCCAGATCGAACATGGGTTCCGCCTGGGGTGGGAACCTCTTCGCGTAGATTTCGTCGGGATCTGGGCAGTCCTCAAAGGAGTCAGGCTGGGCCACATCTGGAGCAAAGTCGGTGCTCCGGCCAGTAGCCGGAAGACCGCATTCTGCCCGAATGCGGTTGACCATCTGAAGGTCGAACTTTGCGACCTGAATAGGGAGGGTGTAGGGTGATGAGTCGGTTCGGAGGCGGACGAATCCTCGATCGTCCACACTGAGTATCTGGTCGGTGAAGTCTGAGAAGTCGTAGAACTTGGCCAACTTGTCGACCTCTGCTGAGTTGTTCATATACGCACACACCCAGTTCGCAGTGTTTGAGAGGATTGATTGATCAACTGTGGACACCTCTTGCGTCGCATAGATGAGACCAATCTTGTACTTAGCGGCTTCGCGTGCCAACCGAACATAGGGGTCATTCGCCTTGGTAGTCTTCGCAAACTTGTCGCGATCAAGAAGCCGGTGCGCCTCTTCTAGGAAGATCTGCATAGGACGCGGCGGCATTCCATCACGGAACCGCTTAGAAGAATTGCTTAGGATCACCGAGATAACACGCTCGGCGCAGACCTGGAGCACCTGTTCCGACCCACGTGATAGGTCGACAATTACCAGCCGGCCTCTCGCGAGATCAGCGTAGATCGACGGCGCAAAATCAGTTGTCGCGTCAGCCGCGTGGTACTCACTAAGGAATCGAAGGATCTTCCAGCCGCTCGCAGAACCGGTCGGCGAGAGCATGTTCACCATGCCGTCGATAGCAGGATCACCGTGCCCCCCCGACGCCCGGTCCGCGATCCACAACGCAATCGCCTCCACGCCGGACTCCTCAGACACCTCACCGGCTTTGGGCCTCCGGCCTCGCGCCCGTCCCGATGACTTCGCAGCTCGGGCCGCTTCTGTAGCGATGCGAACACATGCCTCCTCCAGCTGCGCACCGGTCAGGCGCAAGTACTGATCCCTGCCGCTGACGTTCACACCGCGGACGTCCTTGAGGAGGTCGCGCGTTTCCTGGTTCACGGGGAGCTGGCAGCGCCAGTTCGGCGGCGGCCGCAAGCCAGCTTTGTGGAGGATGGCGAAGTACATTGCCCGCACTGCCAGAAGTCGTTTTTTGTCGCCATGGTCGTCGACGTCACTGGGACTCCGCGTGGGGTCGCACGCAAGAAAGTTGTTTATGTATACCTTGTTCTCGCCGGTAAGGAATGAGCTGATTAGACCCCAGCACCCATCGATTTGATTATCGTCAAAGAAGTTGAGGGACAGCGGACGGATGTTGTCGGCACGCTCCTTTTGGGTCGCGCCGAGCCGATAGATTCTCACGTTGTCGCCGAGCTGTGCGAGCGCCGTGCCATCCTGGCGATTAGCGTAAGCGTACTCGCCCGCAGGATCGAAGATCAGTTGTCCGACTCGTGTACGTGTCTTGTGCGCATAGAGGTGGACGGCGGACGCCAAGACTTTCATCGTGTTCGACTTGCCAGCTCGCGTCATGCCGAAGACTGCTGTCTTGTGGGCGACAAAGTCCTTCGGTCTTACCCTTACCTGAACTTCAGTGCTCTGACCCTCGGTCCTAGCTACGCGTTCGCGCTTGCGCGCCGAGGAATAGCGCAGCGTGCCGACGACCATCGTCGCGTCTGTGTCTGGCAGGTCAGCGTTAGGAGCCTCATCGCCATGTTGATCGCCAGGGCGCTCGCCCATCGGCAGCTCCACATGGTCGATGACGATCTGGAGGCTCTCGCCATGAGGCTTAGAGACAAGGTAGCCCGCAGCAGCGTACACGGCGTCCACGTCCTTGCCAAAGACAAGATCACCCGACTCATCTTCAACGAATGTGCCGAGTACCCGGCACCGGAAGGCGGCCTGCTGCATCATTGCCTGGGTGAGGTTGTCGGTAGGTGGCGCCGCGTCACGGTTTTGCCTGTAGTGGTTAGTGATGGCGCGGTCCGTGTCGGCGGCGCGGAGGTGAACCAGGTCTGCCTGGTTCGGCAGCGACGTCTCGCAGATGACGCGGAGAAGTATGACGCCACGGTCAGCCGGCTCAATCTCGGCCGAGGCTTTGGGGTCGTCGAACCCCCGCGGGAAAGCGAGAAGTAGGCAGTGTTGAGGTACGCCATACGCGCGCGCTATCCACGAGTCGTTGGTCAGCACGCTGGCTTCGTGATAACCCAGGTTGAAGACGCCGCCGATCTTCACCGACTGCTGCACGAGACGAAATAGTGGAGATTCCTCTGCTGCTGCGTGTTCTCCTAGGTTGAGTGACGACATGGCGAGACCGATACCTCCGGGCGGGTGGCTATTGAACTTTCGATGAAGCACGACCATGATGCATCAGGTGTACGACACTTTTGCGCGTCGCCCGGGAGGCATCGACGGTGTCTGGGCGCCGCTAGCTGACGGACGATCCCGCTACTACGTAGTAGGAATCAGAGAACGGTACATCTAGGAAGTTCGTCACCAGCAGCTCATCGCGTACGATCCGCGCCTGTTTGCGCTGGTTCTCGGCGGGCTGACCAGCTGCCGTGTACCTGTTCTTGACGTAGATCAGGGTTCGGGTAGGGCTCGCCGGATAGAGTGCCCGCGTCGTGGGCGTGTCGTCGTATGACAACATCCACCGGAACGGTTGATCCGCGAGTAGAGCTTCAGCCAGGCGCTTGTGATGATCATCCTGAAAAGACCACTCATACAGGTAGGGGGCTTTTTCCACATAGGGAGGGTCTAGGTAGACTAAGACCTCATCTTTATCTACTAGGTTACCGAACTCGGTCTTGAGGCGAGCGATGCTCGCCGACCAGTCGCCATGCCAGACATCCAGGAGGCGCCCTGTATCGGCGAGCTCGCCAATGGCTCGCAATTTCGTTGCAAGTGCATTCTTGTTGAACCGACAGTCGATCTTGTACTCCGAGGTTTGACTACGCCCGCCGATCGGTCCTGCCCAGCCGTGCAAGATTCCGGAGAACGTGGTCCTGTTCATGAACAAGCATTTGAGACCACGTTCCTTCACTCCACGCGGGTTCGACATCCGCCACCAGTCCCACCGCTCGACCGACACTTCTTCTTCCATCATCCGGTTGACCAGCCAGCTGGTGTGAAACGCAGCTGTGTACCAGAATGACGAGACCAACTCGTCTGCGTCCGCTAGGACGGCGTGTTGAACAGCTCCTGTTCCGAGTAAGCGAAGGGCTGCCGAAGCGCCACCACAGAACGGCTCGAGCAATAGTCGCGGGGGCGGGACGTTCGCGCGCACCAATGACTCAATGATCGGGACAAGCTGACGCTTGGCACCTGGGTACCTGAGCGGACTTAGAACAGCTTGGTTGAACAGTTTTTCGTTAGTGATGGCGCTGGGCTTGTTCAGGACCTCATCCGCTGGCCATGGTCGAACCCGCTTAGGGATGGCTCTGCTCCGCTCGCGTCGGACGACGTGCGCGGCCACCTTCGTTCCTTTCACGTGGATCGCTGGGTCCACCGCACCTGCCGCACCCTCGCGGCGTAGTACGGACACAGATCGGGGCACTCAAACCTTACGGCCGCGCCTCGGTCCAATCAAGACCGCAGGTCGGATACACCCCGAAGCGGGCGAGCGGGGCGTGGCATCACGACGTGACGAGGAGTGTGGGACGGAGGTGCCCGTGCCCACAGCCGTCACCACAGTCCGCTTGGGTTTCAACACGCACCTGGCCGTTCAACAGTCTGGCTCGCCGTCCTCCGGCGCGCCAACCGCGGACGGCTGCGCGAGCACCTGGCGCGCGAAGCTTCGGAAGCCGGCGTCCAGTCTGGAGACAGTCACGAGGAATCCGCAGACGTCTGCGAGTAGCTTGGCAGCGAGCGGGTCGAAGCCTTCACCAAATGCATCAGCGACGGTGGGTGTCACCTTCGCTAGCTGGGCTTCAGCTGCCCACTCGGCGTACCTGAGTTCGTCGCTGATGGAGTTCGGTCGGCGTAGGTGCCGAGTGAGGAGGTCGAGCAGTTGAGGATACCAGGGAGGAAGCACCCCGTCGGACCCGCCGATCACGGTTTGTTTTGGCGCGAGGCGTTGCAGGATCTCAGCAAGCCGTTTCTTTTCCTGCAATGCCATTTGACCGCCGAAAAGGTACTGCTGTAGCGCGGTGTCAATGTCGGTCACGTGGACGGCTCTGACGTTGCGGGCTGCGTGCGCCAAAGAGAGAGTGTACAGCCATGAGCAGTCCAAAAACAATGCGCGATGGACCGGGTGCTTGGGGTCAAGTGCCCTCGCAACCTGTTCCAGATGTGCCACTACCTGCAAGAGGTTGCGGTGCTCTTCGTACACCCAGTAGTCGAACTGGCGATATTCGGCTAGTTTGTCGAGCTTCTTATCCATTCTTGTGAACGCTTTAAGTGAGGCTTCCACCAGCCTCTGATCAAAAAGTATCGACAGCGGCCCTGTCGTTAACTCCAGAGTTGTCGGGTGGAACTCTTCGAGCCGGGCTAGGTCTCCCGGTTCAAGAACGGAGATGCCCAGCCTGGCCGCAAGTTGGCGCGAGGCAGCGGTTACGCCTCCAGCCCGAACCATCCACGCGTCATCGGCTGAGAAGAAATCCGAAACGCCTCGGACCCAAAACATGCGTTCCGTCGAGCCACGTTGCGATGTCTTGCAGTCAGAGATGACCGATCGCAGCGCAAAACCCGGGCTGATAACGATTCCGAGGACGTCTAAGTCGGTAAACGACTCAAAACGAGGCGTAGCCCGGCCTGTATTAGCAGGGATGTAGGCGCGCAGCGGGACGTCGACCCGAGTGGAAAAGCCCATTCGCCACAGGAGGCGGCGAGACGTGATCTTGAGCCCGAGATCATGTTCGGTCACAGGGGTGCCCTTCCCATAGCCGTTGCCATCAACACGCTGTACTCCTTGTCCGTCAGCGACTTCTTCTCGCGGCGGCGGCTCACGGTCTGCAGAGGTGCTTGATAGGGCGAGTTCAGCGAGAGCAGACCACGTGCCGCGTCATCGCCTGCGCGGTCCTCGATCGGCTCGCCGTAGGTCATGAGATCCCGGGCTAGGCGGACCGCTTCAACGTTGTCGTTGGTTACGATGAGCTGAGGCATTACCCAGTTGCCGGACGGTACGAAGTCGACGATCTGCATGCGGAACAATAGCTGGTACTGTCGCTTGTGCGATCCGTGCGGGCTGAGGCGGTGGCCCCGGTTGGGGTCGAGCAGGGCCGTGAGCAAGCGGGCCGGCTCACGAGTTCTCGTAGCACCACCGAAGTGTTCGCCACACCGTACACATGCGATGATCGCGAGTGCTTTCTCTAGCACGCACTTGCGCACAGTCAGAAGGCTCGGGTCAGGTAGGTAGGGAAGGGTGGCAAAGGGCTGGTCGAAGCCCTCGGGGCGGGTAACAGAGGGGGCCAGGATGAAGCCCCGCGTGATGGCGTCTGACAGGGCAGGATAGCTCTTGTCGTCGATGGGCAGACCCTGGTGGGAGCGCACCGCTGCGAGCTCCTCGGCAATGCGGCCACTGCCGTGCTGCTCAAGCAAGGAGCCGAGTAGTTGTGGGTTCTCGAAGCCGAAGAACGGCGAGTAGAGGACCTCCCCGTCGATCAACGTAATTCCGTTGATCAGGGACGCGGCCTTTCCGATCTCGATTAGCCGAGGAACGTCCCCATGATCAAGCCCAAGTTCGGCCTCCAACTCCTCACTCGGCACGGGTGAGTGGGCGAGCCGGTCGACGACGGCTAGCATCTCCTGCTCAAGCTGGCTGGGTTGATCTTCCTGCCAGGCATTGCCTAGCCGCCCGTAGAGGTCTTCGTGGTATGGCACAGTCTCGGTAAAGCTAACGATCTTCTGCCCCCGACGCTGAACGTCATCAACGAGCCCGGCGCGCTCCAAGGTGTCGATGACCGCGTTGAAGGCGTAGGGGCTGATATCGAGCTGCTCGGCCACGATCGTCTTGAGTGCCTCGGCGTCCGAGACAATGTCCTGGCCTCGGACCAGGGATGCAAGGCTTGCAGCCATCCCCACCGTGCGAGTATCCGCCAAGGGGGTAAGCGTAGCGCTGTTCGGATCGACGTTGCGAAGGCCGTTATGAATATCATGGCACCTCAGCCCAGCCCTGAAGCTCTCAAGAGGCCCTGTCATTACCCATCCCCTGACACGCTGTCCATGACCCCCACAAAACGGGCATAACTGGGTCACATGAACCCGGGGCGTGGTCGGAGGGGTGGACGATCACACCGCTGTCCCGAAGCAATCTACCGGAGCAGCCCGGCCGCACCGAACTTGCAACTTCGGTGTCCGCTGCCGCTTCACATTGCGGTTGCCGGCGGCGTGCGACGGGGTCGTGGCGAGGCAGGCCGTCGGGTGCCTGACCGTTGGCGACCACGCATCCGCGATGCAGACGGGCAGCGTCATCGGCTTGGTGGAGGCGCCGGGTCTGTCGAGCCTTGCGTGACGGTTCGAGGCGGTGGGCGCCCAGCTCCTAGCCCTGCAGATGGGGCAACGCTGGAGCGACGACGGTCTAGCCGACCTGCGCATTGTCCGCGACGCCGTACTCGTGCCGGTCCTGTGTCGGGGTCTGATCCTGTGGGAGTACCAGATTCTCGAGGCCCGCGCGCTCGGTGCCGACGCGGCGAAGTCCCGGTGGCCGCGCACCAGCGCCGACACCTTGACCCGCTCGGTGAGGGCGCGGTTGCATCGACCGGTGTCCGCGGGGCGAGCGGGTCGGAAGCGGCCCCGGTACCCAGTACTCCGAGCAGCGCGGGGTAGACCGGGGCGGCCCTGTCTGCCAGGACGACCCTCCTGTCGGCGGCGCCGATGCCCCGCTCGTTGAGCCAGCCGGTCACCGCCTGGGCACGTTCGGCCAGTTCGCTGTAGGTGAGGCGGGTCCCGGGCATCTCGACGGCGATCAGGTCGGGCTGCCAGGTGGCCAGCGTGGCGACCCGCTCCGCCAGGAACACCCCGGCGACCGGCTTCGGCCGGGCCACCTCGCCGGGTTCCTCGGTCAGTTGCCAGCGAAGGCGAGCATGCTGACCGTTCCCGCCGCCAGTATGAGCGTGCGCTGCCGCAGCTGGTCGACCAGCGTGCCGACCGGGAGGCTCAGGATGATGTACGGCAGCGCCTGGGGCTGCCGACCAGTCTGGCCTGGAACGGTGATCCGGTCAGCAGCAGTACCATCAGTGGCATCGCCACCAACGGGAACTGTTTGCCCGCCCCGGAGGCGAGGTTGCCCACCCACCAGAGGACGTAGTCGCGGTTGGCCCGCAGTCGTCCGGGCGCCACGGTCACGTCGCTACTCATGCCCGTTTCTTCCTGTTTCCTCGTCCACGCCTCGGAAAGTAGTCGGCCACCCACCGGTCGTTGTAGACCGTGTCGGCATAGTTGTCGTCCAAGTCGGGGCGGAGGCAGGCGACGTCGGTGAGCTCGTCATGCTCGCGCAGGTGCCGCATCGCCGCGGCCAGCACCGCCCGCTGGAACCGCCGAGACCGATGCCGGTCGGGCCCTTCCGCCGGCGGCACAGCAGCACGTCGTCCCGTCCGGTGACCATCTCCACCGCGTCGCAGGTGCCGGCGTCGACGTGGCACCGAGCTCCCGTTTGACGTCCTGGACCTGCTGCGGATCGATCACGAGAGTCCCCGACTCTCCACCACACGTTGGAAGGGCACGATCGTCGTTCGACGCAGAGCGAAACCACCGTAACCGGCCGATGCGTAGACGGGTGAATGGTAGGCATGCCGGGACCCCGGATGTGCCGTCCCGGTATTCGGACCCCGACGGCTGGCGCCCCGTCATGATCGAAACCCGACCGTACGCGACAACCTGCGACCGGACCGGGCCGGACGTGGGGGATGCTCGTCGTACGAGCACCCACGGAGCACCCAACCGACCACAAGGGATGGCAATGCGAAGGGGCCTGGCTGCCGTTTCGGCAGGTCAGACCCCTGTTGATCTTGCGCGCCCGAAGGGACTCGAACCCCTAACCTTCTGGTCCGTAGTCCGAAGCAGACATTCAGGCCTATCCTGCTTCAACTCACTTTTGTGGTGGTTCGACGGGAGTCGACTTAGTCCGGCTCGATCCTGATGTTTCGCCTAGTTGGCCATGAACGTACACCGGGTCGGTGACGTGCCGGGCGGCGTTCGCTGGTAGTCGCTGGTTACGGCTCACTCTCGACGGCGGTGATGTTGGTCGTTGAGAGTGGGGTGGCGGGGTGGCCGAGCCGGTACGAGCGCGGCGGTTGACGCAAGAAGAAGGCCGTAAGCTGCAACAACTCGTCCGCCGGGGGAAGCGCGATTCCGTGCGGGTACGGCGGGCGCTGATCATCATGGCGTCGGCGTCCGGGACACCGGTCCCGGCGATCGCCCGGCTTCGAATGTTCACCATGGCGAGCTCGAACCACCCCAACCACACCGTTTTGGCCCGAGAAGTGCAGAAATACCTGCGCTGGCGCAACGCCAATGCCCGCCACCCGGACGTGCTGGCCGCGCATCGCCGCGAACGCGCTCGTGTCCGCAGCGAACGCCAACACCGCTGGGGCCGCCCCCGGACCAAGGCCCAATGCTGTTAACTTTATGGGTCCTGGCTGGTGGTGACCCAGAGCCTGATCTTCGTGCGGGGTGGTAGCGGCTTCTTGTACTCGTCTTTCTGGCGTGGGTAGCGGCGGCCGGGTTGGCGCTGCTCGCGGGCGAAGCTGCGTGGCCGGCGTTCGGCGGGAAGCAGGTTACGCGGGTCGGTGATCTCGTAGATGACGTCGTGGACGAGCTCAGCCAGTCGTTCGGGGGGAAAACGCCGCGTCGTCACTGACGTGACGGGCGACGGCATCGCGGGCGCGGGTGAACGATATCCGGTCCGGGTCCAGGCCGGCCTGTTCCGCGCCGGCCACGATCAGATGCCGGATCGCCTGGTAGAGACAGAGCAGCCCGTACACCTCCTGGCGGACGAGGTCGGGTTTACGGGAACGGAGCACGACGTCGGCTCCACCGCGCAGCCGGGTCTCCACCTCCCCGATGGCGGTCTCGATCCGCCACCGGTCGCGGTAGAGGTCGGGAAAGTCCCCCAGCGGATAGGCCCGCTCATCGAGCAGGGTCGTGACCAGGCAGAACAGTTCGCTGACCTCGTACTCGCCGTGCTGGTCGGGTTCGGTCTCGACGGTGTACTCGATCACCCGTACCTCGATACCGGGAATCTCCGCGGCCGGCACCTTCCGCCGCCGTAGCCGGCGCGCCGCGACCGGATCGGCGATCCGCGAGATCCAGGAGCCATCCGCCAGCCGGCGCAACACCGGCAGGTCCACCCCCGCCTTGACCCGAAACACCGCGTGCGCGCCGGTCGCGGCGATCGCCCCCAGGTCCTCGTACGACAGGAAGTTACGGTCACCGACCACCACATCGGTGGACCCGAGCAGCGGCCACAGCGTCCGGGCCAGCGGCTGCTCGCCCTCACCCAGACCACCGAGCGCCACCCCCCGCAGGCAACGGGTACCCGTCTCGGCCAACGCCACCACCCGTACCTGCGGATACCCCACCGGGCCCTGCCCGTTGGACGGCGACCCGAACGCGGCCACGTTCTCCGGCGTCCTCGCCACGTTCAGGCAGAACCCGTCGACAGCCACCTTCCGCAACCCGTGGAAGTACCCCCACGGCGCCTGTTCCGGCCCCACCACCGACCCGCCGAACGAGGTCTCCAACACCCCTTCCAGCACCTCCGGACCCAACCGCCCCCGAGCCTTCGTCAACGCCGCCGCCGTCGGCTGCATCCCCACCTCACGACGCGTCCGGTACCGCCCGGCCCACGACAACCCCGACAACAGCCTGTTCCACACCTCCACATACGCGCTGTCCATGAACAACACACACGCGATCACGTAGTAGACGACCAACCGAGCCGGCAACAACCGGGACCGCTGCTCCCGCGCGTCCCACCGCTCCACCACCAGATCGACCACCTCCGGCGGAAACGCCGCGGTCAACACCCCCACACCCACCAGATCCGGCAACCGAACCCGCGACTCCTCCGCGACCCGCTCCTCAACCCTCGCCACGACCAGCGATCATAACCCCACCCACACTAAGTTAACAGCATTGGGACCAAGGCCGCCTGACCGGTCAGACCCGGAGAAACGTTCATGGCCAACGCACTAGGTCGTGGCCATGCGGGGCCTCGCCATCGACATGTATGGGTTAGCTTGGCGGTTCGTGGAAGCTGCGGAATCTGGCTCGGTCCTGGTGTCTCCATGCTGGTTCCCCGACATTCGAGCACCTCCCATGGAGCACCCGCCCCGCCGTTGGCAGTCATCCGAAGAAGCCTTCACGATATGCCATGGCGACCGCTTCCACGGTGCGGTGCACCCCCATCTTCCGGTAGATGCTGCTCAGCTGGGTCTGCACCGTCCGCACTGAGACTCCGCGTGCGCTGGCGATGGTTGCGGGACCGAGCCCGTCGCATAACAGTCGTAGCGTGTCGAACTCGGCGCGTGTGAGGCGGTAGGGCAGGGTAGTAGGGGTCGGCCGATCGCGGAGGGCGAGGCCGATCTGGGCGGCCAGTCGGGCTACCTCGGCGCGCAGCGGCTCGGCTCCGAGCGCGGTCGCGGCTTGATGGGCTTCCCGGGCCGGTTGTCGCGGGTCGCTGCCGTCGTTTCTGGCGTACGCCGCAGCTGCTTGCCGCCATCGTGCGTAGGCGGCCTCATACGGCCGGTCGAGTTCGGTCCAGCCGGCTGCGACCCGGCTCCACTCGGCGGCGGTGTCGCTGCCCTGCAGACGCCTTCGTTCCGCGCCACACAGCGCTATCAGCCGCGCGGTCTCCGGGGTTGTCTCCTGGTTCGGTGTCCATGCCGCTTGCGCGAGCCAGTCGCCAAATGCCATGTCGCGCTGGTCGGCAGCGCAGCGCAGCCCGACCGCGCACAGGCGCAGCAGTTCGAGCTGGTTCTCGCCGTCGCGGACCGCCTCGATTCCGCGCCGTATCTCGTCGCTGGCCCGGCGCAGGTCGCCTTCGCCGAGCGCGAGCAAGGTTTGCGCGGTGTGCAGTGGCCCGAGAAACCGGGGATCACGGCGGTGGTCGGTGTCAGCGATCGAGTCGAGTAGATCGTGGGCCTGGGCGTACGCTCCCCGCGCCACCTTGATCTCGCCGAGAGTAAGCCGCAGGTAGAGGCTCTCGGCTGGCGACCGGCCCTGGATCGCCTCCGTGATGATCCTCTCGGCCTTGCCCCAGTCGCCGAGCAACATGAACGCGGCGCTGGCGTTATTCGCCAGGACCATCGTCTGGCGCGTGTCCGCGAGGCCGTACCGCCGTGCCTCCGCCAACCCTTTCGCAGATGTCTCGGCTGACTCGCGTAGCCGTCCGGCATGCTCCAAGATCAGGCTGAGGTTCCCGTGCCCCCGCAGCAGGTCCTCGATGTGGTTTACGGCCTGCGCGATCTCGATCGCCCTCTCCAGCAGACCGGCGCCGCCGGGGTCGCCGAGCAGGCCGAGTGCGAGCCCAGAGATGTTCAGCGCCCGGCCCTCCTCAGCTCGTGCCCCTGAAGCGATCGCTGTCCTCAAAGCCTCGGTAGCACGTTCACACCCGTCCTGATACCGCCCGGCTTGCAGGTCGGCGGTGGCAACGCCGACGAGCACGCGGGCCTTTACCGCCGACGCCGGCTTCTCGCGCAAATCCGAGGCTGTCTCCCGGAAGGCCGTCGCCGCCTCGGTCCGGCGGCCCAGCTCCCACAGGTAGGTGGCGCGTCGCTCGCTCAGCTCGGCGGCTCGGTCGGCGCCGCTTTCGGCGGCGGCCTGGCTGATGTAGTCGAGTGCCTGTTCGGCGTCGCCTGACCAGCGGGCCGCTTCGGCGGCCCGCAACAGCAGTTCCTCCTTGGTGACCCCGGCGGTCTTCTCTGGGTCCTGCGTGTGCGGCCACACTCGCAGGGCGCGGGCGTACTGGGCCTGGGCCGCGCGGAAGGCGAGTGTGCGCTGGGCGGCGTCGCCCGCGTCGACGGCTGTGGCCAGTGCTTCCGGCCATCTTCCGGCTTGATACCAGTGGCTGGCCAGTTCGGCCGGAGCCGTGCCTGCGGCCAGACTAAGGTGGGGGTCGGCGGTGAGGGCTTCGGCCATCGCTAGGTGCAGATCGACTCGGATGTCGCGGACCGTTGACTGGTAGACCGCCTCGCGCAGCAGGGCATGCCGGAACTGGTAGACGTCCTCGTCGCGGTCGGTGACTAGCATCTGCCGGTCGAAGCACTCCTGCACTGCCGCGCCGAGCGCGTCGGTGGGTAGGCCGCTGATCCGGCGCAGCAGTCGACGGCGGATCGCGCGGCCGGCGACCGAGGCGACTCGCAGCACCTCGAGCGCGTCCGGGCCGAGCACGCGGATCCGAGCTAGCATCACCGACTGGACATCGGCCGGCAGCGGCAGGGAGCCCTGGTCGTCCAGTACACCGGCCGCGATCAGCTGCTCCGCGTAGAACGGAATGCCGTCGGACAATTCGAAACACCGCTGCGCCATGTGTGGTTCGGCGTCACCATCACGTGCAGCGGTGAGGAACTCGCGCATCTCCGCCAGGGTGAACGCCGGTAGCTCCACCCGTTCGGTCCGGCGCGAAAACAAGGGACTGGCCAGCATCTGCCACAGCGGATCGTCCCGCCTTAGATCGCTGGAGCGATAGCCGCACACTGTCAGCAGGCGGCGCCCTTCGGGCCGGACACGGGCGAGATGCCGTACGAGATCCAGGGTGGACGAATCGGCCCACTGCAGGTCATCCAGGATCAGCACGACCGGGGCGTCCGCGCCGATGTGTTCCAGCATTTCACCGACGGTCAGGAACACCTGCTGAGGGCTCGTCATCCCGGTGTCACCGGAGTCGAAGAAGTCGATCAGCCGCCGGTAGGCAGGCCCGCCCAGCCGCACGCCGTCCTTGCGGCCGAAGACCTCCAGGATTTCCAGCAGCGGCCCATACGGCGTCGGGTCGCCGAAGTGCGGCTCGCATGCCCCTTCGAGTACGTGGGCGCCCGACGCGCGGGCCTGCAGGGCGAAGGTGCTCAACAGCCGGCTCTTGCCGATGCCGGCTTCGCCGCCGATCAGAACCGCCCGGGGGTTGCCCTCCCGTGCGTCGGCGAGACGCTTCGTGAGTAGCCCGAGTTCCGCCGTGCGCCCGACGAACGAAACAGGGCGTGGCTCCTCATACAGGGCTTGCCATCTGCCCGCGCCATCCCCCGGGCGATCTGGCCCGGAGGAGTGGTCGGGGTGTAGCCGGTACGGCGTGTCGTGGATCGCGTCTCGGGATGCGATGCTTGGGCTGCATACGTAAGTTCCGGTAATCGTCGCCGTCGTCGTTCCGTCGGCCTCTCGGGTGCCAGACGATGTACTTCGCGAAGGTCTGAGGACGAACCCGCAGGCCCTCGCACCGACACGGCCCTGGATCTGGACGGCGTCGGAGGGGCCGGCCGTAGCCGCGGACGGCCCCACAACAACAGTGCCGCATCGGTCGCGGCTACCGTCGTTGCCGGCCGATGAGGCGGCGTGTTCATCGCCACGCTCGGCCGAGCACAGCACACAGCGGCCTCCACGTCTGAATGTCCGCCCCGGCACGCGCCGACCGCCAGGCACCGCGTCGACCACACCCGACTGCCGCTACTGGCCGAGGCCGGATGATCCCGCTGACCGGTGCTCGAGACCGGGCGACTGCTCGCCGACGCCCTCCACCACCCACAACCACCCGACCACGCCATCGCCTCGCTGACATGGCGCGCCGACCTCAAGCCCGCCCGCTGGTACCACCAACGCACCCGACTCAACCGCGGCTACGGGAAGTGCCTCTCTGGCCGAGAGACGTCGTCGGTGCGATAGTTGTAAGATGACATGGGGAACGGTAACCGCATCGGCACTAACTGCGGCACTTACCTTAGCGGGAGGTCTGGTCCTTTTGCGGTTTCAAACCGCAACTGAAGCTGCAAAGGAACGGCGTGCGGCGCGCAGGCAATGGCATGATGAGGCCGTTAATGTAATCGTTGATGTTAGTAGCTTGACGTTAGATGCAGGCCTTCTTGCCCTTGGTCTTCTGACAGGAGCCGCAGGTGAGATTCGAGCCGACCGTAGCGACGAATGGAAGGACCTGCAGGAGCAGTGGAGGGAACTGCGCCGTCGGGTACAGAGAATAGCACGTGGGCACCCTGACCCCCGTATGCGCACCGAAGCTGCTCGTGTAGCAGACGCCACCATGCGCGCATTGAGGGTTGCGTTCGAGTCTGTCAATCAAGCTAGACGCGACGATGAAGAGCTGCTTCAAATCTTCGAGTCTGAAATCGCGTCGGCGACTCGTTCCTACATTCAATGCCTTCACGGCGACGATGATGGGCAGCCAGTGTCAACGCTGCGCCGCATTCGCGACGCCTACCGCGAAAGTGGAGTCTTTCTGAGGCCGATGGAAATTTCTTAGTGAATCTTTGCGATAGTTGCGTCGGGCGGCGTGTTCGTCGGCGGGGTCGGCTGGGTTCACGGCCCCGCCGTCACTGTTCTACGTCCGGTTTCACCGTGGACACCAGCTGGCGGACGTTCCTGCGTGCCCAGCGCACGGCCTGCTGGCGATCGATTTCCACGTCGACACGATCCTGCTGCGACGCTTGTACGTGCTGGTGGTGATAGAGGTGGCCACTCGCCGTGTCCATCTACTCGGGGCTACCGCCAATCCGGATCACGCCTGGGTCGTCCAGCAGGCCCGCAACCTCGTCATGGACCTCGACCAACAGACCCGCCGGTACCGTTTCCTGATCCGAGACCGTGATGGCAAGTACAGCGCAGCGTTCGACGAGGTCTTCGCCGCCGAAGGCATCGAAGTGGTCAACATCCCAGCAAAGACACCGCTGGTGGACTGCTACATCGAACGCTGGGACGCAGCCTCCGCGAATAGTGCACCGACCGGCTGCTGATCTACGACGAACGACACGCCCGGACCGTGGCCGGCAAGTACGTGGACCACTTCAACAACTGCCGACCACACCCCACACCAAGGCCGACAGCAACACCCACCCAACCACGACCCGGCCATCACCATCCCCATCAACAATCCCGTACGACGCCGACAACGACTCAGCGGAGTGATCAACCAGTACCACCAAGCAGCCTGACACGATCTACGCTGCGGCAGAGGAGCACCCACGGAGCACCCCAGATCCATGATGGACTGCGACTATTGGCCAGCGATCGCGTTCCCGCAGGTCAGCGCGATAGCCAGGTGGGCCCGATCGACCAGAGGCGGCCTGTGCTGCAAACTTTTAATCCTTAGGTTCTGGGTTCGAGTCCCAGGCGGCCCACCACATGACCTGGGAAAATAGCAATCAATCGATGATTGGCCCACCCTTTATCTGGCCAGATTTGCCGGATATGACCCGCTATGCGGGGAGCACCCAGCGAACACCCAAGACGCCCACGACCACGGTCGGCGTCGACGGCTGCAGCCGGACTGCAGGGTGTGGTACGCAGAGCGGGGGAAGGCCGGCCGGGTGGCCATGCTCGCCGCCGGGTGCAACCCGGCCGTTCCGGGCGGCTTCATGTAGAAGTTCGTCAACTTCCGGCTGCGGTTGGTCGTGGTCGGCGACATCACGGCCGCACCGCTGGCGCGCGCCTTGTCCGCTGGCCCGGTCCTTCAGCAGCTCCAGGTACCGCTCGTCGTCGGGCGTCTTGTTCACGCGGAGAGACGCCAGCCGCTGGGTGCGGAGTCAGTTGGCGACCTGCGCGTCGACGATCGGCGCGGCGTTCGGGTCAGAGATGCCATCGACGGCCGTGGTGAAGAACCGCCACGTGGTGAAGAACGCCCCACCCAGGTACGCGACGGGTCGGCCGTCGGCGTGCGGCCTGGGCCTGACCGCCCACAATCCCGCGCACCGGGCGGGGCTGGTGGACCCGAACGGCCGTGAGCCCGAGGTGCTCGACGCGGCCTGCCGATATGCTGCGGTCGGGCGGCGCGGCACCATCTCCATGTCGATCTCCCGCAAGAGTCGATCGCGCCGCCCCGACCCCTGCCCGGCATCACCCCGGGTCGTTGGTGCTCTGACCGCCGGGTGAGGCAGGTGGGCCGGCGGCCCGTGGCGGTGTACTCGGCGACGGCGCGGCCGGCGGCGGCGACACTGACCCGGGCCAGGACGGCGGGTACGGTGACCAGGCCGGAGTCGGGCGATTCGACAACCGTGATCGGGCCGCCGGGTTCGCGCTCGATGCCCCGCGTGCCGTCCGGGAGCCAGCACACTGCGGCCCGGTTGACGCGCGTGTCGACGTCGATCCGCAGCTGAGCTGGCCCGTCCACGGGGCCGATCCAGATGGTCTGGCCGGTTCCACCGTGGGCCATGATCGACTCAGCCTGGCCGGCGAACAAACTCGGCGGCGCGGCCCGGGTCGGGCAACGGCTCGCGGTGGCCGTGGTAGTCCACCATCACCGCGGCCAAAGGTCCTCCTTCCCCTATATCGGTCGGTCGGGCCGTGTGGCCGGCGGGCGCTGGTGGGCGCGATCGCGGTGGCGGCGCGTCGGGCTGGGGCCGCCGGCATCGGTCTTCTGCCTGGGTCCTGTCGAGCGCGGATGGCCACTCCAGGGGTCCCGCAAGTACGGGCCGTCGTCTTCCTGCTGTCGTGAACTCATCCGCGACCTGGGCTGCGTCCATGGTGGTGATCCGGGTGTGATCGGGTTGCTTCCCTGTCCAGTCCCCCGTAGATGTCGAACGTGGTTGTTTCCGGGAAGGGGTGGGAGTGTCACGTCGACGGCGTACCGGTCGCCGTTGCCGTGCGGGCGGCCGCGGTCGGGTCAGTCGACGAACGGCCGCTCGGGATGCCCGACACCGGTGACGTGGTCGCGACCTCGTGGCCGTGGTGCGGCTCGGTCGCTGGCCTGCGGCCCCGGCAGGCGATGGTGGTGGTTCCAACCTTGTACCTCGTGGGTCTGGTGGGTTGGCGCGTCTGGCTAGCGGCCGAGGCGTCTGGCTGTCTCGTCGGTCAGCGTGTCGGTGAGGTCGTGCAGGAGTGCGAGCGCCGTGTCCGTCTCTGCGGTCGGTGTCAGCGCTTGCACGTATGCCATCACGATCAGGTTCTCGTCGCGGACGAGGTGAGTGATGTCGATCTGGGTGGCTCCGAGGCCACCGCCGGCGGTGGTGCTGTTCGCGTCCAGGTCCTGGACGGTTTCGAATGATAGGCCGCTGTCTTCCCACCAGCCGGTGAGGTCGGCGGTGGTGGTGCCGGGTGTGGTGTCCTTCCACAGGTCGACGTAGCGGGCGGCGTCCTGGTTGTACGCCTCGACCGCGCCTGGCACGTCGTCGTAGACCCGGACCTGTACCCCGCCGACCGGTTCGAATGCGCCGAGTTTGGTGGTGAGACGCCCGTCGGGGGCGTGGGCGACGAAGGCGCAGGCCGCCGACCAGTGGGTCCGGCCCATGGTCGTCAACCCCGAGATCATCCGCGCGGCCCGGGACAGGCTGCCCAACCCCGAGGGCATCGCCAACGCCCGACCACTCGCCCCGCTACTCGAACCAATCACCGACCCCGACCGGCCCGCCCACCTGAACATCCACCGACGCGACCGCCTCGGTGGCATCCTCCACGAGTACGAGCATGCCGCCTGACCTGCCCGGATGTCATTCTCGGCAGGTACACCGTCGAAGGCCAGATCCGCCGCGCCGGCGACAACTTCCGAAGCGCTACCGGCCCCCGGCCAGCCAGCCCCGCAGCGACGCCGGCGCGGACGGCAGACCGTACCGGCCGAGCAGCATCGCCACCATCGGCCCGTCTTCCCAGACCACGCTGTCCACCAACGCGCGAACCGCCGCCTGCTGGGCATCGACGATCCGGCCTGGTCCCGTCGCCCCGGCGTCGCGGCCCCGCCCCGTGGCGTCGTGTTCTGGGAAGGCCGCGTCCAGCAACGCGCCCACCAGTGTGAACCGGTCAGTGCCGGGCACCGTGTCGGCCAGCCGCCGCGCCAGGATCTCGACCCGATCCGTAGCGCTGTCAGAGTCCAGGCGCGCCAGGGTCAGCGCCGCCAGCCCTGACATACCCCCAGCCAGAAACGGCCAGTCCGGCACCGGTTCGGTCGCGTCCAGCAGGCAGGCGTACAACTCCTCGACGAGCGCTCGCGGCGGCCGGGCGGTCAGCCGGGCCACCCCCAGCACCGCCGACCACCGCTCCGCGCGGTTTGGGCCGGCCCGCCGACGCGACAGCGCCTCGACCAATCCGGTGTCGGCCTGGGTGGCACCGCACAGACCGGCGGCTACGCAGGCCGTCGCCGCCACCACCGGGTCCGAATCCCCGGCGATCACGCGCGTCAACGCGGGAACTATCAGGTCGCGCTCCTCAGGGAACCAGGCCAACAGATGCGCGGCGTGCAACCGCACCGCAGGCTCGGGCGACCGCAACGCCGCCACATACACCGCGACACCCGAACGGACCGCGTCGTACGCCTCCAGGTCCCACCGTGCCGCGCACCGATCGGCCTCCACATCCCGGTAGCGGACGGTCGACTCCCGCGCCCGCCGCTCCTCGCCGTCGACAGCTGCGGCCACCCACATCGACTGCTCATGTTCCAACTCCGCCAGCGTCATGGCAGCCTGGCGGTCCACCTCACGCCGAACAGCGGCAATGTCCGGCGACTCGGTCAACCAGTAACTCTCGTCGCCGATCGCGATCATCCGCAGCACCTGGCAGGCGGCGAACCGGTCAGGCGCCGAAGGATCCGCTACAACATCGATCAGAAACTTCGCGGCGACGGCACTTGCCTCGTACCGCGAACCCTGATGCACCAGACGACCCGCCAACGCCCGATACGCCCCACGACGGACCACCGCATCACCCGACCACAACCCGTGCAAAAGCTCAGGAAGATCTTCGGCCGCACCATGGGCGTCCTCAAGCGAGGCCCAGTCCATTCGCCGCAACGCCGCTATCCGCTCAGGCATACACACTCACCACCCACCGAACCACGACTTACCACCGTTTGAACGAACCACTCCACCGCAGCCACGGTTGATCGGCATTTATCGATATTTGCGAGGTCACGCGTCCCAACGGTCGGCTTGTGCATCACAGAGAACGCCGACCCTGAGAACGGCCAGGGAACCGTCCAACACACCCGCACGCTGTTCGGATGTCAACCGGTCACCGCCGGCATACTCCACGGTGGGTGGGTCCATCCGGTGCAGCCACACCGAGCAGTCACCCGTGTCATCCGCATGCCCTCGGCCGTCGGCTATGTATTTGAAGGATCCAAACGACTGGTCATCCGGACTGACCGACAGGACCAACCCAGGACCGGACACCGCATCAATAATGGCGACTGCTGCCGGACCGACATACACTCCAGTAGCACTATCCGCGTATGCTTCACGAGTCAGCTCGAAACCGGCCACGGAAATCATCCGCCGGTATTCGATAGACTCGTTGGTTGACGCCCCACAGGTAGCAACTCCGAGAACCAGCAGCGGAGGCAACAAGAAAGCCATTAATCGTCTCGGGGTCAGCAACTGAATACACCTGACTCACAAATCAGCTGGTCCGAGGCCTGCATATAGCGACCTATTGTTGCGGTATAGGTAGAACCCCTGGGGCCGAACCTCCCTCTACTGCGAGCCGCATTATAGTTATCCGGTCCGATATTATATATACCTGCGGCAACTTGTTGTGGCGTCCAGATGGCCCGCATGCCATCCGGAGCGTTCTTCTCCGCCAGCGCTTGGTAGTCGGCAAGGGCGTAGGCGGTCACCTTGATCGAGAGCGATGGGTCGGCAATGAGGTCAGTCCAGTCAACGGAACCCAGCGCCTCCGGATGGTTTCCCTTAACTTCATTGAAAGTACCTTCCTGAATGTTACCCCATCCGATTGATGGAGGATTGCATCCTTCACCCTTCTTAAACCCAGTTACCCACCCGACGATATTCTTGATCGGACCGTAGACCCCGAGCTTATCGGCCGCAACGGAGAGCAACTGCAACCTCCTGTCGAGCGGGTCCCAGTTCTCAGAGTTTCCAACCTCTGCCATAAGCACGGACAGAACAAGCCTCGGATCGACACCCGCTTCCGCTCCGTATCGCACAGCGTCGACCATCCAGGCGGCCGGACCCCCACATCCGCTGCGATTATCGGAGCCGCCCGAGCAGCGCGACGGGAAGAGTCGTTTGAGGGCCGTCGCCCAGTTGGCGTTCCACTTCGGAGCGAGCGGCGTATTTCCCCAACTTGAAGTGCGGTCGTGCCCACGTTCACACGACTTGATACTCGAGCAACTCCCCTTCTGGTCGGTGGTCTCGTGTTTTCCACCGCCGCCCGCGTCATCCTCCTGGACGGTATTGGTGGCGAGGGGCCTGAGGCCGTCGGGGTCACTCATGGTGATGGGGTTGTTGTTGGCGTAGGAGTAGCCGTTCCATTGTTGGGGGTCGCCCATGTCCTGGATGGGGTCGACGCTGATGAACTGGCCGGTGGTGGGGTCGTAGTCGCGTGCGCCGAGGCGGGTGAGGCCGGTGGTGGTGTTTTCGGGTTTGCCGAGGAAGCCGCAGTTGTCGGGTGGGGTGGTGGTAGCGCCTCGTGGTGCGCCGTAGGGCGTGTATTGGCGCCAGGTCGGGGTCTGGGCGGTGTGGTTGAGGTAGAGGGTGGGTGTTCCTTGGCGGTCGGTGATGGCGAAGGTGTAGTTGGTGCCGGTGCCGGTGCGGATGCAGACGGTTCCGCCGGGGAGTGTGTAGTAGCGGGCGCCGGTGACGGCCTGGGTGGTGGTGTTGAGGGTGTGTTGCTGGCCGGGGAGGTAGAGGGTGGTGGTGCCGGGGTCTTTTTGGAGGAGCAGGTTGCCGTCGGCGTCGTAGAGGAAGGTGCTGTCGCCGGTGGTGCTGCCGTCGATGGCGGTGAGTTGTCCGGCGTCGTTCCAGGTCAGGGTCTGGTTGCCGTTGCCCGCGTCGCGGCTGGTCATGTTGCCGGCGTCGTCGTAGCCGTAGGCGTGGCTGGTGGTGGTGGCTCCGGTTGTGGTGGTGCCGGTGAGGGTGTGTGGTTGTCCGGCGCCGTTGCCGTCGTGGGTGTAGGTGGTGGTGGTGTCGGAGCCGCCGCTGGTCGAGTAGCGGGTTTGTTCGGTCCGGTTGCCGATCAGGTCGAACTGCCAGCTGGTCCAGTAGGCGCTGGACGGGCCGAGGTTGCTGCCGACGGTGCTGCGGCTGGTGGGGGTGGGGGTGGCGGCGCAGTCGTCGGTGGCGGTCCAGGCCTGGGTGAGGCGTTGCAGGTCGTCGTACTCGAAGCACTGGGTTTCTGAGGTGCTTGTCGAGGCGAGCCGGGTGGAGGTCTGTCGGGTGACGTTGCCGTACGGGTCGTACTGGTAGTGCTGCCGGTCGATTTCGGCGGGTGTGGCCGCGGCGCGGGTGACGAGTTGTTGGGTGAGGCGGCCGGTGTGGTCGTCGTAGCTGTTGGTGATGTAGGCCCAGTTGGGTGATGCGCCGATGGTGACCTGGTTGGTTCGTGCCCAGGCGTCGTAGGAGGTGCCGTCGGCGTAGCCGGCGAGACCGCCGACGACGCTGGGTAGGTCGAAGCCGCCGGTGTAGAAGTGGTTGACGGTTTCGGCGGGCAGGCCGCCTCGGCCGGGGTACACGCTGCGGCCCAGCAGGCCGGTGGTGGTCGTGTACACCTGGGTGAAGGTGTAGGCGCCGGCGAGGAGGCCTTCGGCGGTGGGGATGGTGACGGTCTGGCCGATCGGCTTGCCGAACACGTTGAACCCGCGTTGCTGCGTCGTGTACGGGTTGCCGTCCCAGTAGGCGGTGGTGGTGGTGAGTTGCCCGATCGGGTACCGCATGTTGGGGATGGCGTTGTTGGCGTTGTCGTACACCCAGGACGCGAGTTGGTTGGCCGGTGTCTGGGAGGCGATGGTGGCGGCGTACCTGCCGGTCTTGCGGTTGAGCGCGTCGTAGGTGTGTGAGGTGGTCTTGCCCCGGGAGTCGGTGGACTGGAGCAGGTTGCCGTTGCCGTCGTAGGTCATGCCGGTGGTGGTGCCGGCGTCGGGGTCGGTCCTGGCGGTGACCCGCCCGAGCAGGTTGTAGGTCGACGTCCACATGTTGCCGTCGGTGTCGGTGACGCGGTGTTGGTTGCCGTGTCCGTCGTAGCCGTAGGTGGAGGTGACCGGGGTGCCGCCGGTGACGGTGAACACGCCGCTGAAGGTGTTGGCGGGGGTGTTGAGGGTGGGTGGGGTGCTGTATTCCAGGAGCTGGCTGGTGCGTCCGAGGGGGTCGGTCACGGTGGTTCTGACGGTGCCGCCGTCTGGTGGGATGACGGTGGTGCGGTCGCCGTTGTGCACCATGGTGGTCCGGGAGACCTCCAGGCCGTTCCTTGAAGCTGTCGAGGGCGAAGGTGCGGTTACCCGCCTCGGACTTGACTTTCTTGTCGACGGCGGCGTAGCCGACGGTGGTGCGCTGACACCCCCGAACCGATGCGTGTGGGCTGTGGCGAACATCCGCCGCGCTCACAGGCGCTCACAGGCGTCGACCAGAGTCTCGGCTGCGGCCTCGGTCGTGCTGTGGCCGGTCCGAAGCCCGTGCCCGGGGTGTCGCGGCTCCCCGAGAACCGGTCTGCGGCGGTCCGGCCGGTCGGCCCCGGGTGGTGGCCGGCGTTGCCGCGGATGCCGGGGCGGCCCTGACCGCGGTGTGCGACGGGCGGGAGTGGTCGGGCGTTGTCAGCGGGACGGGTGTCCGGTGGACCAGGCTTTTCCGGCAGGGACAATCCGATCTCCGGGACCGTCAAGTCGTAGGTCCTCCGTCAGGTGATGAACTGGAAAATCTTGCCGTTCTCCAGCGGTTGTGGGGTGCCGGTAAAGCGGTGAACGCCGACGGAGAACAGCACGTCGTCGGGAGCGGTGAAAGCCTGTTCGGAGAACCCTGCGTCGGTCAGCCACCTTCGGACAGCCGGTGTCAGGTCGAGGGCTCGTCGTGTCCTGGTCCAGATCACCGTGGCGTCGGCGGCGCAGAGCTGCGGCAGCGCGTGAATGGTGGTGTGGGCGTCGGCGTCGCTGATGTTGCCCAGGACGCCGGCCATGATGACCAGGTCGGCGGGCACCGCCTGCCGGTATGAGGCGAGGTCACCGGCATCGGCCTGCGCGACGGTCACCCTGTCGAGGTTCTCGGCGATTGCTCGGGTCCGGGCCGCGGCGACGTTGCGCGGTTCGTACTCGATCAGCGTTGTACTGACTCGCCTGGCGTCCGGGCGCGACGCGAGCACGGGCAGAATGTCGTGACCTTGGCCGGCGCACATGCTGACCACGGACACCGGTTCACCAGGTCGCTCATCGAGCCACGCGGCGATGTGCTGCTGGACCAGCCTCAGCCGGCGTGCCAGGGGCGAGCCGGGATCGGTGTAGGGGTTGTGCCAGGCGTACCAATCCTTGCCGTCGTTCATGAAGGTGAGCCTGCCAGGGTCAGCCCGCGCGGCGGCGGGTGTCGGCATGCCGAGCATGGGAAGGCTTTGTCGGGGTGGTAGAGCTGTCCTGTTGCGAGGCAGTGGCGCAGGCAGCCGAGGAGCCGGTTGAACAGGTGGCGTAGTGCGGCGGGATGGCGGTCGCCGTGGTCGCGGTGGCGCTGGTAGTGCTGTGCTGCTTGGTGGGTTCGACGTGGGTGGCGGCGACGAAGGCCCAGAGATAACCGGCAGCGGCGAGCCAATCGTTCTTCATCTTGCGGTGGGTGATGGAGGTGCGCGCCCGGACGCGCGGGTGACCGGGGCCGCGCCGGCATAGGCCTTCAGAGCGCGGGCATCGGCGAACCGGGCTCGGTATACCGTCAATCCGGGCCAGATTTGTCGGATATGAGCCGCTACGCGGGGAGCGCCCAGCGAACACCCAAGGCGTCACGGCCTGCAAGGTAGCGTGAGATCAACTTACCGACCCTGTCCGTCGAACCGGGTCGACCCAACTGCAAAACGGGCGAAGCTGATGGGTGAAGCGGAGCTACCGCTGGAGCGCGTCCGTTTCAATCCCCGCCGACTGCTCGGGCTGCGTCTGGCGGCGACGGCGCTTGAGGATCATGTCCCGCACAGTACGGCGCAGGTCCGGTGGGATCAGCCAGATCTGGGCGAACGTGAAGTAGTCCAGCGCGCCCGGCTGCCCGTACCGGCGCGCCTCACGCAGCAGTGTCGCGAAGACCTTGCCACTGCGGGTCGGTGCCGCCATCGAGCTGATCACGCTCATTGTGAGCGCGGCGTACGCGCGGGGCGTCATCAGCGGACGGCTGCGCCGCAGCCACTCGAACTGTGCCTGCCACGGCGAGTCCAGGCTGATCCGTGGCCGGTCTTCGTCCTGATGCCAGATGACCAACGGCTCGTCGGCGAAGGTGAGCGCGACGTCGTCGTGACTCAGCGCGCGCAGCGACCAGTCGAGCTCCTGCATCCGGGGCACCGTCGGATCGAACGGCACCCGGCGGAACAGCTCGGTCGGGGCCATGATCGTCGACGTCTGGATGAAGCCGTCGCCGTGGAACAGTCCGCGCCGGACGGTGAAGTACTCGCTCGGCGGCTCACCCGGATCCGGTAGCCGCCGGGGGATCACGAACTCGGCCCGTGGGGTCCGGTTGACCAGCCGGCTGGCGACGATCGGCAGCGGCGCGGACGCCTCGCGGGCCGCGCCGAGCTGGGCGGCGAGCTTGTGGGGCAGCCATTCGTCGTCGTCGTCGAGCAGCGCCACCCAGGGTGCGCGGGCCTGTCGTACCCCGGCGTTGCGGGCCGCCGGTGCGCCGCCGCTGGCTGGCAGCTCGACTACCCGCAGCCGGGCGTCGGCGACCGCGTCGAGCGCGGATCGGGTCGCCGCATCGGGCCCGTCAACCACGACGATCACCTCGATGTCCTCGACGCTCTGCGCGAGGGCGCTGTGAGCGGCGCGGGTCACGAGGTCCGGGCGGTTGCGCGTCGGGATGACCACGCTGACGGCTGGGGTATCGGACATCACGCCTGACGATGGCGACCGTGGGCGACCATTGGGTGAATTCTGGGTAGTCATCATCCGTACGGGTCGGGAACACCCTCGGCAACCGGACGACGCACCGGCACCGACCCGGCATCCGGCACCGGCACCCGGCCTGTCGAGGCCCGAGGAGCGGGCCGGGCCGGCATCGTCTCCTGGCTAGACTCCGGCCGCAGCCTGTGGAGGGAGCGGTGTGACCAAGGTTCTGTTCATCGCGGCGTGGGGACGCAGCGGCACCACCATCTTGGACAACATTCTGAACTCGTACGAGTCGGTCTTCACCGTCGGTGAGCTCACCTACCTCTGGCTCCGCGGGCTGCAGCAGCGCCGGCCGTGCGGCTGCGGCGTCCCGGTCCCCGAATGCCCGCTCTGGCAGGAGATCCTCCGCGCCGCGTACGGGGACGACCCGCCGTCGGCCGCCGAGGTGTATGCGCTGCAGCGGAGCGCGCTGCGGGTCCGCCACACGCCCACCCTCCTGCGCGCCCGGCCCGCCCCCGACGTCGAGCGCTACCGACGGCTGATGGCCTCGCTCTACCGGGCCGTCGCGGACGTCACCGGCGCCACGCTGATCGTCGACTCGTCCAAGTCGCCCGCCGACGCCGCGATGCTGTCGGGCGTCGCCGGGGTGCAGCCGTACCTGCTGCACGTGGTGCGCGACCCACGGGCGGTGGCGTACTCCTGGTCCCGGACGACCTCCCACCACGATGCCTCGACCCCCGGCCTGACCCACCACCACAGCCCGGCCGAGAGCAGCCGGCTGTGGCTCGGCTGGAATCTGCTGATCGAGCGGACCGCCCGCGCCTTTCCCGGCCGGCACCGACGGCTGCGGTACGAGGATTTCATGGTCGAGCCCCGGGACACGGTCGAAGGTCTGCTCCGCTTCGTCGGCCTGCCGGAGGAGGTCGTGTCACCGCCGGCCGGCGGGCCGTTCGTCGACCGGCGTACCGTGCGGTTGCGACCCAACCACACGGTCTCCGGCAACCCGAGCCGGTTCCGCACCGGCGAGGTGTCGCTGAAGTTGGACGATCGCTGGATCGACCAGCAGGCCCGGGGCCAGCGGCTGATCTCGACCACGGTGTCGATGCCGTTGCTGCCCCGCTACCGCTACCCGCTGTGGCCGGCTCTGCGCCGCACCGCCGACCCGGCCCACTGAGCACGGACCCGCCGGCCCGCCATCCAGGCAACCACCACCGTCGCCTTGGCCAGCGACCGTACGCCTGCCACCTCGACCGTCGTCGGCACCAGCGCGGCAGGTGTCCGGCGACGCCGGGACGGCCGGGGCATGCCGTTCGCCAGGTCGGTCACCTCGAACCCGGTGAGGTCCACGACGCCGACCTCCTCGGCAGGCACGTCGCGGTGCCCGTACACCGAGGTCACCGCGTCGAACAGCGGCTCGTCGGCGGACCGCACCCAGCGCGCCCGGCTGAGCGCCGCGGTCCGCCACAGCCGTACGCCGGCCTCCCGCGCCGGGTCCGCTCCGGGCTCGCCGACGTTGACCCGGACCACGCCGGCCTGGTGGCGGTCGGCGACGTCGATGAGGCGTCGCAGGGCGTCCGGTGCCAGGCCGTACGCGGCCGGCAGGTCCAGCAGGTACGGCGCGGGAAAGACGCTGCCGGGCCGCTCGGTGGCCAGCCGGACGCGTGGTTCACCCCGGTAGGTCGCGGTGATCAGTCGCAGGTCGCGCAGCGGGTCGGTGAGCACCCGTACCCGCGCGTCGTCGAGCTGATCCCATGGACCGACCAGGGTGACCCGGATGTCGTGCTCGCTGCCGCACAGCACCGAGTCGACGGCCGCCCGTACCCGTTCCAGCGGCTGGTCACCGACTGCCGTGACCACCTCGACGAGCGGGACCGACCAGGACGTCCCGCCCACCTTGCGCCAGCTGCGTGGGTACGGGATCCGGTCGGCGAAGAACGGACGGTTCCAGCGGGCGATCTCCTTACGGGCGCGCATCACGTGGGTCCGCCCCAGATGCCAGCTCCGCGCGGCCGGCTCCGGCACGAACACGGCACCCGCCTGGGCCAGCCGGTAGCCGAACTCGGTGTCCTCGCCCAGCCGCAGCTGCGCGTCGAACCCGCCGGCCCGCTGGTACAGCTCGCGGCGCAACGCGGCGGTCGCGCCGACGTGGATCTTGAACGCGTGATGGTCGGCGATGCGCAGCTGGTCGGTCTGGTTGACGTACCGCTCGACGTAGCTGTGCGGCTCACCTGGGTCGCCACCGAACAGGTCCGCTGCCGCGCCGCGAGCCAGCGTCCGCGCGACCGTCTCCGCCGACGGCCACCGCCCGTCGCCGTCCGGGTCGACGAAGCGCTTGTAGCCGAGGGTGACCGCGTACGGCAGCACATGCTGCCAGCGGACCTGGGCCGCCACATGCTCGGGAAAGGCGATCATGTCGGCGTCCAGCCAGTGCAGGATCTCGCCGGTGCTGTGCGCGACGCCGCAGCGCAGGGCGGCGGCCCGCCCCCAACCGGCCTCGCCGTCGGCACCGACCCGGACAATCTTCGTCCGCGCCGGCCGGACCTCGGGCAGGATCAACGGCGGGTCCGAGCCGTCGTCGGCCACGACGACCTCGAGCAGGTCCGCCGGGTACGTCTGCCGGCTCAACGACGCCAGCGTCAGATCCAACGTGGGCTGGCAGTTGTAGGCCGGGATGACGACGCTCACCGTCATCGTGGGCCGCCAGCTGTCCAGATCGGGTACGGCCACCGACGACCAGTCGTTGCGGACGACCCGTGGGACACCGCCCGCCGGCTGCCCGACTGCCCCGGAACCGTCGAGCGTCCCGGATCCGTCCGTTGCGGTTGATCCGTCTGCCTGCGCCACGGGCAGAAGTTAGCAGGGGAAGGTGACCACCGGACGACACGCACCGCACGTACGGCCGGCGGGGTGTCGCGCCGGCTTCAGCTGAACTGCGTACGCGGCCGTTGCTGGGCGACGCCGTCGACGTACAGGTCGACCTTTTCGCTGTAGAAGCAGGCCAGACCGGCGATCTTCTGGCTCTCCGGCAGCGGCGCGCGGTAGATCCAGACCAGGTCGTCGTACGTCCGCTCGCCGAGCCGCACCGACCAGTACTCGGCGGTACCCTTGTACGGGCAGTGGGTGCGGGTCTGCGACGGCATCAGCAGGTCCCGCCGCAGGTCGGTCAGGGGCAGGTAGTAGCGCGGCGGCAGCCCGGTCTCGAACAGGATCCGGGGCGAGCCGGAATCGGCCAGCGTCACCCCGTCCAGCTCCACCCGCACCCGCCGGCTGCTGGCCAGAATGTCTACCCGGGTGTACGGATCACGCGGGTGCGTGTAGACCAGCTCATCCTCCTCCAGCCAGTCGTCCATCGCCGCCCAGTCCAGCCGTACCGCGTCGCGTAGCTGCGGCAACGGTGAGTCGGGGTAGCGGCGGGCGGCTCCGGCGGCGGTCCGGCCGTCCCCGGTGACCACGTCGAGGATCTCGGCGGTGCCCCGGCTCGGCGACCGCTCTGTGGCGCCGGTCGCGACGAGTGCCGCGCGGACATCCACCGCCGGCAGGTAGTAGGTCGGATAGTAGGGCTTCTCCCAGACCAGCAGCGGGGCGGTCGTGTCGGCCACCACCTCGCCGTGCAGGTACACCCGGACCCGTTTCTGGCCCGGTTCCACCCGGACCGCGCCACGCCGGCCCGGGGCCGGGCCGGCGTGGGACGTCTCGTCTCCGCTGTCGGGTCCGTTCACCCCGGAATCGTCCATACCACCGGCAACGATCATCGGGGGGTGGATGTTTCCCGTTGGCGGAGTCCGGGCTGGGCTCCCGCAGGTCAGGGCTGAAGATCGTCGCAGATGTTGTGCGCGCTGCCGACGGTGAAGCGCAGCGTCCGGTACCCCGACTTGCTGACATCCACGGTGTAGATGCCGTTCGGGACGTACATGCCGCTCGGATAGTTGCCCTTTCCTTCGTGCATGCCCAGCAGGATCGGGCCCCAGACCCGCCAGGTCACGTTGTTGGAGTAGGAGCCGCCCGGCCGGATGTTCAGCACCGAGGTGCCGCTGATGTCCACCTCGACCGACTCCCCGGTAGACGTGTTGGTGACCCGGTAGATGAGCGCTCCGGTGTAGATCTCCCGCTTTGACGAGCCGTCCGGGTACGTCGCCAGCACCATCTTGACCACCCGGTCCAGCGGTGGTGCCGGCGACCTCCCGGGCCAGGTCGGTGAAGCGGGTCGCGTCGACCTGCCCGGCCGGCACCGCGTAGCCACCACCCTTCGTGGTGATTCGCACCCCGTACGGCGACAGGGCGGCCCGCAGCCGCCCGACGTAGGTGTGCACGGCACCGCGGGCGTTCGGCGGCGGTGCACCGTCCCACAGCAGGTCGGTCAGCCGATCGGTGGCGACCGGACGACCGGCTGCCAGCAGCAGGATGGCGAGCAGCAGGCGTTCCTGCCGGCGCCGGCCCACCGGTACCGGCCGGCCGTCCCGTACCACTTCGAAGTTCCCGAGCAGCCTGAACTCCATACTGGAAGGACGCCCCGGCCGGCCGGCTTCGATGTCAACCGCACCGACGGGTTTCACCTCGCGGTACCGTCGGCGACGTGACCGGATTCGCGGCGGTGGTGCTGGCCGGTGGTGCGGCCCGACGGATGGGCGGCGTCGACAAACCGGACGTACCGGTCGGTGGGGTGGCCATGCGGGACCGGGTGCTGGCCGCCGTCGCGGGCGCCGACCCGCGCGTCGTCGTCGGCCCGCTGGCCGACCCGCCGCCGGGTGTCCTGGCGGTACGCGAGGAGCCGCCCGGGGCCGGTCCGGTCGCCGCCACCGCCGCCGGCCTCGCCGCGCTCCCCGCCCCGGCCGCGTTCGCCGAGCCGACCGGTCTGGTCGCCGAGCCGGCCAGTCTGGTCGCGCTGCTCGCCGGCGACCTGCCGCTGCTCACCGCCGACGCGGTGGACCGGCTGACGCGGACCGTACGGGCGGGTGGTGTCGACGGGGCGCTCTACGTCGACACCACCGGCCGGCGGCAACTGCTCTGCGGTGTGTGGCGGACCGACCGGCTGCGTGCGGCGGTGGCCCGGCTCGCCGCACAGCGCGACGGCGGCCTCGTCGGGGCGTCGATGCGGGCGCTGCTCGGCAGCCTGTCCGTCGCCGAGGTGACCTGGCCCGGCGTCGGCGCGGCACCGTGGTTCGATTGCGACACCGACCAGGACGTCCGGCAGGCACGGGAGTGGGTCCGATGAGCGACACGGTGGGTGCGATGAGCGACACGATGACGAGCTGGGTGGCGTCGGCGGCCGCCGAACTCGGGCTCGACCCCGGCGAGGTGCCGGTGCCGGTGGTGCTGGACCTGGCCCGCGACGTGGCGCACAACGTGCTGCGACCGGGTGCGCCGGTCACCGCGTACCTGTTGGGGTTGGCCGTCGGCCGTGGCGCCGATCCGGTCGAGGCCGGTGCCCGG
Source organism: Solwaraspora sp. WMMA2065 (assembly GCF_030345075.1). Classification (NCBI taxonomy): domain Bacteria; kingdom Bacillati; phylum Actinomycetota; class Actinomycetes; order Micromonosporales; family Micromonosporaceae; genus Solwaraspora; species Solwaraspora sp. WMMA2065. The sequence continues at coordinate 4,642,133 of NZ_CP128361.1, forward strand.
CTGGCCGCCCTGGCCCGTGCCTACGGTGACGGCGAGGAGGTCGGGCCGGCCCCGGGCGAGGTCAGGCCGGCTCCAGGCGGATGACGATCTGCTTGGACGTCGGGGTGTTCGACCCGGCGGCGGTGGAGTCCAGCGGCACCAGCACGTTCGCTTCCGGGAAGTACGCGGCCGCGCAGCCGCGCGCTGTCGGGTAACTCACCACCCGGAAGGCGCTCGCCCGGCGCTCGACCTGATCCGACCACTCCGACACCAGGTCGACCTGGTCGCCGTCGGTGAAGCCGAGCGCGGTCAGATCGTCCGGGTGGACGAAGACCACCCGGCGCCCGCCCCGGATGCCGCGGTAGCGGTCGTCGAGCCCGTAGATCGTGGTGTTGTACTGGTCGTGGCTGCGCATGGTCTGCAGCAGCAGCCGGCCCGGCGGCACCTCGATCACGGTCAACGGGCTGACCGTGAACGCGGCCTTGCCGGACGCGGTGGCGAAGGTCCGCCGGTCCCGGGGCGGATGCGGCAGCACGAATCCGTCCGGCTCGGCGACCCGGCGTTCGAAGTCGGCGAAGCCCGGTACGACGTCGGCGATGGTCGCCCGGATTGCCCGGTAGTCGCCCTGGTACGCCTCCCACGGCACCGGCGAGTCGGGCAGTGTGGCGCGGGCCAGCCGGGCGACGATCGCCACCTCGGAGAGCAGTTGGTCGGAGGCGGGGGCGAGCCGGCCCCGGGAGGCGTGCACCGCCGACATCGAGTCCTCGACGGTGACGAACTGGTCGCCGGCGGCCTGCCGGTCCCGTTCGGTGCGGCCCAGGCAGGGCAGGATCAGCGAGGTCGCGCCGGGCACCGTGTGCGAGCGGTTCAGTTTGGTCGACACGTGCACGGTCAACGCGCACGACGCCAGGGCGGCGACCGTCACGTCGGTGTCCGGGCTGGCGGCGGCGAAGTTGCCGCCGAGGGCCATGAAGACGCTTACCTCGCCGTCGCGCATCGCCCGGATCGCGCCGACCGTGTCCAGCCCGGTCGAGGTCGGCATCGGTACGCCGAGTCGCCGGCCGAGCGCTGGCAGCCAGGCCGGCGGCTCGTGCCAGATACCCATTGTGCGGTCGCCCTGCACGTTGGAGTGTCCGCGCACCGGGCAGAGGCCGGCCCCCGGCTTGCCGATCATGCCGCGCAGCAGTTGCACGTTGACGATCTCGCGGATCGCGTCGACGGAGTCCTGCCGCTGGGTCAGCCCCATCGCCCAGCAGACGATGGTCGCGTCGGAGGCGGCGAACAGCTTCGCCACCTCGACGACCTGGGCCCGGTCCAGCCCGGTGGCGGCGGTCACCGCCGACCAGTCGAGCCCGGCGCGGGCGGCGTGGTACTCGGCGTACCCGCTGGTGTGGGTGTCGACGAAGTCGGTGTCGACCGCGTCGTCGGCGACCAGCAGCGCGCCGATCGCCTGGAAAAGCGCCAGGTCGCCGCCGATGCGGATCTGCAGGAAGTGGTCGGCCAGCGGGGTGCCGGCCCCGACCAGGCCGCCGGGGCGTTGCGGGTTGCGGAACCGCATCAGCCCGGCTTCGGGCAACGGGTTGACGGCGACGATGGTGGCACCGTCCCGCTTGGCCCGCTCCAGCGCGGAGAGCATCCGGGGGTGGTTGGTGCCCGGGTTCTGCCCGACGACGACGATCAGTTTCGCCCGGTGCAGGTCGTCCAGGGTCACCGAGCCCTTGCCGATGCCGATGGTGCTGAGCAGCGCCATGCCGGACGATTCGTGGCACATGTTGGAGCAGTCCGGCAGGTTGTTGGTGCCCAGCGACCGGGCGAACAGCTGGTAGAGGAACGCGGCCTCGTTGGAGGTGCGGCCGGAGGTGTAGTACACGGCCCGGTCCGGGGAGTCCAGGGCCCGCAGTTCGTCGGCGATCAGCCGGAACGCGTCGTCCCAGCTGATCGGGGTGTAGTGGTCGGCACCCGGTCGGCGGATCACCGGGTGGGTGAGCCGGCCCTGCTGGCCGAGCCAGTGGTCGGAGCGGGTGGCCAGCTCGCTGATCGGGTGCTCAGCGAAGAACTCCGGGGTGACCCGGCGCAGGGTCGCCTCCTCGGCGACCGCCTTGGCACCGTTCTCGCAGAACTCGGCGTGCGCGCGGCGCTGCGCGGCCGGCTCCGGCCAGGCGCAGCCGGGGCAGTCGAAGCCGCCCGGCTGGTTGACCCGCGCAAGGGTGAGCGCGGTACGCCGTACACCCATCTGGGCGACGCCGGCGCGCAGCGCATGGGTGACGCCCGGCAGTCCGGCCGCGCTGGTCGCCGGCCGGTCGACCCGCAGGTCGCGGTCGCCGGCGTCGTCTCGGGGGGCGGAACGTGCCATGCCGCCACCTTCTCACGTGCTGCGATCCGCCGGCTACATCCGAAAGCGCAGGCCAGCGGCGGTACGGCAGCTACGGCCGGCCAGTGCCGGTTATCCGACGGCGGCTGGGGCTAGCCGGTGTGGTGGCTCACCTGGGTAGGGTGTGCGCACAACGAGACTGAGTTGATCATCGTGGGGGAGCAGGTGCCGGCAACAGGAGATCAGGCGTCCGGGAGTCAGCCGGCGGCGCACGAGCCGCTCCTGCTCGACGAGCCGAGCACGGCCGACCTGCGGGAGAAGGTGACCCAGGCGTGGCGGGACTTCGCCGCCGCGCTGGCCGCCATGCTGCCGACGCTGCCGGCAGGTGCACAGGTGGAGCTCACCCTCGATCCGACGGCGTCCGGCACCGGGGACGCGATCTACTCGGTGGATGTCTCGGTCGGCCTGCAGGACCGGTTGACCGCGTCGGCGGTGAGCAACGCCACCCTGCCGCCGGACTACCGGATGGGCCGGGACGCCGTCGCCGAGCTGGTCGCGCTCGGCTGGTCGCCGCCCGGGGTGGTGCCGGGTTGCGGTGACAACTTCGGGCTGGCCACGACGACCACCGACGTCGCCCGGCTGGCCTCAGTGATCACCCACACGCTGCGCCAGGTCTACGGTGCCCCGCATCCGGCCTTCGTCGTCTACTCGGTGAACGACGACAGCGACTCGCCGATCGAGGTCGAGCCGCTCGGCACCGCCCGACCGGCGTCGTCACTCGGTGACCATCTCGGGCTGCCGACCGGCGACTCGCTGCCTGACGACGGTGACGACGGTCCGGGTGACGCGCTGCCGCTCGACGACCGGGTCCGTACGGTGGTCGCGACGATGATGCGCAGCACCCCGGAGCACCTGCACGTGGACGCGGACGGCGACATCGGGATCCGGGCCGGCTCGGCGATGGTTTTCGTCCGGATCCGGGACAATCCGCCGCTGGTGGACGTCTTCTCACCGGTGCTGACCGAAGTGGAGCCGACCGAGCAGTTGTACGTGAAGCTGTCCGAGTTGACCAACCGGATGCCGATCGGGCGGCTGTACTGCACAAACGACACGGTGTGGGCGTCCGTGCCGGTCTTCGGCCGCAACTTCCAGCCCACTCATCTGATGCTCGCGGTGCAGGTGATGACCGGTCTCGCCGACGAGTTGGACGACCGGTTGCACGGCGAGTTCGGTGGCAAGCGGTTCTTCGGCGACGGGGACAAGCCGTCCCGGGGCGACGCCGGGGATCACCGCACCGGCATGTACCTCTGACCTGACCGGGCACTTGCCGGACAGGTCAGCGGGTCGGGCACGGGCCGGTCAGGCCGGTGGGTCGGGGACGGCGACCGGCGGCGGTGCGTCGACCAGCCGGGAGAGCACGATCATGCTCTTCGTGGCGGTGACGAACGACTCGGCCCGCAGCCGTTCGAGGGCCTGCTCCAGGTGCGCGATGTCGGCTGCCCGCAGGTGCACCAGGGCGTCTGCCTCGCCGCTGACCGTGTACGCCCCGACCACCTCCGGGTGCTGGCGGGTGGCCGCCGCGATCTGGGCCGGTGTGGTCCGCCCGGTACAGAACAGTTCGATGAACGCCTCGGTTGTCCAGCCGACGGCGGACGGGTCGACGACGGCGGTGAAGCCACGGATCACCCCGGCCGCCCGCAGCCGGTCGACCCGACGTTTGACCGCCGGGGCGGATAGCGACACCCGGGCACCGATGTCCGCGTAGGACGAACGGGCATCGGCCACCAGCGACGCAATGATTCGCTGGTCCACGGCGTCGATATGCAACGTTTAGCCCTTCAGGCGCAACGATAGAGACTTCTTATTGTGTGACAGCATACCTACTCTTGGTTCCCGTGACCGATGTGCGCGCTGCCGCCGGGCAGCCCCGGACCTACCTGATGTGTCCGCCGGAGCACTTCGCCGTCGAGTACGCAATCAATCCGTGGATGAACCCTCAGTTGCCGGTGGACACCGAACTCGCCGTCAAACAATGGGAAGGGCTACGCGAGACGCTGACCGGCATCGGGCACCAGGTTCGGCTGCTGCCGGCCCGCGCCGACCTGCCCGACATGGTGTACGCCGCCAACGGCGCCTTCTCGGTCGACCGCCTTGTATTCGGGGCCCGGTTCACCTACCCGCAGCGGGCCGCGGAGGCCATCGCGCATCGGGATTTCTACGAGGAGCTCGGCTGGCGGTACGTGCGGCCCACCGAGACCAACGAGGGCGAAGGCGACTTCACCTACCTGCCGGGAGCGTACGGTGGCACGATCCTCGCCGGCTACGGATTCCGTACCGACCCGGACGCGCACCGCCGGCTCCAGGAGACGCTGAGCCGGCCGGTTGTGTCGTTACGTCTGGTCGACCCGCACTTCTACCACCTGGACACCGCGCTGGCCGCCCTCGACGACGAGACCGTCGCCTACTACCCGCAGGCCTTCTCCCCCGCGTCGCAGCGGGTGCTCCGGCAGTTGTTCCCCGGCGCGGTGATCGCCGACCGGTCCGACGCGCTGGCCTTCGGGCTGAACTTGATCAGCGACGGCCGGTATGTGGTGGTCAACAGCGAGGCGACCAGGATGGCCGGCAAGCTGGCCGCCGCCGGCTACCAGCCGCTGCTGGTCGAGTTCACCGAGCTGCACAAGGGCGGCGGCAGCGTGAAGTGCTGCGTCGCCGAGCTGCGCGGCTGACCCACGGTTCCAGCCCAGTCCAGTCCGGCGCTCGGCTGACTGTGGCGCTCAGCCGAGCGTGGCGAGCTCGGTGATCAGCACGTTCGACAGCACCGGACCGTCGCGCAGCACCTCACGCAGGTACCACTTCTGCTGCGGCGTACGCGGCTGGTTGAACTGCCACAGCCCGCGCGGGCTGTCGATCTGTCCCACCCGGCCGAGCGCCAGGTTCAACTCCTGGGAGGTGACCCCCGATCCGGCGGATCGGATCGCCTTGTCCAGCACCTGGGCCGCGTCGTAGGACGACATCGCGTACGTGGTCGGCGATGCCCCGTACCGCTTGCGGTAGCCGGTAGCGAACTGCAGGTTGGCCGAATTGTCCAGGTCAGCCGAGTAGTTGAGGGCGGTGACGATGCCACTCGCCTCCTCGCCCAACTGGTCGATGACGTTGCCCTCGGTGAGGAAGCCCGGGCCGTAGATCGGACCTTCGAAGCCGGCGTCGCGCAGTTGCCGGATGAACTCGACCGCCGCCGAGCCGGTGAAGTGGCAGTAGACCGCCTCCGGATCCCGGAAGATCACCTCCTGGATCGGCTCGGTGAAGGTGTCCCGACCCGGATTAGGGGTGGCGTTGGCCCAGATGACCGCCCCGGAGATCCGCTCGTCGCTGGCGCCGAAGCCTTCCCGGAACCCCTGCACCACGTCGCGGCCGGCCGGCTGGTCGGCGGCGACAATCGCCACCTCGCCGTTGGCGGACACCTCTCGGGCCAGGTAGCCGCCGAGGGCGAGGCCAGGCTCGTCGGCGACGTACGAGGTACGCCAGATGTAGACGACGCTCTGCAAGCTGCGGGGCGAGGCGTTCGAGCCGATCAACGGCACCCGGGACTCTTCCACGGCGTCCCGGATGGCGAGCATCACCGCCGAGTTGGCCACCCCGGTGAGCGCCAGCACCTGCTGCTGGAGCAGCGAGTCGACCGCCGCCAGCCCGGACTCGGGGGTCTCCCCCTCGTCGGCGATCACCAGGTCGACCGGGCGGCCCCCCAGCCGCTGCTGGTTGGTGTCCAGGTAGAGCTGGAAGCCGTTGAGCATCTCGTCGCCGATCGGCTTGTAACCGCCGGTCTGCGGGACGATCAGCCCGATGCGTACCGGCCGGTCGCTGACCGGGCCGTCGTCTTCGCTCGAGTCGTCACCCGTACCGACGCTGCAGGCGCTGGCCAGCCCGGTGGCGCCGAGCGCGGCCAGCAGCTTCAGGGCTTGCCGGCGGTCGATGTGAGGCACAGGGGTGGTCCTCTCCCATGGGTACGACGATCGGTCGCGCAGGCGGAGCACGCCGACGGTGGCGAGTTGGTCGGCGGTCCACTCGGCGTTCTACCCGCTCGGCTGCGTCCAGTCAATGGTAGGTGATCTGCCGGTTCACGCCGCCGACGGGCGGCGTGATCGGAGAGCCGGCGGGCGGGGTGATCGGAGAGCCGGCGGGCGGCGTGATCGGGGGACCGGCGAGCGGCCGGCCCTGGTGCTGCGTCAAGATGGAGCCTATGACCGAGACGTCAGGCTCCCCGGAAGAGACCAACGAGTCCGGCCCGGCGGCTGGCCGGCCCGGCGCGGTGGTGGTGGTCGGCCCGGACGGACGACCGGTCGGCACGGTGAACGTCGGCGGTGCCGGTGCCGCAGGTGCCCCCGGTGACGCCAGCGGGGCCACCGGTGCCGGCGACGAGCCGGTCGACCCGGAAGACCCGTCGCAGCTGATCGAGCAGCCGGCCAAGGTGATGCGGATCGGCAGCATGATCAAACAGTTGCTGGAGGAGGTCCGCGCCGCCCCGCTCGACGAGGCGAGCCGGCAGCGGCTGCGCGAGATCCACCGGCGTTCCATCACCGAGCTGGAGGACGGCCTGGCACCGGAGCTGCGTGAGGAGCTGGCCCGGATCTCGCTGCCGTTCGAGGACGGCGCCACCCCGAGCGAGAGTGAACTGCGGGTCGCCCAGGCCCAGTTGGTCGGCTGGCTGGAAGGGCTGTTCCACGGCATCCAGGCGGCGCTGATGGCCCAGCAGATGGCGGCGCGGCTGCAGCTGGAGCAGATGCGTTCCGGCGGGCGTCCGGCGCTGCCGGTCGGCCCGGGCGGGATGATCCCCGGCATGCCGGGGCAGCCGGGCCAGGCCGGTCAGCCGGGCGAGGGCGGCGGCACCCGCACCGGCCAGTACCTCTGACTCTGCGCCAGCAACTGCTCAAGGTACGCGGCTACCCCGTCGTCGGAGTTTGACGCCGTCACCGCGTCGGCGACCTCCTGCACCGCCGGGTGGGCGTTCGCCACCGCGACCGCCTGCCCGGCCCAGGTCAGCATCGGGACGTCGTTCGGCATGTCGCCGAAGGCGACCACGTCGGCGGCACCGATCTGCCAACGGGCGCAGAGCCAGGCCAGCCCGGCCGCCTTGGTGACCCCGGCAGCTGAGATCTCCACCAACCCGGACTTCGACGAGTGGGTGGCCTCGGCCAGCCCGGCGAGCGCTCCGGCGACGATCCGGACGAACACTTCCGGGTCATCGTGGCTGCTGCGGGCCAGCAGTTTCACCGCCGGCGCGGCGAGCAGCCGCGTCGAGTCGGTGACCTGCCGGGCGGTGGGGTGATCGCTGTTCCAGTGCGCCGGCCAGTCGGTGCCGTGCCGCATCAACCGGCCATCCTCCACCTCGACGGCGAAGACCACATCCGGGACTTCGGCGCGCAGTCGCCGGGCGACCTCGGCCATGATCTCCGGGGCGAGCGGGTCGGCGCGCAGCACGGTGTCGGTACGCGGCTCGTAGACCACGGCACCGTTCGCGCAGACCGCCGGCACCGGGGCCCGCAACTGTTCGTACACGGCCGGCAGCCAGCGCACCGGCCGACCGGTGACCAGCACCACCCGCCCGCCGCGCAGCTGGAACTCGTCGAGCGCAGCCGCGGTCCGGGCACTGAGCGACTTATCGGGCCGCAGCAGTGTCCCGTCGAGGTCGGTGGCGACCAGACGTGGATGCACTTCCATCTCCGGACAGTAGCCGGTCGAGGTAAATCGCTACGCCGTCATCATCATTACGCAGTGTAACCTCATCGGCGGCACGGCGTACTGTCGGATGGGCGTTCGACACCGCCACCCTCGACCACCCGGCCCAGGCGAACATCGGCAGGTCGTTGGGCATGTCACCGAAGACCAGCACGTCCGCCGGGTTGACGCCGAGCGACTCCGCGACGACCGCCAGGCCGCTGGCCTTGTCGACGCCGGGCGGACAGATCTCGATGAAGCCCAGCCCGGCCTGGGTGACCGTCGCCAGCGTCGGCGGGACGATCTGCACCGCGGCGGCGAGCAGCGCGTCGACGTCGTGCGACGGGGTCCGGGCGAACGCCTTGATCACGTCGGTGGCCAGGCACTGCTGCCTGGTACGGGCCTCGAACCGCTCCGGGTACCGCCACTGCGGGTCGAAGTCGCCCCACAGCGGCGCCTCGTGCTCGTCAGACGCTTCGACCATCACGATCAGCGGACCGACTGCCGCCTCCAGCTCGGTGATCAGCTGGGCCAGCACGTCGGCGGACAGCCGCTCGTCGCGCAGCACCCGTACACCGGTCGGGTCGCTCTGGTCGACCACCCGCCCGCCGCCGGCCATCACCAGATAGTCGGCGGCCCGGATGTCGTTGCGGGTCAACTCGATCAGCCGGGGTCCGCGGCCGGTCGCCCCGACGACCGGGATGCCGAGCGACCGGGCCCGGTCCAGCACCTCATGGGTGTACGCGGAGACGGTCTCGTCGCTGCGGACCAGGGTGCCGTCAAGGTCGGTGGCGATCAGCTTGGGTAGACCGGAGCGCGGCATGCTGTCCTCCTTGATCCCCGGGTCGACGGGTCGACGGGTCAGCAACCGTACCTCGCGTACCGTGACCTGGCCATGACGTGCGCGCGAAGACCGGATGCACACTGACCAGGGCCGGGACGCAGGCGGCGGGCGGACGGCATGGGCGGGGGCCGCGCGGTGCCGCGACCGGGCCGGGGTGACCAGCGACCACAGCCGACGTACGAGTAGGGTGCCTGGCGTGCATCCGCCGGCGTCGCACCGTCCCAGTCTGCTGAGACGAGCGCTGCAGGTCGCCGTGGTCGGTGCCTTCGCCGGATTCATCGGCTGGGCCCTCGCCAGCCAATGGTCGCAGGTCCGAGCCACCGCTACGGACCTGACCGTCCCCAGTCTGCTCCTGGCCACCGCCGGGGCCATCGTCGCGCTGTGGTGCAACTTCCTGAGCTGGCGGGCGATCCTCGCCGACTTCGGTAGCCGGATACCACTCGGTGCCGGCATGCGGGTCTTCTTTGTCGGACAGCTCGGCAAGTACCTGCCCGGCAAGCTGTGGCCGATGCTCACCCAGGCCCGGCTGGGCCGGACCTACCAGGTTCCCGGTCGATCCTCCGCAGCAGCGGCGCTGCTGGTCATGGCAGTCTCGCTCGGCACCGGCCTGCTCCTTACGGTGTGTCTGTTGCCGCTGGTGAGCCCGGCGGCCTTCGATCGCTACTGGTGGGCGTTGCTGGCCCTGCCGCTGGCCGCAGCGGGGCTCTGGCCTCCGTTGCTCAACCGGGGTCTGGCGATCGCCATGCGCCTGGCCCGCCGCGAGCCGATGCCGCGGCCGCTGTCGCTGAGCGGGATCGGCCAGTCGGTGCTCTGGTCGGTACTGGCCTGGCTGGCGTACGGCGGGCACATCTGGGCGCTGCTGCGGGGTCTCGGCGCAGCGGACGGCCCCCACCTGGTGTTCCTGTCGATCGCCGCGTTCGCCGGCTCCTGGGCGATCGGATTCCTGCTGATCGTCGCGCCGGCCGGGGCCGGACCTCGGGAGGCCGCGCTGGTGGTCATCCTCAGCGTGAGCGTGAGCCAGCCGATCGCTCTGGTCGCGGCCGTGGTGTCCCGGCTGTTGATGATCGTGGTCGATGTAGCCGCACCGGCGGTGGCGGTGCTGTTGGCCAACCGGTTCCCCGGCGGCGAACCTCGTCAGCCGGGCCTGGCTGACCGGACCGACGAGGTGGACAGCGCTCACCACAGCCGATCCGAACCTGGTTAGACTGCGCCCGTGCGCTGGCTGGTGTTCGGGACCTACGAAGCCCAACGTCATCCCCGCGTCGCCGTGCTAATCGAAGGTCTGCGAGCGGCCGGCGACGCCGTCATCGAGCTCAACGCCCCGCTGGGGCTGGACACCGCCGGGCGGGTCGCGATGCTGCGCCAACCCTGGCGGCTGCCGCTGCTCGCGGTCAAGCTGGCCCGTTGCTGGGCTTCGCTGGCCTGGCGGGCCCGCCGCTTCCGCCGGCCCGGGAAGGTCGACGCGGTTCTGGTCGGGTATCTGGGGCACTTCGACGTACGGCTGGCCCGCCGGTTGTTTCCCGGTACCCCGATCGTGCTGGACCATCTCGTCTCGGCCGCTGGAACGGCCCGTGACCGCGGTCTCGCCACCGGCGGTGGGATCAAGGGTCGGTTGATGCGTGCGATCGACGACGGCGCGCTCGGCAGCGCCGACCTCGTCGTGGTGGACACCACCGAGCACGCGGCTGCGCTGCCCCCTGCGGCAGCCGACAAGGGTGTGGTCGCGCTGGTCGGCGCCGGACGGGAGTGGTTCGCCGCCCGACGGCCGGATGCCGCTGAGGTGTCCGGCCCGCTGCGGGCCATCTTCGTCGGTCTGTACACCCCGCTGCACGGCACGGCGGTGCTCGGGGCAGCTCTGGCCGACCTCGCGGCGGACGAGTCGGTCGAGGTCACCATGGTCGGCACCGGCCAGGAGTACGCCGAGTGCCGCGCCGCCGCAGCCGGCAACCCTCGGGTTACCTGGATCGACTGGGCCACCCCCGACGAGCTTCCGGCCCTGGTGGCCGGGCACCATGTGGCGCTGGGCATCTTCGGCACCACCGACAAGGCCCTCAACGTCGTGCCGACCAAGGTCTTCCAAGGGGCCGCCGCCGGCTGCGCCGTACTGACCTCGGACACTGCGCCGCAGCGGCGGGTGCTCGGCGAAGCGGCCATCCTGGTGCCACCTGGCGATTCGACGGCGATCGCGGCCGAACTTCGGTCGTTGGCCGCGGACCGGCCTGCGCTGCGCCGATGGCAGCAGGCCGCCGGCCGCCGGGCCGACGAGAGCTTCCAGGCTGCCGCGGTGACCGAGCCGGTCCGGCAGCGTGCCGGCAGCCTCACGACGGCCGACAGGGTGGCGGGCCGATGAGCGCTCCGGGCCGACCACCGTTGTCCCCGCGCGCGGCACTGCGCTGGGACATCGTCCGCCGGCAGATCGCGGCCCTGCAGCCGACGAACATCCTGGAACTGGGCTGCGGGCTCGGAGCCGTCGGCACCTACCTGGCCGGCGCAGCGCCGTACACTGCGGTCGAGCCGGACGATCAGAGCTTCGCCGTGGCACACCAGCGGATCACCCCGCATGGCGGAACGGTGATCCACGGCGATCACCGCAAGGCGCCGGCCGGCACGACGTACGACCTGGTCTGTGCGTTCGAGGTGCTGGAGCACATCGAGGACGATGCCGCCGCGCTCGCGGCCTGGCTCCCGTTGGTCCGTCCCGGTCGGCAGCTGCTGCTGTCGGTGCCGGCCGATCCGCACCGGTTCGGTCCGTCCGATGTGTTGGCCGGGCACTACCGGCGGTACACCGCCGACCAGTTGCACGAGGTCCTCACCGCTGCCGGTGCCGAGCAGATCAGGATCATCCACTACGCGTGGCCGCTGGGCTACATCCTTGACATCGTACGCGACCGACTCGCTGCCCGGCGCACCGCGACCGCGGCGGAGAGCGCGCAGGACCGGACACACACCTCGGGGCGGCTTTTCCAGCCACGCGGAGCGCTGGCCGGAACACTGATCAGGGCCGCCGTTGCGCCGTTCGCGGCGGTGCAGCGGCTGCGCCCGGGGCATGGGCCAGGGCTGGTCGCCGTGGCGACCCGCCCCGCCGTCTCAGCCTGATCTCAGGTGCCGGCGTCTGTCGGATCAGTCGACGGCCGGCAGCGCCGATCGGATGTCCGCGACCCGCAAGAGGCCGTACCGGCCCTCGGTGTCGACCACCGGCACCGACTCCGGCACCCATCCTTGACGCAGGTCGGTGCGGAAGAGGATCAGATCATCCGGTTGTGCCTGCGACAGCACGTCGGGACTCATCACCGCCGGTGGCAGATCCCAGTAGTAGGCGACCCACCGGGGGGTGCTGATGTTCATCACCCAGGCACGCTGCTGCTGGGGACCAGGGGCGTAGGCGTCGACCAGCCGGCCGGCGTCAGCTGGCTCGTAGACGTAGTCCCGGGCCGTCGGCCCCAGAGCTATCGCCCCGAAGGCGACCGACAGGCCGACCCCGGCCGCGATACCGGCGCTCGCCGACACCAGCGTCGGAACACGCCGCACGATGAGATCGAACAGGGCGCCCATCGCGACCACACCGGGAATGAGCACCGGGTAGGCCCAGTAGTCGTGGATGAACGACCCGTTGTTCAGCCCGATCACCCACGCCCCGACGAAGGCGAGCGTGACCAGCAGGTAGAACCGGGTCCGCCGGACGAACAGACCGGCGACGGCGGCGATCGGGAAAATCACCAGGTACCAGGTGGGCAGCAGCTCGGTCGCGTAGTCGCGCTGGCGGACCAGGAACTGTCGGGCGGTGAACCCCCCACCAGCCGTACGGAACTCGGTCTGGCTGGTCAGGTCCTCCATACCGCTGACCCCGACGATGAAGGCGAGGCTGACCAGGACGCCGAGCACCATGCTGGCTCCGACCGCGACGGTCACCCGGTCCAGCCGGCGGGCGGCAAACAACCACAGGCCGAGAACCGCCGCCAGGCCGATCCCTGGCCAGGACGCCAGGGTCGCGAGCAACGCGGTGACACAGGCACAGACCACCAGCCAACGCGGTGGATCGGCACGCTTGCGTAGTGCAACGATGGTGGCGGACATGGCCAGGATCAGCCCCATGTCGAACATCAGCGGGCTGTACAACCAGAAGAATCCGGTCGCCGCCATCGTCCCGACCGCGACAAGGGTGGGGATCCAGGCAATCGCAAATGCCCGGAGCAGTGCCGCAGCGGCCGGCACCACCAGGAGGCCAAGCAGGAACGGGCCGATCAGGATCTCGTACGCGCCACTACCCGGCAACAGACCGAAGGTGGCGTCGAGCATGTTCAGCAGCGGCGGATGATGTGCGTACGCCTGGTCGCTGTACGGCGACCAGTCGGCGCTGAACGACGAGCCAACCAGGCCCTTTTCCTGCAGATTGCGCAGGTGCAGCCCGTGCCGGGCGAAGATCCGCCCAACGTGGTTGTCGCCGAACGGCAGCGCCAGCTGCGGTATCCAGGTCGCCGCCACCACAGCGGTGATCGCGGCGACGCCGAACCAACCCCACCGATCGACCCGCTTGACCGTGGCTCCCCCCTCGGTGGGGGCCGGGCCCGGTTCCGTCGGGCTACCGGACCGGCCGGTCAACTGCTCCGGCGGATGCTTGTCGGAACCGTTCCCGGGCTGCTCACCGGGGTGGGCAAGTTGGTCGGCCGCACTGGAACCGGGCGAGGTCATCCGTCGGACCGCGATCGCACGATGAGGTCGGCGAGTAGCGCCACCGCCCCGATGATCAGCGCGGTCATCACGATCATGATGGTGTTCGTCGCGATCCTGACCGGGTTGGCCACGACGTCGTAGATCACCTTGCCGATACCGAGGGCGAGCAGCCACAGGGCCGGCGGCATCAGCACCTTGAGCGGGTTGAAGTACATCACCATCCGTAGGACCTGCAGGATGTAGCGGTAGGCGTCCTTGACGAAGTGGAACTTCGACGAGCCGGAGCGCTTGGCGTAGTCGATCGGCAGGTACCGGACCTCGTGCTGGTTGTGCAGGAACGCCATGGTGATGGTGGTGACGCAGGAGAAGCCGGGGGGCAGCAGACGCAGATACGGCAGGGCAACCTGCCGCCGGAACGCCCGTAGACCGGAGTTGAGGTCTGGAATCGACGTTCCGGTCAATCCTTCCGCCACCTTGCGGATGAGCCACTTCGCCGGGACCCGCAGCACCTTGTGCGTGCCCTGTTCGCTGGTCCGGGCACCGACCACCTGGTCGATGGCGGGTTCCTTTTCGAGCATCTGGACCAGTTCGGGGATCCGCTCGTTGGGGTACGTCATGTCCGCGTCGGTCCATACGACGATCTCGCCACGGGCCTGCTGGCTGCCGATCCGACGTGCGGTGCCGGAGCCGCCGTTGCGGTGGAACGGCATCAGCCGAAGATGCGGGAATCGCGTCTGGGCTTCCTGCAGAACCTGCAGGGTATGGTCGGTGGAAGCGTCGTCGATGGCCAGCAGCTCGTACTCGTAGCCACTGTTGTCCATCGCATCTGTGATCCGTTCGATCTCCCGGATTACGTGGTCTTGCTCGTTGTAGCAGGGAAGTACGATAGTCACGTCGAGGGGCTGGCCGGAATTGCCACGGCTGACCTCGCCGTTCGGCTCGGTCACCGGCCAAACACTCGTTCCTGGCCGTGCGAACCGGCTCGTCACCGTCATGCGAGTCTCCGAGGTCGTGGAGCGACATTGGCGGGAGTGTGCTTCCCGCTTCGCAATGCGTCATGATACCCGACCGGCCTGCTCTGACCTGCCTTTTGCCACCTCGCCGAGGTGGGGCACCTGACTGCGGCTACCCAGGGTGGATGGTGTGCGTGCACTCCGAATGAGATTCAGGTAACGCCCAGGTGTCCAGTCGGCGAAGGCGCGCCGACGACCGGGTAGCGGTCGAACCGAAGTAGGGCGCTCCCTCTCCGCAGGCGCGTTCACGAGCCAGCTGCGGTGGCCCGGCTGGACTGCCAGCGGCGCAGCGTGTCCTTGATCCGGTCGTTCTGTTCGTAGGTGCGGTCGAGTCCGGCGTACAGAGTGCCGAGGTCGTGGGCGATCCCGTTCGAGGAAGGCGGCGACCTCGCCGGAGTCCGGGCCGCCGCCGCGCCGGGTGACCGTCGGGAGGCGTCGGCGTGTTCGTGGCTGAACCTAAGTAGGGCGAAGTCAGCTGAGAACGCGTCGAGGTGAGGCTGACGCACGTCAAACGCGAGAATAACGTGCGTCAGCCTCACCTGATCATGGATCGACCCGCCACAGCCAGCGCAGGGCGTCCGGCAGCAGCACGCCGCTGTGGTTCGGGTGGTGGCCGCCGTCGCCGAGCACGAGCCGGAAGTCGTACCCCGCTTCCGCCAGCGCGGCCGCGACGCGCAGGTTGCTGGCGAGCCAGTTGTCCTCCGGCTCGTTCCAATTCAGGTCACGGTGCCCGGCCTGCAGGAAGATCCGCAACGGCTTGCCCGGGGTGTCCCTGATGAGCTCGGGGTAGGGGTTGCCGCCGGGCATCTGGACGAAGCTGGACAGGCAGCAGAGCACCCGGCGGAACCTGTCCGGGCGCAGCCAGGCAGCGGTAAAGGCACAGTTCCCGCCGCTGCTGATGCCACAGATCCCCCACTGCTCCGGGTCATCGGTGATCGGAAAGCGCTCCGTCACCTGCGGGACGATCTCGTTCAACAGCAGGTTGGCGTAGCGGTCGTCGAAAACGTCGTACTCGACGTTGCGCTGCCTGCGCCCACCGCCGCCAGCGCCAGGACCAGCACCGTCAACGCCAGCACCATCGTCAGGCAGAGCTCCGGGGTCGACGAAGAGGCCGACCGTGGGCGGGAGGTCGCCGTAGTGGATCAGGTTGTCCAGGACGATGCTGCCACGGACCTCGCCGGCCGGGTCCAGGTTCCACCAGCCGTCCTGGAACACCAACAGGGCAGCCGGGCGCGACGGGTCGTACCGCGCCGGCAGGTGCACCCAGAACTTCCGGAACGTACCCGGGTAGACGGCGCTGTCCGCCCAGTCGAACTCGATGGTCCGGCCGGCCGGCACGCCGGGCTGGCGTAGCGAGTCGGGGCCGTGCAGGTAGCGGACGTCGGACTGGTCGACCGGCAACGGCCGGAACGGCACCTGCACGGTGTTCAGGCGGTGGCCAGGGGTTCGAGGACGTCTCGGCCGCCGAGGTACGGCTGCAGTGCCTTCGGTACCCGTACCGAACCGTCCGGCTGCTGGTGGTTCTCCAGGATCGGGATCAGCCACCGGGTCGTGGCGAGCGTGCCGTTGAGGGTGGCCACCGGCTGGGTGCGGCCGTCGGTGTCGCGGTAGCGGATGTTCAGCCGGCGGGCCTGGAAGGTGGTGCAGTTCGACGTGGAGGTGACCTCGCGGTAGCGGCCCTGCGACGGCACCCACGCCTCGCAGTCGTACTTGCGGGCCGCGCTGGTGCCGAGGTCACCGGCGGCGACGTCGATCACCCGGTACGGGACCTCGACCTTGGCCAGCATCTCCTCCTCCCAGGCGAGCAGCCGCAGGTGCTCGTCGTGGGCCTGCTCCGGCGGGCAGAAGGAGAACATCTCCACCTTGTCGAACTGGTGCACCCGCAGGATGCCGCGCACGTCCCGGCCGTACGAGCCGGCTTCGCGTCGGAAGCACGACGACCAGCCGGCGTAGCGCACCGGGCCGTCGAGGGTCAGGATCTCGTTCGAGTGGTACGCCGCCAGCGGCACCTCGCTGGTGCCGACCAGGTACAGGTCGTCGGCTTCCAGCCGGTAGATCTCGCTGGCGTGCTCGCCGAGGAAGCCGGTGCCTTCCATCGACTCCGGCTTGACCAGCACCGGGGTGATCGTCGGGGTGAGGCCGTACTCGACGGCCTGGGCGATGGCCAGCTGCAGCAGACCGAGCTGCAGCAGCGCGCCGACGCCGGTCAGGTAGTAGAAGCGGCTGCCGGAGACCTTCGCGCCACGTTCGACGTCGATCGCGCCGAGCGCCTCACCGAGCGCCAGGTGGTCGCGGGGATTGTCGATGTCGGGGCGCTCACCGACCTCCCGCAGGACGACGTAGTCGTCCTCGCCGCCGGCCGGCGCGCCGGCCTCGATCAGGTTGGGGAAGGCCAACTGCGCCCGGCGCAGCGCCTGCTCAGCCTCGGTGGCGGCAGCCTCGGCCGCCTTCACCTGGGCCGACAACTCCTTGGTACGGGTCAGCAGCTCGGCCTTCTCGGCCGGGTCCGCCCGGGGCAGTCGCTTGCCGAGCTGCTTCTGCTCGGCGCGCAGCGCCTCGAAGGCCTGCACCGCCGCGCGGCGGGTCTCGTCGGCGGCGATCAGATCGTCCACCCGGGACTCGGACTCGCCGCGGGCACGCTGGCTGGCACGGAAGAGGTCCGGGTCGTCACGGAGCAGTCGGAGATCGATCACGGGAGTCAACGATACCGGCCCGCCGTATCGGCCCGCGCGCAGGTTTTCGGCCGGCTCACCAGCGGGACGTCCTCACCAGCGGGGTGTCTGATGCGGCGGGTTGTCCGGCCGGACGAACGGTGCGGTCGGCCCAACCGTCAGATCGGCGGGTGCACCCCCGCCCGGCTCCGGGCCGTCGTTGAGTGGCCGACGCCACGGCAGGTCGGTCGGGGCGGGCGCCGGATCGTCGGTCGTCGGTTGCCCGCTTTCCTCAGGCACCCGACCAGGTTCGACGCCGCCGTCGATGGCGGCACCGCCACTCCCAGTGGTGCCGCCACGGCCGGCCGTGGTCCGCCCGGCCAGGTACAGCGCCAGCAGCAGCGCGCCGACACCGACCAGGCCGGCGGTCACCGCCGTACCACGGCTGACCAGCACCTCCATCTCGGTGGGAACCTGCAGCGACGACCTGATCAGCTCGTCGCTGTTCAGCATCACCGTGACCAGCAGCGCGACCAGCCCGGCGCCGATGGTCAGCCCGGCGATCCGGGTGTCGGGGCGGTTGCGGTGGGAGCCGAACAGCGTCAGTGCCGCACAGACCAGCAACGCCAGCAGGCCGAGCAGGTACCCGGTGCCGAAAGTGCCGAGGTCGGCGAGCCGCACAGCGGCGGCGTAGGGACTGCCGGTTCCGACGTCGACCCCGGGGATCTCGAACGCCAGCCACTCACCGCCGAGCGAACCGGCAGCGGCGAGCACCCCGACGGCGGCGAGCAGCAGGATCGGCAGCTTGCCGCGGCCAGCCGGGCCGAACCGGGTTCCGGCAGCGGCGCGGGCCCGGTCGACGGTCGAGGCGGTGGCTGCGGTCGCGCCGGACAGCCGCTCACCGATGGCGGTCCACCTGCCGGACCCAGGACCCGGGCCGTCGGCCGGCGGGGTGGCGTCGCCGCCGAGCTCGATCACCGCCGGCTGGTCGGTCTGCGGGCGGGGCAGGGCGGGTTCCGCGCTGCGGCGGCTGTCGTCGGGCATCGGGTCCTAGCCTCCTCGGTGACCTTGCACGGGCATCGTCGCGTCGGGCATCGAGGTGAGCTAGCGTCATGCCCATGCCTATCCGTACCGCATCTGCCCGCTGGCAGGGCAATCTGACCGAGGGTTCTGGCACTATCCGCACCGGGAAGGGCGGGTACGAAGGGAACTACTCGTTCCGGTCCCGCTTCGAGGAGGGCGAGGGCACCAACCCCGAGGAGCTGATCGGCGCCGCCCACGCTGGCTGCTTCTCGATGGCGTTCTCGAAGGGTCTGGCGGACGCCGGGTTCACCCCGACGTCGGTGCAGACCACCGCAAGTGTGCACCTGGACAAGACAGACGCCGGGATGACCGTCACCCGGATCGACCTGGAGACGGTGGGCGAGGTGCCCGGCGTCGACCCGGAGACCTTCCAGAAGCTGGCCGAGGCGGCGAAGGCGAACTGCCCGATCTCCCGCCTGCTGTCGCCGGGTGCCGAGATCACCCTGAACGCCAGCCTCTCCGTCTGACCGCCCGCCCACGACGCCACCCTGACGATCCTGGGCTTGTCCGGCACCGTCGAACGATTTCGCGTTCGCCGATATCTGGACAAGCCCGGGGTCGATACCGGAGCAAGCCCGGTGACCGATACCCAAGCAGGCCCGGAAACGCCTCGGGGAGCCGGTGGTGCGGCAGAATGGACCGATGCCGGTCGACATGAGCCGCGAGCGCTTCGAGGAGCTGGTCGGGGAGGCGCTGGACGAGGTACCGGCGGAGCTGCTGCGGCTGATGAGCAACGTGGTGATCCTGGTCGAGGACGACACCCCGCCGGGCGAGCCGGAGCTGCTCGGTCTGTACGAGGGACACGCGCTCACCAGTCGGGGCTGGGACTACGCCGGCGTACTGCCGGACCGGATTCTCATCTTCCGGCACCCGATCCTGCGGATCTGCGCGACCGAGGCCGACGTGGTCGACGAGATCGCGATCACCGTGGTGCACGAGATCGCCCATCATTTCGGCATCGACGACGAACGGCTACACGACCTGGGCTGGGGTTGACCAAGGATGGTCCGGCCGGGCGATGACGTGCGGTTGCGCGGGTTACCTACCCTTCGGTCGATCAACCTGACCAGGAGGAACCCATGCGCAGTGCCCTGTTCTCCGCCGATCACCTGGAGAAGGAGTCCGCCCAGCCCGGGCTGCGGCTGCAGAACTCCAAACTGCTGAAGATCGAGCTCAACGGCGAGGCGATGGCCCGGACCGGTTCGATGGTCGCCTACCAGGGCCACGTGCAGTTCCAGGCACTCGGCTCCGGCGGTCTCGGCAACTTCATCAAGCAGAAGCTCACCGGCGAAGGCGTACCGCTGATGAAGCTGACCGGCCAGGGTGACGTGTTCCTCGCCAACGAGGCCGCCGACGTGCACCTGATCGACCTGGAGCCGGGCGACGCGCTGTCCATCAACGGCTCCAGCGTGCTGGCCTTCGACTCCACGCTGCAGTACGACATCCGGATGGTTCAGGGGATGGGCTTCGCCTCCTCCGCTGGCCTGTTCAACTGTGTCTTCACCGGGCAGGGCCGGCTCGCCATCACCACCAAGGGCACCCCGGTCGTGCTCTCCGTCGACCAGCCGACCTACGTCGACCCGCAGGCCGCCGTCTGCTGGTCGGCCGGCCTGCAGACCGGCTACCACCGGGCCGAGCAGTTGGGCATCGGTACGCTGCTGGGCCGGCGCACCGGGGAGGCGTTCACGATGAGCTTCGCCGGCCAGGGATTTGTGATCGTCCAGCCGTCCGAGGAGCCGCCGGTGCGCGGCGCCGGCCAGATGCCCCAGTAGTCCGATCTCAGTCCGGGCGGCTCGGTCCGGCTGGTTCGGTCCGGGCGGCTCAATCCGGGCTGGCTCAGTCCAGCTGGCCGGCGCGGACCCGGGCCAGCCAGGCGGCTGCCTGCGCGTACTCGTCGTCGTGCCGGCCGGCCGGCCCACCCGTGGTGCGGCCGCCGGCCGCCGGCGGCCAGTCGTGCCGTGGGTAGGAGCCGAGGAACCGCACGTCGGCACAGACCCGCCGGAGCCCGCGCAACGCGTCGCCGAGCCGGTCGTCGGCGACGTGCCCGGAGCAGTCGAGAAAGAAGGCGTACCGGCCGAGCGCCTCCCCGGTCGGTCGGGACTCGATCCGGGTGAGGTTGACCTCGCGGACGGCCAGCTCCATCAGCACCGCGAGCAGGGCACCGACCCGGTCGTGGGCGATGTAGACCGCCAGGGTGGTGATGTCGTCGCCGGTCGGGGTCGGCGGCGGGCCGGGGCGCTGGACCAGGACGAACCGGGTCACCGCGTCGGCGTGGTCGGCGATCTTGTCGGCCAGCACGGTCAGCCGGTGGGCGCTGGCGCCGATCGGCGCGCAGATCGCCGCGTCGTACTCACCGGCCGCCGCACCGACGGCCGCCGCACCGTTGGACAGTACGTCGGCCACGGCGGCGTTCGGGACCTGCCGGCGCAGCCAGGACCGGCACTGGGTGGACGCCTGTGGGTGGGCGGCGACGGTGCGGACCCGCTCGAGCGAGGTGCCGGCGGGTGCGGCCAGCACGAAGTCGACCGGCAGTACCACCTCCTGGGTGATCACCAGCGGCTGGCCGTTGGTCAACTCGTCGAAGGTGACGCCGACCGCTCCGCCGACCGAGTTCTCCAACGGCACCAGGGCCGCGTCGACGTTGCCGGCCCGGACCGCGTCGAGCGCCTCAGGCACGCTGCGGGCCGCAACCCGATCGCCCTGCCGGGCCGCCGGGATCGTCAGCAGGGCCTGCTCAGCGAAGGTGCCTTCGGGGCCGAGGAAGGCGAATCGGGTCGGCGCGGGGACGGACATGCCGGCCAGCTTACGGAGTGGTCGGCGGGATCGGCACCGACTCGCAGGCGAGCGTACGGATCCCGGCCGGCGCGCCGACCCGGACCGGGATGACGCAGACGTCCGTACCGGCGGTGACCAACGTGAACGAGGTCGGCGACCCTTCGGTGACCACCTGCAACGGCTCCCTGGACGGGATCTGCACCACGGTGTACTGCCAACTGCCGGCGCAGCGGGGTGCCACCGGCACACTGACCTGGACGCCGGCCGGTAGCAGCCCGTCGGTGCGGCGCAGCAGCGCCACCACCTGGGCGGCGGATGGCCGCCCGGCGCAGTCGACGGCGACGGCCACCGGGAAGCCGTCTGCCGGCGCGGAACGGCTCGGAGAGGCCGACGGCACACCGGACGCTGACGGTGTGGGCGTACCTGGCGGTGCGCTCGACGGTGGGCCGGTCAGTGCCGGCGCCGGCGCCGGGTCCGCCGTCGAAGCGTCGACCCCGGGCGGCCGACCGCAACCGGCGAGTATCGATATGCCGACCAGCGCCGCGCTGATCGGCAGCAGTCCACGACCGGGTGCCCGGCTGCGCCGGACGGGGTGCCGGCTGCCGGTCCGAAACCGTTGACGTGCGGACAGCACCAGCTCATGGTACGGCTGCGCCGGCGACCCGGTGACCGCTGCCGGTCAGCGTGGCCAGGGCTTCGGACAGCCGGACCGTCGGCACCAGCAGATAGTCCGTGTCGAAGGTCGAGAATGCCACGATGTTGACCCGGGCTTCGGCCAGCGGGCCGGCGAGCGACGCGAGGACCCCGGTCAGCGCGAGGTCCAGCGGGCCGACCACCCGCAGGCAGCGCCATGGCGTCTCGACTTTGGCGTCGGGCGGCACCCGGTCGGTGCGGCAGATCACCGACACCTCGTCCTCGGTCCAGGTCACCGAGACGACTCCGGCGGTGGGGCCGGCCAGGAACTCGGCCGGCAGCGAAGATCCGGCCGGTAGGCGGCAGACGGCGTACTCCGCTGGCAGCAGGTCCAGGTCGAGCATGAGGGCAGCGTACGGCAGAGGCGTCGACCGGCGGGCCGGTCATCCGGCCGAGTACGCGGTGGTGATCGGGGCGAAGAAGGTGAGCGACCCGGTCACCTTCTTGCCGATCCACACCGGGGTGGCGATCGCGTCCACGGTGCCGTCGCCCTGCGCGGTGGCCGCGTCACTGTCGACTCGCAGCAGGCCGCGGGCGAGCCGCCCGGAGCTGAGCGCGAGCAGCGGCGGGATCTTGTCCACCTCGGTCTCGTCGAGCTCGCCGCGTTGCGCGGTGAAATCGACCAGCCGCAGGCCGGCCAGCAGCGGCCGGCCTTCGATCTGGCCGGGTTCGCCGAGGCCGAGCAGGTCGCAGCAGGACCGGGAGATCGCGGCGACGGTCAGATCCTGGCGCAGGACGAGACACGGTTCCAGCGCGGTAGCGGCGGTGGCCACCCACAGCTGGAAGTTGTCCACGCGCATCGGCTCGATCGGCTCGCGGGCCTGGGGGACCAGCGGTTCCGAGATCGAGAGCTCGACGTGCGCCACCCGCGCCTCCCCTGACTCAACCGGACAACAGCAACGCTATCCGGTCTCTGGCGGGTCCGTCGACTGATGCCGAGCAGGCGCCGGATCGGACGGACCTGGATAGCGGGTGCAGTCGTCACAAGCTGGCCGGCAACGGGACGTACGCCACAGAGAGGTCGTCAGCGCCTTCGCCCCGAAGGCTACCGCCGGCTGGTTGGCTTGTCAGCGGCTGAACGGCCGGCCCCGTACCACCGGTAGTCGGTCGCCGAGCGGAACGGAGCGGTCAGCCAGGTCTCCGGATGCCGGGCCACCTGGAACAGCTTCTCGGCAGTGGCCGAACTGATCCGGGTGCCTCCGGCGATGAGCAGCCGGTCCAGCTCCCGGTGGGTGGTGACCATGCACTCCTTGGGCAGCCCGTACACGCTGATCACCCCGGAACCGACGAAGGTGAGCACCGGGGCGACCGGGATGGTGTGCCCGACCGCGGCCGACATCGCCTTGCTCGCCCGCTTGGCATCCCGGCGGGCCTCGGCGACGTACGTCGGTCGCTTGCCGTTGATCTGCACCACGTCACCGGCGACCAGGACCCGACTGCGGCCGTGGTCGACGACGGTGACCGCGAAGAGTCCGCTGGGCCCGATGGCCAGGAACCCGGCGCGCTCCTCGCGGCCGGCGGTCTCCAGCCCGAGCATCCGGTCCGGGCTGTCGGTACGCGGCCAGTGCACCACGTGCCAGGACGGGCCGAGCTGGTCCAGACGGTTCAGCGCGCGGGCGCCGGCCGCCTCGATCCGCTTGGCGCCGCGCTCGGCCCGACGGCGTCGGGCCCACTCCATCGGCGACGGCCGGATCGCCTCCAGCGTGCCAGGTGGGGACTCCTCCATGGCCCGTTCGTCCGCTCGGTGGGGCAGCGCCCGTTGGGCGGGCAGCACGCGGCGCTCATGGAAGACAGTCATCACGACCTCCGGCAAAGGTCCCCTGGACGATGGACTACCAACTACCGTACGTGGCGACACCGGTACTGAAGCAAGACGCCAGGCCGGAGTGAGTAGGGATGAATGCCCTATTCACCCCACGACTCTTTCAACAGATGGTGCCAAACGACTGCCATAGGCTGCGAGTGTGACGCACTACGTCGACAGTGAGGTTGGCCACCTCCGGGTGGTCATGCTGCACCGTCCGGGCAACGAACTGGCCCGGCTGACCCCCCGCAACAGCGGGGCCCTGCTCTTCGACGCGATCCCCTGGGTCGCCGGCGCCCAGGCCGAACACGACGCGTTCGCCGCCGTGCTGCGCGAGCGCGGCGTCGAGGTGCTCTACCTGGAACAACTGCTCGCCGAGACGCTCGCCGCCAGCCCGGCCCGCGCCGAGGCGGTGGCGACCGTACTGGCCGGCCGCCGGCTGGGTGAGACCCTGCGCGACCGGGTCGCCGAGCAGCTCGCCTACCTCGACCCGGCCGGGCTGGCCCGGGTGCTCGTCGCCGGCCTGGCCCGTGGCGAACTGCCCCGCCGCGACGACCGGCCGGCCGGGCTGGTGCATGCCCTGCTGCGCGAGCACGACTTCATCATCGACCCGCTGCCCAATCTGCTGTTCACCCGGGATTCATCGGTCTGGATCCGCGACCGGGTCGCGGTGACCAGCCTGGCGATGCGCGCCCGCCGCCGGGAGGGCCGGCTCACCGACCTGATCTACCGGCACCACCCCCGGTTCGCCGGGACCGAGCTGATCCACCGGCCCGACCAGGAACACGTCGAAGGCGGAGACGTGCTGCTGCTCGCCCCTGGCGTACTGGCCGTCGGCGTCGGCGAACGGACCACACCCGCCGGGGTGGAGCGGCTGGCCCGGCGGGTGCTCGGCGACGGGCTGGCCCACACCGTCCTGGTGGTGCCGATCACCCAACGGCGGGCGACCATGCACCTGGACACCATCTGCACGCTGGTCGACGTGGACGCGGTGCTGATGTACCCGCCGATGGCCGAGGAGCTCGCCGCGTACACGGTGATCCGTACCGCCTCGGGCGACCTGCAGGTCGCCGGACCCGCGCCGTTCCTGCGGGCCGCCGCCGACGCGATGGACGTCGACCGGCTCCGGCTGGTCGGCACCGGGCTGGACCCGGTCACCGCGGAACGGGAGCAGTGGGACGACGGAAACAACACCCTGGCGCTGGCCCCGGGGGTGTGTGTGGCGTACGAGCGGAACACGGCGACCAACTCGCAGCTGCGCCGGGCCGGGATCGAGGTGGTGACGATCCCCGGCGCCGAGCTCGGGTCCGGCCGGGGCGGTCCACGGTGCATGTCGGCACCGCTGGTCCGCGATCCGCTCCGGCCCGAGTGACCGGCCGCCGGGTCAGCGCAGCGTGAGCTGCCGGCCCAGCAGGCCCTGCCGGGACCGGCGGGCGGCCGCGTCGAGCGGATCGGTGACGCCGGCCGCCGCCGCGAGCCGCTCGGCGAACTCGGCCAACGGCTGCTCCCACTCGGCGGCCTCCGGCCCGGACGGCAGGTCCCACACCGGCACCAGCAGCCCGTGGGCCCGGAACATGCCGGCGAACCGGGTCTGCGGACCCATCGGCAGGTCACCGGCGGCGCTCAGCCGGGCCAGCGTGTCCAGCGTCCGGTCCTCGTCACCGGGCAGCACCCAGCGCACGTGCGCCCGCTCCCCCACCCGGCACCAGTACGCGGCGGGCGCCGCCGCCATCCGGGTCGTCGGATAGATGGACGCGTCGGCCCGCTCCAGGGAGGCCTGCACCGCCGGGTTGGCGGCCGCTTCGGGCTCCACCCAGAACGCGAAGCTGTCGTGCACCTGGACCGTCAGCGCCCCGTCGGCGAGCACGTCCTGCAGCCGGGGGCCGGGGCCGGGCAGCGGCGGCACCGGGACCGTGTCGCCCGGCTCGGTCTCCAGCGCGGCCAACAGCGCCGCCGCCAGGTCGCGGGAGACGTCCCCGGACTGGGCGTGCCGCTGAAGCCCGATCATGATCTGGCCGTCGGCCCGCACGACAGCCGGGGCCGCCATCGGCAGTACGGTGGCCAGCGTCACCGTCCGGTCGGCGTACTTGCCGGCCAGCTCGGGTTCGAGGGTCAGCGGCGCGGTGGCCGCCGGGACGAGCTCGCGCAGCGCGACCCAGTCCGGCTCGTCGGCCAGCCCGGCGAACGGCCGGGGCACGAATACGTCGCGGATCTTCTCCCGCTTGCCGCCGCTGGCGGCCCGGTCCTGCTTTCGGCGCTTGCCCACGGCCAGACAGCCTAGAGGAACCGGCCCGCCGCCGAGGGATCCGCCCGGGTCCAGGTGGGGCGCGACCCGGTGCCGGCTCGGCTCAGCCGGATTCCGGCTCGCCGATCTCGGCCCAGACGCAGCGGCCGGAGCCTGCGGGCTCGACCCCCCACCGGCGAGCCAGGGCGACGACGATGCCCAGGCCGCGGCCGTTGGGCGCGTCCGACGGGGCGGTCCGGACCTGCGGCACGTCCCCGGACCCGCCGTCGGTCACCCGCAGCAGGACCGTGCGGCTGTGCCGGCGCGGGGTCAGCTGCCAGGTCACCCGGATCATCCCGTCCGGCAGCGGCCGGGCGTGCCGTACGGCGTTGCCGACGAGTTCGGCCACGACCGTCATCACGTCGGACAGGAAGTCGGGGCAAATCCTGTCGGCCAACGTCCGGGCGAGCTGGTGACGGGCGAACCGGGCGCCGCTGGCATGGTGCGGTACCAGCACGCTCCATGCCCGTCCCGCCAGTGCCGAGGTCACGCCGCCTCCTCTCAGCTGCGGGGCAGCCGCACCTCGGCGACCGTACCCCCGCCGTCACGGGGCCGCAGGGACACCCAACCGTGCTGGCGCTCGACAATCTGTCGGACCAGGTAGAGGCCGAGTCCGGCACCGGGGTAACGGCGCTGGTCGCCCGATTCGCCCTGCCAGAACCGGTCGAACGCTCGTTCCACGTGTTCCGGACGTACCCCGATGCCGCGATCACTAATCCGCAAGGCCACCGAGCGTTCGTCGGCGATGGCGGTGACCTCGATCGGGCTGCCCGATGGCGAGTACTTGTCGGCGTTGGTGGCAAGTTCGGTGAGTACGGTGGTCAGGCTCGCCCGGTCTCCGGCCGCTTTCGGCAGGTCGTCTGGCAGCTCGACGGTGAGCCGCTGACGCAGTCCGGCGGGCAGATTCTCGACAGCGGCCCGTAGCGTCTCGACCAGATCGAACGGGGCGGACGGCGCGCCGACCGCCGGTCCCGAGTCATTGGCGGCGGAGAGCAGCCGGTCGACCAGTCGGGCCAGTTCGGTGGCCCGCTGCCCCAGCACCCGGGCGGCCTCCCGTCGGTCCCGGTCGGTCAACGACTCCCAGTGGTCGCTGAGGGTCTCCGCGTACCCTTTGATCACGGTGACCGGGGTGCGCAGCTCGTGGCTGGTGACCGCGATGAACAGGTCGACGTCGTGGTCGCGGTGGTGCTGGTCGGTGATGTCCCGGAAGGTGACCACCCGGGAGGCGACGAAGCCCGGTAGCTCCCCGGAGGTGATCCGCAGCCACCGGCCGTCCGGCAGCTGATGGTCCACGACCTGTCCGGGGGGTGGCACCGGGAACGGGATCGGTCGGTGCAGCCGGTCCTGTGCGGTGCTGCCGGTGAGCCGCTCCGCCGCCGGGTTCCACAGCCGTACGCAGGACTCGTCGTCGACGATGGCCAGTCCGTCGGCGAGCGCGGCGACCACCGGCCCGTCGCCGTGCACCGGCAGCCCGGTCTGGTCGCCGTACAGGTGGGCGATGCAGGACGCCAGGTAGGCGATCAGCGTGTGATGGTCAGGGCCGGCGCTGCGGTCCGGATCCGGGTAGTAGGCGTGCAGGCTGCCGATCAGCACCCCGCCGATCTCGGCGCGCGCGATCAGCATCCGGTGCAGTCCTCGGCCGGCGATCTGGTCGGCCAGGGCAGCGGTGAGCGCCGTCACCGGGAACTCGACGGTCCGCGGTCCGGTGAGCAGCCGGGCGGTGGTGGGTTCGTCGAGGTCGACGGGACGGCCGACCGACCACTCGGCGGCGCCGGTGGCGGCGATGATCCGTCCCCTGCGTGGCCCGTACTCGGCAAACGAGGTCCCGGCGGCGCCGAGTGCACGCTGCGCGAGCCGCAGCAGGTGGTGCAGGATCGGCAGCCCCGACTCACCGCTGTTGATCATGTCGAGGACGACGGTGTGTCCAGCGATCAGACTCGGATAGTCGGGGCGTTCCGGCATGCTTCGAGTCTGCCCGGTGCTGGCGGATTTGGGCAGTGCCGGGCCGCCGGTGCCGGGCAACTCGCGTCGGGCCGCCGGTCAGAGCACCCGGGGCGGTTCGCCGGACTCGCTCACCATCGCCCGGGAGTGCGCCGCCCAGTCCTGCATTCCGCCGGCGAGGTTACGGACGTTGTCCCAGCCGTGCTGGTTGAGGTAGGCGACGACCTGCCCGGACCGGCCGCCGGACCGGCACACCACCACCACGTCGCCCTCCTTCGGGATGTCGGCCAACCGGTGCGGGATCTCCATCATCGGCAGGTGGTGGGCGCCCGGCGCGTGCCCGGCGGACCATTCCTCGGGCTCGCGCACGTCGAGCAGGTACGCGTCGGCGGAGACGTCGGGGACGTCGACGGTGGGGATCGGTGATCCATGCATGCCGAACAGCCTATGGGACAGCCGGCTTCCGGCTATTCCTGGCCGGCCAGCACTGTCGGGTTGGCGAGGATGAACTCGGCGAGATTGTCGTTCTTGACCGCCTGGAACATGTCCTGGCTGAGCGGATCGATGTTCTCCCGGCCGGCGCTGTTGCCGTTGAAGCTGCCGCCGTTGGTCCGCAGCATGACCAGGTCGTTGGCGGCCACCCCACGCAGGGTGAAGACGAAGTCCGGCAGCGCCACCTTGCCGGTGTCCAGCACGAACGCCTTGCCGGCCGCGTCAATCAGCTCGTTGAGCTTGAGCGGGTTGGTCATCACCCCGCTGGCCATCGCCTTCTTGGCCATGGCCTTGATCAGCTTCTGCTGGTTCTTCTGCCGGTCGTAGTCGCCGTTGTCCAGCCCGTACCGCTGCCGGGAGAAGTCCAGCGCCTCCCAGCCCTGCATCTCGCGGCAGCCCTTCTTGTGCACGACCTGCTGCTTCTCCCCGCTGACCTTGGCAGCGTCGGAGTTCCACATCGGCTGGCCGTCGACCAGGGTCATGTGGATCGACGGGGTGTCCTCGTCGACGCAGAGCCGGACGCTGCCGAGGCTGTCGATGACCGACTTGAAGCCGCTGAAGTTGATGATCGCGGCGCCGTCGAAACTGACCCCGGTGAGGTTCTTGATCGTCTCCGCCATCAGCTGGGCGCCACCGGCGTGCCCGGCGCCGTTCTGCGCGCCGTGGAAGAACGCCTCGGTCGCCTTGCCGACCCCACCCGGCCACCCGCTCTTGTCGAACGGCGGGATCTCGACCTCGGTGTCCCGGGGGACGGAGATCAGGTACGCCTGGTCGTGGGTGGCGGGAATGTGCAGGATGATGATCGTGTCGGCCCGGGTGTCCGACTCTGCCCAGCTGCCCCGGTGGTCGATGCCGAGCAGCAACATGTCGATCGGGCCCTCGAGGCTGTCACCGCCCTCGGCGTCGGTCTTGCCGGCGACGCCGAGCAGGTTCGACTGCTCGATCCCACTGGTCGCCTGGGCGATCAGCCACTTGCTGCCGACGATCGTGGTGCCGCTGAGCATCATCAGCAGTGCGCCCAGCACGACCATGGTGCGGGCCCAGATCGGGTCCTTGCGGCGGGGCCGCCGGCCAGAGCCGCTGCGGCCGGAGCCCGGACCCGACCGGCCGCTCGACCGACGCCCGGCCGAGCCACGGGCGGCGAGCGGGTTCCCCGACTCGGTCGACGTCGAACGTCGACGGGTCTGGACCGGCATGCCTGCTCCTGGGGGGCGTAGACAATAGGGCGAGCCCACTGTACGGAAACTTGGTCGATTTATCGACCCTGCTCGGGTTTCAAATTTGTGTCGTATTGGCCAGTCACCGGCTGACGACCAACGATGTCCACTCAGTCACCGACCCCGGGCCGTCAGTCGCTTGCACCCGGGCTTGGCGTGACATTGGCCTGCACCCAGGCGGTCATCCGATCGGCCGCCATCGCCTGGTACATCGACAATGCCTGCTCCCGGTCGGAGACGACCACCGATTCGCCGTTGATCGTCTCGCTGCCGTTGTGCGGGCTGGTCAGGAAGTGCAGGTTCTCCCCCCGTAGCTTGCGGAACTGCAGTGCCATGTCGACCAGGGAGAAGCCCTGGTCGACCGTTACCGCCTGGGTCGTCGCCTTGAGAAACGCATTCAGTTTGACCGGGTTCGACAGTGTGCCCGAACTCACAGCCTTGTCCATCAGTGCGCGCAGGAACTCCTGCTGGTGACGCATACGCGCAAAGTCACCGTCCGGAAACTGTTTGCGTTGGCGAATCCAGTCCAGCGCCTCGGCACCGTTCATGTGATTGACGCCCTCGCTGAACTGACGGTACGGCTTGTGGATCGACGTCGTGTCCTGCTCGACGGTCAGGTCGACCCCGCCGAGCGCGTCGGTGACCTCGACGAAACCGGCGAAGTCGATCGCCATCACATGATTGATCCGCACGTCGGTGAAGCACTCCACGGTCCGTACCGCCAGCGGCATGCCGCCCCAGGCGAACGCGGCGTTGATCTTGGCCCGCTCGCCGGTCTCGCAGGCCGCAGCGGCGTCCGACGGAATCGGCACGTACAGGTCACGCGGGATCGACACCAGATAGGCGCGGTCGTGTGACGACGGAATGTGCATCACGATGATCGTGTCCGCCCGCCACTTGCCGGCCTGGTCGACCGGGGCGTCCGGATCCCGTGAGTCGGTGCCGATCAGCAGGATGTTCAGCGCGCCGTCCACCGCAGCCGGCGGCCGCCCCTGCGTGATCTGCGAGAACGGATCGGTCCGCCCCAGGTCCTGGTCCAGCCCACGGGCGTACGCCCAGAGCCCGCCGCTGGCGAACAGGGCCAGCACCACCAACGCCACCCCGCCGACCAGGGCGATGCGCCCCCAACGGGGCCGCGACCGGCGCGGCGGGGCACCGTACTGGTTGCCGCCACGACCGCCGACCGGCACCTGCGCCCGGCCGGTCGAGGACCCGTAGGCGGTGCCGGCCGGACCGGTCGTCCGGCCGGGGACCGTCCGGCCACCGTGGCGGCTGCTGACTGACCGGTCACCGTGTTGGTTGCTGGCTGACATGCCTCCAGCGTACGTACCGGGCGCTCGCCCGCCGACGACTCGACTCCCGGACCGACGCCGCCGATCAGCCGAGTCGCTGGCGGAAGTAGGCGATGGTGCGGCGCAGCCCGTCCTGCGGGTCCACCGTCGGCTGGTAGCCGAGCCTGGTACGGGCCAGGGTCAGGTCAGGACGGCGCATCTCCGGGTCGTCCGAGGAGCGGGCGACCAGGTTGATCGTCGACGAGCTGCCCACCAGCTGGACGATCTGCTCGGCCAGCTCCCGCATGGTCAGCTCATGCTCGGTGCCGCAGTTGATCGGACCGGTCTCGGTGGAGTCGAGCAGCGCGACGATCCCGGTCACCAGGTCCGCCACGTAGCAGATCGACCTGGTCTGCGTGCCGGTACCGTGCACGGTGATCGGCTCGCCGCGCAACGCCTGGCTGATGAAGGTGGGGATGGCCCGGCCGTCGTCCGGCCGCATCCGGGGCCCGTACGTGTTGAAGATTCGCACGATGCCGGCGTCCAGGCCGCGGTACCGGTGGTACGCCATCGTCGACGATTCGGCGAACCGCTTGGCCTCGTCGTAGACGCTGCGCACCCCGATCGGGTTGACGTTGCCCCAGTAGGTCTCCGGTTGCGGGTGCACCAACGGGTCACCGTACGCCTCGGAGGTCGACGCCATGATGAACCGGGCCTGGTCGGCGACCGCCCGGTCCAGCAGATGCAACGTGGCGAGAGAGCCGACCCGGAGGATCTCGATCGGCAGGGTCGCGAAGTCCGTCGGGCTGGCCGGCGAGGCAAGGTGCATGATCGCGTCGAACCGCTGACGGACCGCTGGGTGATGATCCGGCAACCCATCCGAAATGTCCGCCTCGACGAGGGTGAACCGGGGTTCGTCGGTGAGGTGGGCGACGTTCTCCTTGGATCCGGTGACGAAGTTGTCCACCGCCACCACCGCACAACCACGCCCGACCAACCGGTCGACGAGGTGGCTTCCGACGAAACCGGCACCTCCGGTGACCAGCACTCGGTGGCCGTCGCCGAATCGGGGAACAGGCAGCATGCCCCCGAGCCTAGTGGTAGTGCCCCGGCCGGGCTGCGGTTGCCACCCGGGTCGGTCCGGACCGAGATACCCGGCTGCGCGACTCGGACCGGGCTACCGACCGCGCGGCTCGCCGAGCTCCCGGTACCGGCCGCGATAGTGGATCAGCGGCCCGGCGTTGCCTTCGTCGCTGACCGTGACCGTCTCGACGGTCGCCTCCACGAGCACCGCCCACCCGTACGGTCGGACGTCGTCGAGCCGACAGCCCGCCCACCCACTCGCCCCCGCGAGGACCGAGCCGTACCCGGTGGCCTGCCAGTCCGCTGCCTTGAACGGTCCGCCCGGTGCCGGCATCAGCCCGGCGAACCGGTCCGCGAGCTGTCGATGCGCCGGGCTCAGCGGAACCATCGCGAACCTGCCCGACTCGCGGAGCACCTCCCACAGCTGCGACTCCTCGTCGAGCAGCCCGAGCAGTCGAGGCGGGTCACCCTCGGCCAGCACCGTCGACGACACGGTCAGTCCGGCGAGCGGAGCCGACCCACCACCGGCCGTCCACAGCGTCACCGGTGCGGCCAGCCGGCCACGTAGCCGCCGCGCGGGCGAACGGTCCTCGTTCGCCGTGGCGAACGGGTCGCGATAGTGGATCTCGGCACCGGGCTCGGGATGATTCACGTGAAACATTGTGGCCCAATCGGGAGTCACCGGCGCGGCGTCACCGTGGCGAGTAGCTCCGGCATCCGTCGTTCCAGCAGGTCACCGGCGATGTACAGACCAAGGGCCACCGCACCCAGGCCGTATCCGACGCCGACCGGCAGGGCAAACCAGTACCAGACCTCGCCGAGCAGCGCGGTGGCCAGCACGATCGGCACTGCGGCCGCCGCCGACGCGACCATCGCCACCAGCGCCAGCATGCTCTTCGCCACGCCGGCACCGCTGTTCAACGCGAACGGGTTCGACGTCTCCGGCAGCGAGTACGCACCGACCACCGAGACGATCAGATTGACCGCCAACCCGGCACCGTACGCGGCGAACAGCGTCCCGGCGGCGACCGGGATCCAGCCGGGTTCGCGCAGGAACAACCCGAGACCGGCCGAGATCACCACCAGCAGCGGCACGATGTACACGGAGAACCCGACCACCCGGGCACGCAGCTCCAGCCGCCCCGGCACGCCGGCGATCACGTTCGCCGCGTACGCGCTGCCGTCGAATCCGAACTGGTTGGCCAGGGTCACGGCGGCGAGCGCACCGACGAAGAGCATCGAGATGCTGACGCTGGTCGCCGACGCGGCCGGTCCGGCGCCCACTGAACCGTCCGGGTCGTAGGTGAAGGCGCTGAAACCGCCGACGTTGATCAACGCCGGGATGAACACCCCGACCACGGCGACGGTGATCAGGTTGGCCCGTCGCCGCATGTCCCGCCACCAGTAGCGCACCTCCCGGGCGACCAGTGCGCCGTACCGGTCGCGGGGGGTCCGGGCGAGCAGCCGGGGGAACAGCTGACTCACCGGGGTACCGGACGCAGCGGCCACCGCCCTGGCCGGGCCGCCGCTCGCGGTGCCGACCATCGCAGACTCCAGCGACCTCGACCACCACCGGTACAGGCCGGCCAGGGTGGCGGCGGTGACCGCCAGCTTGATCGGCACCGCCCAGAGCCGTCCGTCGACCACGTCGAACCCCATCGTGTACGGGGCGGCCAGCGGAGTCCAGCCGAGAATTCCCGCCACCTCAGCCAACTGGTCCCAGTCGGCGTTGCCCAGTCCACCGATGACCAGCAGTTGCAGCGGACCGAGCAACGCGGCCAGCACGGCGAGCAGCACCGCAGCCAGGTCACGCACCCGGCGCGACCGCAGCATGCCGGCGAACGCGCTGGTTATCGCCCGGCTGCCCAGGACGCAGAGCAGCAGACCGGCGGCGGCCCCGACCAATTGGACGGCGCCGGCCAACGGGCCGCCGAGCAGCGCCGCGCTGAGCACCAGCCCCAGGGTGGCCAGCCCGGTGGCGATCGACGGCACGCCGATCAGTCCGGTGACCAGCAGCCCGGTGACCATGGTCCGCCGACGCAGCGGAAGCAACGCGAACCGGGCCGGGTCGAGCGTCTCGTCCACCCCGAAGAAGACCAGCGGCAGCAGCAGCCAGCCGAGCACCAGCAGGGTGCCGCCGAACCCGGCGGCCAGCAACATGCCCTGTTCGCTGTCGACGAACCCCGGCGCGGCGAGGATCAGGAAGCCGTTGCCGGCGAACCACAGCCCGGCGATGATCCCGCCGATGAACAACGCGATCCGCCAGCCCTGACCTCGCAGGTTGTTGCCCATCACCCGCAGCTTGAGGCGGACGAAGTGCCGGGCCCGCACCGGCCGCCGACCGACGGCGGGTGAGCCGGGAGTCGGTGTGTCGGCGGGCGGCCCGGTCACAGCCATGCCAGTTCCTCCCCGGTGGCCGTGCGACCACCGACGACGTCGACGAAGACCTCTTCCAGCGACCGCCCGGCCCGTACCTCGTCCAACGTGCCGACCTTCTTGATGACTCCGTCGGCGAGGATCGCCACGTGGCTGCAGAGCCGCTCGACCACAGCCATCACGTGGCTGGAGAAGATCACCGTGCCGCCGCCGACGACGTACCGCTGCAGGATGTCGCGGATCAGCGCGGCGGAGACCGGGTCGACCGCCTCGAACGGCTCGTCGAGCACCAGCAGCCGGGGTCCGTGCAGCAGCGCACAGGCCAGCCCGATCTTCTTTTTCATGCCCGCCGAATAGTCGACCACCAGGGTGCGTCCGGCGTCGTCGAGCGCCAGCACGTCGAGCAGTTCGCCGGCTCGCTGGTCGACCACCGCCGGGTCCATCCCGCGCAGCAGACCGTGGTACGCGAGCAGCTCGGCACCGGTGAGCCGGTCGAACAGCCGCACCCCGTCCGGCAGTACGCCGAGCAGTTGCTTCGCCCGCACCGGGTCGGCCCAGACATCGTGGCCGAGGACGTGGGCGTGACCGGCGTCCGGCCGTAGCAGCCCGACCGCCATCGACAGCGTGGTGGTCTTGCCGGCACCGTTCGGGCCGAGCAGTCCGTAGAAGGAGCCGACCGGGACCTCCAGCTCGACCCCGGCTACCGCGACCTTGTCGTCGAATCGTTTGGCCAGGCCACGCAGGACAAGCGCCTGCCCGCCGGGCTGGGCAGCATCTGTCATGGTCCGACGGTAACCAGCGGGACCTCGGATACGCTCCCGCTGAGGGACGATCCGGCTCTCATACCCGGGCACGACGGCGGCACCGATCCCGACCGACCTCGCCGCGGGCACGTCACGGCAGCCGAAGGCATGTCACGGGCGCAGACTCTCCGGCGCGTGCAGTCGCAGCATGAGGGCGTTCACCTGACCTGGCAACCGCCGCCGGGTGACCACCGACACCAGCATCATCACCGCGAACGCCAGCGGCACCGTCCAGGCCGCCGGCTGCGCGACCAGGACCGCCGGCCAGCCGGTCAGTGGCGGACCCAGCACGGTCCACAGCACCGCGCCGACGGCGGTACCGCCACCGGCGACGATGCCGGCGGCGGCACCGGCGGCGGTCAGGCCACGCCACCAGATGCCCAGCACCAGCAGCGGGCAGAAGCTCGACGCGGCCACCGCGAACGCCAGCCCGACGACCTGGGAGACGTCCAGGCCCGAGACGTTCAACGCGAGGACCATCGGCACCGCCCCGGCGACCAGGGTCGCCAGCCGGAACCCGCGTACCGAGTTGCGCCGCAGCACGTCGGTCGAGACCGCCCCGGCGACGCTGGTCAGCAACCCGGACGAGGTGGACAGGAAGGCGGCGAACGCCCCGGCGGCTACCAGCGCGGCGAGCAGTTGACCGAGCAGGCCGCCGCCGAGCGCCGCCTCCGGCAGCAGCACCACGACCGCATCCGAGCGTCCGGTCATCAGCAGCTGCGGTGTGTACACCCGGCCGAGCACCCCGTACAGGGTGGGGAAGAGGTAGAACAGGCCGACCAGGGCGAGCACCACCAGCGTGGTGCGGCGGGCGGCGGCACCGTCGGGGTTGGTGTAGAACCGCACGAGTACGTGCGGCAGCCCCATCGTGCCGAGGAAGGTAGCCAGGATCAGCGAGTAGGTGGCGAACAGTCCCTGGTCGCCCCGGTCCGGGTCATTGGGCAGCAGCCAGGCGGCTCCCCGGTCGGCTTCGGCCCCGGACACCTCGGGGACCCGGTCCCCGGCGGCGAAGGTCAACTCGGTGCCCGGGATCACCTGCTCGGTCCGGCCGTCGGCGTAGTTGAGCGTCGCGGACCGCTCGACCACCACGGTGGTCGCCTGGGTGAAGGTCAGCCCGTCCGGTGGGCTGACCGGCGGCCGCCCGTCGGACTGCCACTGCATGGCCAGGAAGACCGCCGGTACGGCGAGCGCGGTCAACTTGAGCCAGTACTGGAACGCCTGCACGAAGGTGACCGCCCGCATACCGCCGAGCGCCACGTTGGCGGTGACCACCCCGCCGACCAGCAGCGCTCCCAGCGGATACGGCGCGCCGGTGACCGTAGCCAGGGTCAGCCCGGCGCCCTGCAGCTGGGGCAGTAGGTAGAACCAGCCGATGAAGATCACGAAGACGGTGGCGAGCCGGCGCAGCCGCCGGGAGCTGAGCCGGATCTCGCAGAAGTCCGGCAGGGTGAACGCCCCGGACCGGCGCAGCGGGGCCGCGACGAACAGCAGCAGGGCCAGGTAGCCGGCGGCGAAGCCGACCGGGTACCAGAGCACGTCGACGCCGTACTTGAGGATCAGGCCGGCGATGCCGAGGAACGATGCTGCAGACAGGTACTCGCCGCTGATCGCCGCCGCGTTCCAGGACGGGCTGACGGTACGCGAGGCGACCAGGAAGTCGGACGTGGTCCGGGCCAGCTTCAGCCCGTAGAAGCCGATCGCGACGGTCACCAGGGTGACCACGACCAGCGCAGGGATCACGTACGGGTTGGTCATCGGCGCCGCTCAGCGCTCCGGCCGGCGGACCAGCGCGACGAAGTCCTGTTCGTTACGTTCGGCGAGGTGGACGTAGGTCAGGCCGACCGCGACGAGGAACGGAAACGCGGCCACCCCGAGTAGCAGCCACGGCAGGTTGGCGCCGACGATCTTGATCTCCGCGACGCCCGGGGCGATCGCGAACAGCATCGGCAGCGACCCGAGGCCGACCACGACCACCACCGCCAGCCGCATTGCCAACGCCAACTG
The DNA here is from genome assembly GCF_030345075.1 of Solwaraspora sp. WMMA2065. Taxonomy (NCBI): domain Bacteria; kingdom Bacillati; phylum Actinomycetota; class Actinomycetes; order Micromonosporales; family Micromonosporaceae; genus Solwaraspora; species Solwaraspora sp. WMMA2065. The sequence goes on from NZ_CP128361.1 coordinate 4,679,140, forward strand.
TGCCCGGACCAGGCCGCGTACCAGTGCCTCGCCGATCTGGGTCTGCTCGGCCAGGTCGGTACGCAGCCGGTCGGCGTCCCCACGCCGGCCGACCTCGCCCAGCACGACCCGCACCCGTCGGGGTGGCGGGTCGGCGGGCGCCGCAGCGGGCCCGGTGCCGTCGTGTTCGGCCATGCCGGCAGTCTCACGGCCCGTCGCGGAAAGTCAAGGGCAGTCCCCGGCGCAGACGGATCCACGGCGCGTCGTCCCACAGCGAAGCGCCCAACCGCAGGAGGCGATTGGGCGCTGCTGAAGCCCGGCGAGAGGCTTTGTGGCCAGGGGCGGGGTCGAACCGCCGACCTTCCGATTTTCAGTCGGACGCTCGTACCAACTGAGCTACCTGGCCGGGCACTGGGGTCATGATACCCATCCGGCGACCTCAGCAGCCGGACCGGTTGCCATGGGCCCCGGAACGCACAACGCCGCGCGTGGGAAACGCACGGCGATCGGCGTTGCGCGGTCCTGACGGGACTTGAACCCGCGACCTCCGCCTTGACAGGGCGGCGAGCACTCCGACTGCTCCACAGGACCTCGGTGTTGCTCCGGCCGGTCGGTCGGCCGGTGGTGCCCCCAACGGGATTCGAACCCGTGCTACCGCCTTGAAAGGGCGGCGTCCTGGGCCGCTAGACGATGAGGGCGGCCCCGTCATCATCGCACATCACGACTCCGACGGTAGTGCTCCCATCCGGCCCCGCCGGAAGCTTGCGAAAGCATACGTGACGAGTATGCCCCGGACCAAACCAGATCGGCGAACCGGACGGATCAGGGGGAAAGGCTAGCACCGAGCAGGGTGATGCCGTACCGCTGCCTCAGCTCCTGGACCACGACCGGCAGCGCGGCGACGGTGGCCGACCGGTCGCCACCACCGTCATGCAGCAGGATGATCGACCCGAGCCGGACCTCGGTGGTGACCTGCGCCACCAGCTCATCCTTGGTGGGCTTGCGCCAGTCCTGCGGGTCGACGTCCCAGTCCAGCGGGACCATTCCCAGCTCCTCGACCACGGTGACCACTTTCGGCGTCCACAGGCCGCCGGGGTGCCGGAAGTGCTCGATCGGCGCGCCGGGCACCACCTTGTGGATCTCCGTGTTGGTCCGCAGCAGGTTGGCCCGGATCTCGTCGGCCGACTGCGACCCGAGGCCGAGCTCGTGGCTCCAGGTGTGGTTGCACAGGGCGTGCCCCTCCCGGACCATCCTGACGACCAGCGCCGGGTACCGCCGCACCTGGGCACCGACGACGCAGAAGGTTGCCCGCGCCCCGGCCTTGCGCAGTTCGTCGAGGATCAGCGGCGTCCACTTCGGATGTGGCCCGTCGTCGAAGGTCAACGCCACCTGCCGACCACCGGTACGCCGACGTAGCAGGCTCTCGTCGACGGCGGGCCGGGCGGACGCCCCGGGTGAGCCACCGGTCACGGTGGCCGAGGGCCGCTGGTCGGCGGGGTCGTCCGTCGACGCCGGCACCGGGTCGCGGGGGCCGGGTGAGGGCACCGGTTCGGGGGTGGGAGCAGGGCGCTCCGGCGCGGCACCGAGAGCGGCGGTGGCCGGCACCTGCGCCGGTGTCTGCCGGGCACCACGCAGCGCGGCGATGCTTTCGCTGCCGACCAGCAGCGCGAACACCGCCAGGCCTGCCGCGACCATGGCACGTTTCGACACGGTGCGTTTCGACATGTCGACTCCGGGCGAGGGGGTGGACGGAGATCGAGCGAAGCACACGTTAGTCGATCAATCCGCACAACTCGACCCCGCACATCGGACACCAGCACTGCCGACCATCGGCGGTGACGGGCCGTACCGCCAACAGCTACGGCAAGTGCTGCTGGCCGACCGACCGGTCGGCGGACCGGCAGAGCGTGAATGCGTCTGTCAGGTCGGCGCAGTGCCGTACCCCGTCCGGCAGTTCGGGGACCGGCCAGCCCGGCCCGACCGCGAGGACCAGCACCGGACGGTGCCGTCCGGAGCGGGCCGCAGCCAACTGCCCGAGGTCCGCGGTCGCCGGGGTGTGCGACCAGAGCACCACGGCGGCCGGACCCGTCCGGTCGACGGCGGCGACCAGCGCGGTCACCGGTACCCGGGCACCGAGCAACCGGGCGACCACGCCGGCCTCGACGAGTGCGGCGGCCAGCGCCTCCAACGGCAGGGTGTGCTGCTCGTCGTCGGTGCAGGCCAGCAGCACACCGGAACCAGCGCCGACAAGCGGGCCCGAAGAATCACCCGGCAGGGCCGCCGGGACCGGCCCGGTCACCGACGCCGGACCGGTCACCGACGCGAACGCGGCGGAGACGCACCGGGACAGCAGATGCTCCACCTCGATGAAGCCGGCGGTGGCCGCGTACCGGTCACCGACGCCGGCCAGCACCGGGCGGACCACCCGGTCCCAGGTGGCTATCACCCCGTCGGCACGCAGCCCACGCTCGATGATCTCCCGCATGGCCAGGTCGTCCAGGCGTACGGCGGCCCGGGCCAGACCACGGGCGGCCGGGCCGGCGGTGCCGACGGCGATGGTGTGCCCGCCGCCGGCCCGGCCCTGCCCGGGGCCGGGGCCGAGGCCGAGGCCGGCGGGGGCGGGTGGAGCCGCGTTGCCGCGTGCCCATCGCGCCGCCTCGGCCGGGGACACGCCTTCGGCGGTGAGCCGACGCATCACCTCCAGCCGGGCCAGATCCTCCCGGCTGTACCGGCGATGGTGCCCCTTGACGTGCCGGGTCGGGCCGAGCCCGTACCGCTGGTGCCAGGTGCGCAGCGTGGTGACCGCCACGCCGAGCCGGCGCGCCACGCTGCCCGCACTCAGCGCGTCATCGCTCACCTGGCCGCTCCGCAGCCGCGCCGTGCCGCTCCGCGTTCACGTCATGGTCCCGCCGGCCCGACGCGACAACTGGTCGACCACGCCGGCCAGCCACGGGGCGTAGGCGTGCGGGTCATCGGTCAGGCCGGCCCGCAGCTCATCCGGCGGCATCCAGCGCAGCTGCGCGATCTCCGCCGGATCGGGCCGCAGCGGGGTGGCCGGGTCGAGATCACCCAGCAGTACGTGGTCGTACTCGTACTCGGTCCGGCCGGTGACCGGGTCGGTGGCCTGGTAGGTGTGCACGCCGAGCTCGGTCAACGGCACCGGCGCGACGCCCACCTCCTCGCCGAGCCGGCGGTTGGCCGCCTCGGTCACCGATTCGCCGGGCAGCGGATGGCCGCAGCAGGTGTTGGCCCAGCGCAGCGGGAACCGGGTCTTCACCGCGGCCCGCTGTTGCAGCAGCAGCCGGCCGGCCCGGTCGACCAGGATCACCGAGAAGGCCCGGTGCAGCTGGCCCGGCGACTGGTGGGCGGCGGCGACGGTGGCCGATCCGACCGGTCGCCCGGCCGGGTCGACCAACTCGACCAGATGGCTTTCCCGCGACGTCCCGGTCATCGGGCACCCCCCGCACCGGTGATCCGACCGGCGGCCAACTTGCCGGAGATCAGCACCATCGGCACGCCGACCCCCGGCTGGGTGCCGGAGCCGACGAAGACCACGTTCTCCAGGGTGGGATGCAGGTTGCCGGGTCGGAACGGGCCGGTCTGGAACAGGGTGTGCGCGGCGGCGAACGGTGTCCCGGCGGCCATTCCGGCGTCGGCCCAGTCGGCTGGGGTGATCATTTCGCGGACCTCGATCCCGTCGGCCAGGCCCCGGTAGCCGCGCTCGGCCAGGGTGGCGATCAGCTCGTCGGCGTACCGCTGCGGCAGGTCGCCGCGCCAGTCCAGCCGCCCACTGTCCAGGTTGGGCACCGGAGCGAGGACGTAGTAGGTGTGCCCGCCGGGCGGGGCCACCGACGGGTCGGTCCGGCTCGGGTTGGTGACCAGCAGCGAGGGGTCGCTCATCAGCTCTCCCCGGCGGATGACCTCGTCGAAGGTGCCCTTCCACAGCCGACCGAAGTGGACGTTATGGTGGGCGATCTGCTGGTAACCCTGCCGGGCGCCGAGGTGCAGCACCACGCAGGACGGCGAGTAGCGCAGCCGCCGGCGGCGGGCCGGTGGCAGCAGTTCGGCGTAGGCGACGGGTAGGTCGGGGTTGAGCACCACGACGTCGGCGGGAATCCGGTCACCGGCGGCGGTGAGCACCGCGCGCGCCCGACCACCGGCGGTCTCCACCCGGGTGACCGTGGTGTCGTAGCGGATCTGCACGCCGTGCTTCTCGGCGGCGCCGGCCAGCGCCCGGGGTACGGCGTGCATCCCGCCCCGGGGGAACGACACCCCGGCCACCGAGTCCAGGTAGGCGATGACGGTGTAGATGGCCAGCGCGTCGTGCGGGGCCAGGCCGGCGTACATCGCCTGGAACGAGAAGATCCGCTGGGTACGGGGGTCGGAGAAGAACTGTTCGATCTTGGTCTGCATCCGCCGGAACGCTCCGGCGGCCAGCAGCCGCAGCAGGTTGCCGGTGAGCAGGTCCGGCGGGCTGTCCAGGTTACGGTCAATGAAGTCAGCCCGCTCCAGCTGCCACAGCCGCCTCGCGTAGTCGACGAAGCGCAGGTAGCCGTCGGCTTCGCGAGGGCCGCAGACCCGGGCCACCTCGGCCGCCATTCGGGCGGTGTCGGTGACGACGTCTAGTGTGGACCCATCCGGATAGTACGCCCGGTAGGCCGGGTCGAGCGGGATCAGCTCCAACCAGTCGGAGAGCTCCTCGCCAACCGCGCCGAGCGCCTCGGCGATCAGTTCGGGCATGGTCAGCACGGTCGGCCCGGTGTCGAACTCGTAGCCGTCGAGTGCCAGCCGCCCGGCCCGTCCACCCGGCACCGACTCGCGTTCCAGCAGGGTGACCTGCCGGCCGGCACCGGCCAGGTGCAGGGCACAGGCCAGCCCGCCGAGCCCGGCACCGACCACGACGACGCGTTCGGTCGCCCCGGTCACGGTACGCATGCCGCGACCACCTCCTTCTGAACGATGCTCACATCATGCCTGCCGAGTGGTGGCGGTCACCGCCAGGCCGGTGAGCGCGCGACGGGCGGCAGGGTCGATCGGGGCGTCGGCCAGGGCGTCGACCGCCTCCCGTACCCGTTGCTCGATCAGCTGTTCCACCTGGCCGGCGGCGCCGGTCTCGACGACGATCTCGATCAGCCGCTGCACCCGTCGATCGGCATTCCGACCGGACTGCCGGTCGGTGGCGGGCGGCGGCCGGTTGAGTTCGGCGCGTTGCGCCTCGGTGGCCAGCTCGCGGGCGATCAGCAGCAGCACCGTCGGCTTGCCGGTCCGCAGGTCGTCGCCGGCCGGTTTGCCGGTGGTGGCCGGGTCACCCAAGACGCCGAGCAGGTCGTCGCGCAGTTGGAACGCCTCGCCGACGGCGGTGCCGTAGCGCCGGTAGGCCTCGTGGACCGCCGGGTCGGCGCCGGGTCCGGCCAGGGCCGCACCGAGGTGCAGCGGCCGCAGCACGGTGTAGCTGGCGGTCTTGTGCCGGGCCACCCGCAGCGCCCGGTCGACCGACCAGCTGTCGGCCTCGGTCTCGCCGAGGACGTCCAGGTACTGCCCGGCGATCGTCTCGACCCGCATCTGGTCGTAACGGCGCCGCACGTCGAGCAGGGTCCGGGGTGGCACGCCGGCCTGGCCGAGCAGCCGGTCGGCCCAGACCAGGCAGAGGTCACCGACCAGCACGGCGGCACCGTCGCCGAACCGGTCGGGGTCGCCGTCGCGGCCGGCCGACCGGTGCTGCCCGGCCAGCCGGCGGTGGGCGGTGGGGCGGCCGCGACGGGTCGCAGAGCCGTCCATCACATCGTCGTGCACCAGCGCGAACGCGTGCAGCAGCTCCAGCGCGGCCAGCGCCGGCAACACCGGGGCCAGCGGCGCGTCCGGGCCGACCACCCCGCGCCAGCCCCAGTGGGCGAAGACCGGCCGCAGCCGCTTGCCGCCAGCGAGCACGGTGTCCCGGGCGACCTGCGCGAACGGGCGCAGCGCCGGATCGATGCGGTCGAGCGCGTCGATCTCGACGGTGAGGAAGTCGATCAACGTGTCGTCGACAGCCGCGGTCAAGAGGTCACGGCGGCGGGGCGGGGGCGAGCCGGGGGTGGCCGACCCGGCCGGCTCGTCGACCGACGCGCTGCGGTCGGTGCCGGCAACTGTGTGATTGGCCACGCGAACGAGCGTACCCTAGGGTCTGAAGTTGCGTCGATTCTTGCGTCGATAGCCGAGGAGGCCCGGTGAACGTCGATCTGCCCGCTGCCTACGCGAACTGCCGTGACCTGCACCGACGACACGGGCGCACCTACTATCTCGCGACCCGGCTGCTACCGCAGTGGAAACGCCGGCATGTTCACGCTTTATACGGATTCACCCGGTACGCTGATGAAATCGTCGACCGCACCGACCAGCTGCCGCCCGCCGACCGGGCAGCCGCACTCGACCAGTGGGGGCAACGGTTCCTCGCCGGGCTGCACGGTGCCCCGGTCGACGATCCGCTGCTGCCCGCCGTACTGCACACCATCGCGGTGTTCGACCTGGACAAGGCGGACTTCACCGCGTTCCTGCGCAGCATGGCGATGGACCTGACCCTCACCTCGTACCCGCGCTACACCGACCTGCTCGACTACATGGAGGGCTCGGCGGCGGTGATCGGCACCATGATGCTGCCGATCCTGGGCAGCACCGACCGGGCCGCCGCCCGGGAGCCGGCCCGACAGCTCGGCTTCGCCTTCCAGCTCACCAACTTCATCCGGGACGTCGCCGAGGACCTGGACCGTGGCCGCACCTACCTGCCGGACGAGGACCTGGCGCGGTTCGGGGTGGACCGGGCAGACCTGGTCGACGCCGCCCGACGCCGCCAGGCGACCCCGCCGATCATCGAGCTGATCCGGTACGAGGTCGGCCGCGCCCGGGGCCACTACGCGGCGGCCGCCCCCGGCGTCACCCTGCTCGAACCCGCCTCGCAGGCCTGCATCCGCACCGCGTACGCGCTGTACGGCGGCATCCTCGACGAGATCGCCGCGCAGGGCTACGACGTGTTCCGTCGCCGGGCCACCGTTCCCAACCGTCGCCGGGCCGCTGTGGCGCTGCGGTCCCTGCTCACCCCGGCCGGCACCCCGGTCACCCTGCCCGGTCCGGTCGACGTCACCGCCCCCGTCGACGTCACCGGCCCGCCGACGCAGCCGACACCGACGCAGCCGCCGGCCACCCCCACGCCAGCACCGACCGCCTCCTCACCGACCGCGCCGTAGCGCCCGCCATGCGTACCGCTGTCGTCCTGTTCACCCGCGACCTGCGGGTGCACGACCAGCCGGCGCTGGCCACCGCCTGCGCCACCGCCGAACAGGTGGTGCCGCTGTTCGTCCTCGACCCACGGTTGGCGGGCCGGTCGGCCAACCGCGACCGGTTCCTGCACCAGAGCCTCGCCGACCTGCGGGCGACCCTGCGTGGGCTCGGCGGCGACCTGCTGATCCGCCGCGGCGACCCGGTCACCGAGACGATTCGGCTCGCGCGCGAGGTCGACGCCGACGGCGTCACCGTCTCCGCCGACGTCAGCCACTACGCCCGGGACCGGCAGCGGCGACTCCGCGACGAATGCGACCGGCACCGCGTCGCGTACCGCGCCTTCCCTGGGCTGACCGTCGTCGACCCGGGCGCGCTGACCCCGACCAACGGTGACCACTACAAGGTCTTCACGCCGTACTTCCGGGCCTGGGCCGGCGCCGACTGGCGTACCGGGTGCGCCGCTCCGGACCGGATCCGGCTGCCCGGCGGTCCCGCCGTCGGACGGCTGCCGGCCCTGCCGGACGGCGAGTCGCCACAGGCCGCCGCCGGGGGCGAGACCGCCGGGCGGCGCCGGCTGCACGACTGGCTGGCCGACCTCGACCGGTACGGCGACAGCCGCCTCGATCGGTACGGCGACAGCCACGACGACCTGGCCGGTGACGCCACCTCGCGGCTCAGCCCCTACCTGCGGTTCGGCTGTCTGTCGCCGCTGGAGGTCGCCACCGCCGCCGGGGACCGCGCCGGCCCGTTCGTCCGGCAACTGTGCTGGCGGGACTTCCACTACCAGGTCGCGAACGCCTTCCCCGACCTGGCGACCACCGCGTACCGGCGCGGGGCCGCCGAGCAGTGGCGCTACGACGCCGACGCCCTCGACGCCTGGCAGACCGGGCGCACCGGGGTGCCGATCGTCGACGCCGGCATGCGGCAACTGCGGGCGCAAGGCTGGATGCACAACCGCGCCCGGCTGATCACCGCCGGGTACCTCACCAAGGAGCTCGGCCTGGACTGGCGGGACGGCCTCAGCTGGTTCGGCCGCTGGCTGCTCGACGGCGACCTGCCGAACAACTCCGGCAACTGGCAGTGGGTCGCCGGCACCGGCAACGACACCCGCCCGCACCGGGGTTTCAACCCGCTGCGCCAGGCGCACCGCTTCGACCCGGCCGGCGAGTACGTCCGGCGGTGGGTGCCGGAGCTGGCCGGCGTCACCGGGGCGGCGGTGCACGAACCGTGGCGACTGCCGCTCGCCGTCCGCGCCGGCCTGGACTACCCGCCGCCACTGTCGGACCGCTGAGTCGGCGTCCGGTCAGCGGGCCGCCCGGTCGGCGGGTTGCCGGCGGTGGTGACATGCTGGCCGGATGAGTGAGCCGCAACAGGTGGACGTCGTCGTCGTCGGGTTGGGCGTGGCCGGTGAGGAGGTCGCCGGCCGGCTCAGCCAGGCCGGGCTGGACGTGGTCGGTGTGGAGCGCCGGTTGGTCGGCGGCGAGTGCCCGTACTGGGGCTGCGTACCGAGCAAGATGATGATCCGGGCGGCGAACGCGCTCGCTGAGGGCCGCCGGATCGACGGCCTGGCCGGCACCGCCGACATCCGTCCGGACTGGACGCCGGTGGCCCGACGGATCCGCGACGAGGCCACCGCCGACTGGTCGGACACGGCCGCCGTCGACCGGCTCACCGGCAAAGGGGTACGGGTGCTGCACGGTGCCGCCCGGCTCACCGGACCCCGGCGGGTCGACGTCGACGGGCAGGTGTTCACCGCCCGCCGAGGGGTGGTGCTCGCCACCGGCACCGTGCCGGTGGTGCCGCCGATCGACGGACTGTCCGGCACGCCGTACTGGACCAACAAGGAAGCGATCGAGGTCACCGAGCTGCCTGAGTCGCTGGTCGTGCTCGGCGGTGGCGCGATCGGGCTGGAGCTGGCCCAGGTCTTCGCCCGGTTCGGCGTACGGGTGACCGTCGTCGAGCCCGGCGAGCGGCTGCTGTCCCGGGAGGAGCCGGAGTCGTCGGCGCTGGCCGCCCGCGCCCTCGGTGACGACGGGATCCGGCTGCGGCTCGGCAGCCGCGCCGAGTGGGTCGAGCACCGCGACGACACCTTCGCCGTACACCTGTCGCAGGGCGGCCCGGAGAGCGGGCAGCGGCTGCTGGTCGCCACCGGTCGGCGCAGCGACCTCGGTGGACTCGGCCTCGACACCGTCGGACTGGACCCGGCGGCCCGGCACCTGCCGGTCGACGAGCGGATGCGGGTCGCCGACGAACGGATGCCGGGCGCCGACGGGCTGTGGGCGGTCGGTGACGTCGCCGGCCACGGTGCCTTCACCCACCTGGCCATGTACCAGGCGGACGTGGCGGTGCGCGACATCCTCGACCAGGGCGGGCCGGCGGCCGAGTACCGGGCGGTCCCCCGGGTCACCTTCACCGACCCGGAGATCGGCGCGGTCGGCCTGACCGAACGCCAGGCCCGCGAGCAGGGCGTGAACGTCGCGGTGGCGGTGACCGACGTCGCCGAGTCGTCGCGTGGCTGGATCCATGGGCCGGGTAACGACGGTTTCATCAAGCTGGTCGCCGACGCCGACCGGGGGGTGCTGGTCGGGGCGACCTCGGCGGGACCGACCGGCGGCGAGGTGCTCGGCGCGCTCGCCGTGGCGGTGCACGGTGAAGTGCCGCTGACCAGCCTGCGACACATGATCTACGCGTACCCGACGGTGCACCGCGCCATCCAGTCCGCCGTACAGCAGCTCACCTGACTCCATGATCACTTGACTCCATGATCACTTGACGAAAGTTCGGGCGACACGCCGGTGGCATCCCAGTTCTTCGTCATGTGATCTTGAGCCGGCCACGGAATGATGTCCATCCATGAGATGCTTCCCGGACGGCTTCCTTTTCGGTGTCGCCACCTCCGGTCACCAGACCGAGGGTGACAACACCAGCAGCGACACCTGGTTCCTGGAGAACGTCGCGCCGACGGTCTTCGCCGAGCGGTCCGGCCGGGCCTGCAACAGCTGGCAGCTGTGGCGGACGGACCTCGACCTGGTGCAGGCGATGGGGCTGGGTGCCTTCCGGTTCTCCGTGGAGTGGGCCCGGGTCGAGCCAGAGGAGGGCAGCTTCTCCACCGAGACGTTGGACCACTACGCGGCGATCGTCGACAGCTGCTCGCGGCGGGGCCTGGCCGCGGTGGTGACGCTCAACCACATGACCTGCCCGCACTGGTTCGCCGCGCGCAGCGGCTGGCTGGACCCGGCCGCTCCCGAGCTGTTCGCCCGCTACTGCGACCAGGTGATGCGCCACTTCGGTGACCGGATCACCATGGCCGTCACCCTCAACGAGCCGAACCTGCCGCAGTTGCTGTCCTGGGCGGACGTGCCGGAGTCGGTGCGGGAGTTGGAGCGGGCCACCCTGGAGGCGGCCGGCGCCGCGGCCAGGGTGCCCCGCTACCGGGTCAGCAACATCATGCTGCCGGAGGAGTTCGACGCGATGCGCGACGGCATGACGGCCGGTCATCTCGCCGCCCGTACGGCGATCAAGGCCAGGCGGCCCGACCTGCCGGTGGGGCTGTCCATCGCCATCGTCGACGACCGGGTGACCGGCGACGACGCCACGCTGCGCGACCGCAAGCGCGCCGAGCTGTACGACCGCTGGCTGCGGCTGGCCAGCGCCGACGACTTCATCGGCATCCAGAACTACGAGAGTGCCGTCTACGACGCGGACCGGATGTTGCCGCCGCCGCCCGGGGCCACCCTGCACCAGCTGGGCTCGGCAATCGACCCGACGTCACTCGGCGGTGCCGTGCGGTACGCGTACCAGGTCAGCGGGGTGCCGGTCCTCGTGACCGAAAACGGCGTCGGTGTCGACGACGACGCCCTGCGGGCGGCCTTCATCGAGCCGTCGCTGGCCGGCCTGCTCGACGCGATCGACGACGGCGTCCCGGTGCTCGGCTACTGCCACTGGACGCTGCTGGACAACTTTGAGTGGGCCGCCGGCTACCGCTTCCACTTCGGCCTGCACATCGTCGACCGGGAGACGTTCGCTCGGACCCCGAAGCCGAGCACCGCCCGGTACGCCGCCGTCGCGACCAGCCGCGCCCTGCCCTGATCATCCAGCACCCTCCACTCATCATCCGGCGGGACCCCGCCGGTCAGCTCACCCGGTGCGGCGGCAGCCGGTAGCCGAGTTGCTGGCCGTAGGTCATCAGTGGACGCAGCGTCGGGACCAGGACGGTAGCCTCCGTCGACCAGTGGCGTCCCCGGTTTCCGTCGAGTCGACGGTGCCGGGCCGTCGTACGGCCGCGTTGGTGTTGTCCGTGCCGTTCGCGGCGCAGGTATTCGAGTCGCCTGGACGCCGTGGACCGGCCGGAGCGCCAGTCGAGCCAGCGCAGCCACCAGTCACGTACCATCTCGGTGATCATCTTTTATCTCCTTGATCAATTGCTATGTCGACTGCTGTTTGGCCAGTCGGTAGAGTCCGTCGCGTTGCACGAATATCTCCCGCCGCTCGGCTGCGTACCCGCGTTCGTCTATGACGTAGCCGGTGAGCCAGACCCAGCCGTCGTAGGTCGGTTTCCGGTCCACCGAGATCACGCGAAATCGAATTCTCCGGTCGCCGGCGAACTGCATGCTCGCTTCCTGGCCGATCAACAGCACGTCCCCTGGTTTCGGCTCCGGCGTCCGCAGCAGCCGGCTACCCATCGGGCCTTCCATCGCCGCGTGGCCGTTGGACACCGTCGGCGCCCCGCTCCATCGGCCAGGTCGCACGCCCGCAGCTGGGGCACCATCTGGATTTCACTTTGAACGACCACAGCCCGGCGCAGAAGCCGAGCAGCGCCGCCCCGACGAGCGCCCCCACCTCCACCGTCGACCCCCTCACTCATCGAATCAATCTCTTGTCGTGATCCACCCTGGACTCCTGCCCGAACATAGGGCAATATGAAAATCGCAGAGGTAAAGATGAGCCCGAGTTATTGGAGGTTATAAACATGACTGAACTGCCTGTAGAGCTTCGGCGGCTCCGGCTTTCCCAGCGCATGAACCAGACCCAGCTGGCCAAAGCGGTAGGCGTGTCGAAGTCGCTCATCGCCAGCTTCGAGACCGGCCGGCTGGTGCCCAAGGAGGACACCGCGAAGGATCTCGACAAGTTACTGAACTCCGGTGACCAGCTTCAGTAGCTGTCGAGAGAGGGCAGAGAGGACCGCCAACCTTGGCTGCGCTCCTGGGTCGACCACGAGCGACGCGCGGTGCTGCTGCGGGCCTGGGAGCCGACCCTGGTTCCTGGGCTGCTGCAGACCGAGGCGTACATGCGGCAGGTCTTCGCTGCCGTGCCGTCCAACCGGGTCCGGTTCGAGGAGGTGATCGCGACCCGTCAAACGCGGCAGCGCGCGGTGCTGGACCGCGATCCCCCGGTGGAGTTGGTGGCCCTGGTCGAGGAGACCGCGTTGCGTCGTGGTCCGCGCGAGGTGATGAAGGACCAGCTTGCCCACCTGGTCGACCTCGGGCACCGGCCGAACATCCGAATCCGTGCGGTCCCCGAGTCGGCCGGCCTCCACGCTGGCCTCGGTGGCCCGCTGGCGTTGGCCACCATGAGCGACGGGAGGCGGGTCGGCTATCTGGACGATCTGCTGCGTGGACGCGTCGCCACCACCGCTGGTGACGTACTCGAACTGGAACTAGTCTGGGAGGCAGTCAACGAGTTGGCGCTGTCCGCCGACCAGACCCGAGACCTGATGTTAAGGATGATCCAGTGATCAATGAACCAGCATGGCGGAAGTCGTCGCGGTCGAACGGTTCATCCGGCAACTGCGTCGAGGTGGCCGACAACCTGCCCGGCCGGGTGCTGGTCCGGGACACCAAGGACCGCGACGGCGGCACCCTGGCCTTCGGCCCGTCCGCCTGGCGCTCCTTCGTCGAGCTGGCCAAGCACCACCACTGACCAGCCGCGCCTACCACTCCTCCGCCGACAATATCGAGAAGCGCCGGCCCTGGTCTCAGGGGATGGAGCCGTCCCGTACGCCCGCCGGACCGCTGGCGTAGCGTGACCGCAAATCGCGCATCTCGGTCTATCGAGTCTCGGTCCCGAGTCTCGGTGCGCCGTCGAGTGGAGGGCTCAGGCACGTTATTCGCGCGAGTAACGTGCCTGAGCCCTCCACTCGAAGCAGCGTCGCCGATCGCGGGCGTCCGGATCTGAACCTGCCACCACGCGCTGCTCCGGCGGTCGACGGTGCCGGGGCGGTACAGCGAGATCCGCTCACGCCGCGAACCGATCGTCCCAACGGGTGATGGCGGTGCCAGCTGCCGGCTCCGGACGCGCCGAGATCAGCACAGCTGATCATCCCGATGTTCGTACAGGTGCCCCGCTGGCAATCGTTTGCGCGACCCGACCACAGCCCACGCCGATGGTGATGTCGTTTCTCGCTGCCGACCACCAAACCGCGATGCGCAACTCGGCGCGACGTCTTCGCGTTGAGGTTAGGTAAGCCGGTTCATGGCAGCCCGGATCTTCAGCCATGACGGGTCGCTGTCTGATGCGTCGGTGACCGTTTGCAGATCGCTGGGCTGCCAGATCCGGTTTCCATCGGTGAGGTCAAGTTGGTTCATGTCGATGACCGAAGCCTCAGAGGTGCCGGCAAGGAACTCGGTTACTGCGGCGGTTGATGCCTCGGCTGGGCCGGCCCGTCCCCCCGACAGCACCAGAAGCGTGCCGTCGCGGCCGGCAACGATCAACTCGCCTGTAGCGGCGGCCGCCAGGGCCGTCACCATCGACCCGGGCAGCGCATCAAACTCGGCCGCCCGTTTCCCGTCGATCTCGAACTCGATGACGGCACCCTCCGGCGTACCGATCCAGAGAACACCCGGAGCTGGCCCGAACGCGACGTTGTGGCGCGACCAGGCGCGCATATTGTCCACCCGCTCCTGCGGGTACGGGTACTCCGGACTTGGGTCCCCGAGTGTCAGGCCGAGAACGCGACGCAGCGAAGGAAACTCGAACACCTCCAGCGATTCTTCGTAGGCGTTGCCCCGCACTACGAAATACCGCCCATCCGGGCTGAAGATAGGTGTCTCGTATCCGTCGCAGTCGAGGACCAACACCCGCCGCAATGGCCGCAGCACCGGCTCATCCCGAGAGAAGAGCACCAGCGTGGCACCCTGCTCGCTTTGTAGAGTGGCTAAGAGGCCACCGCCCGGATACGCCGCGACTCCGGTGTCCCAGCGCGGGCCGACTGCGGTTGCGCCGGAGGCGAGGTCGAGCGCGATGGAGGACTCCCAGCCGTTCTCTCCGCCGCTGGGCGACAACCAGAGCGTCTGACCGTCCGGACCGAATGCCACTTCCCGTTGGTACTCAGTCGGCGGAACGCCATCGATTGTGGTGATGCCCAAAGGAGTCCAGCAGGCCGTACTGTTACCGTCCGCTACGATCAGCTGCGGCTCGTCCGGATGCCAGGCGGCGGAGGGTGTCCGCTTGCGCCGGGCATAGTCGGGGGCGTCGTAGACGGCCGAATCTGCACCGACACCGCCAACCTCGCGCAACTGCCCGACCGTGTACTCCCAGATCCGGATCGCCGGGCGTTCGGTCTCCCAACCGGCTATCAACGGCAGCCTGGGATGGCAGAGCAACCGTTCGAGCGTGGTTACGGACCGCATCTGCGCCAAGATTTCCACCGGCGCATCGTACCGGTGAGAATCGCTCATGGACGGGCTACCGGGCCAGCGGATATGACCTTGAACTCGCCGACCTGCCGCTGCTGTCTGGATCTGCTGCGGATCGGGCGTTCAGGGGATCCGAGGGGGTAGACGGCGTCCGTGCTGCTGATCAGTTCGTCCAGCGGCCACCAGCGGTGTCCGACGTGGTGTCGGCCCAGCCGAGATCGGCGTACCCGGAGCGCTTCGGGTGCGTCGAGCGCAGGCGGGTCCAGCTACACCGTTACCGGGAACTGTGGTAGACGACGCCATCGAGTTCGTCGTCGGCGTAGGCGGCCGAGTTGGTGAGGTGTCCATCGTACGGTCCCACCTTGGTCACTGTGACACCGTCGCGGAACACGATCTGCAGGCCGTGCTCAGGTTCCCAGGCACACTCGCCCCCGATCGAGACATAGACGCGGCGATCGTCGTAGGGGTCGCGCACGACGATCGGCTCGTTGCCAAGCTGGACATGGGCCAGGACCTCGTCGGGGCCGCTGATCTCAACGTGCCACTCGTCGTCGCCGGCGGCCAGGAGGTCATCCGCGACATCGCGGTAGTAGGCGTAGATCGATGGCGCAGCCACCGCCAACGCCGATCGGTCAAGCGCGAGGAAGTTGCGAATCGCGGCGTGGAAGTCCTCCTGCGCCGGGTCGTCGTCGTAGCCGTCGACCCGGATGCGGCAAGACCCACCGCCCAACACCGGCACCGGTATCGGCGCACTGCGATACCAGCCCGGCTCGGCGGTCTTCGTCACCGTACCGAGATGGGGAATCTGCACACCACCACCGTAGTCCTCGCGGTGAGGCAGCCTCTGATGAAGCATCCGCATCTGCCGCCGTCGGGCGTCACACCGAGTCACAGGCGGCAATCGAGGCACGACCTTGCCGATGGTGTCGAGTCGTCGCAGGACGACGACGGCCACCTCCGCGAACGGTTTGCGGACGTGCCCCTCCCCGCGGCCCCCTCCGCGGCCGACAAGGCGACCCTGGTCGATGAACTGGCCACCACCTTGCGAGGCAGGACGGCACGACCCGTGCTCCGGGTCAAGCTCGGGCGGCGGCCGATAGGTCCAGGCCGAGCTCAGGCGGGAGATTGTCGGTACGCGATGCTCTGCTCTTCTCGGCCTTCCGTCAGGGTACGGACTCATGCGGCAAGCCAAACTTGTCATTGACAAGATGTCCGCCCTGGACGATATCTTGTCAGTGACAAGTCATGGAGGTACACGATGGCTCCCCTGATCGCCCTCATCGGCGGCTGGCTGGTCCTGCGCATGGCTGGACTGCTCGGCATCGACGCGCTCGACGGCTGGCAGCCGGCGCTGCGTGGCGGACTGGCCCTCATGTTTGTGCTGACCGGTGTGGCCCACTTCAGTGCGAAGCGGCGCGACTCGCTCATCGCGATGGTGCCACCTCGGCTGCCCCGGGCACCGCTGCTGGTCACCATCACCGGGGTTCTGGAGCTGGTCGGAGCCGTCGGCCTAGCGTTCCCGTCGACCGCACCGGTCGCGGCGATCTGTCTCGCGCTCCTCCTCCTGGCGATGTTCCCAGCCAACGTGTCGGCGGCGCGGCGTCAGCTGAAGATTGCCGATCGGCCGGTCACGCCCCTGGTTCCGCGCACGCTACTGCAGGTGCTCTTCGTCGCCTCCTGCGTCGCCGCCGCACTCTGACCAGCGGATGACCACTTTCGACGGGCTGCATGTCTGCTTGATCAGCGGGCGCGGCCCGGACACGACTCGCTACGCTGGCCTGGTGACCGCGGCCAATGAGATCGCCAGTAGCCGGTACGTCAGCCTGACCACCTACCGCAAGGACGGCGCCCCGGTGGCCACACCGGTCTGGCACGTACCGCACGGTGGCGAACTCTGGATCGTGACCGAAGCGGGCTCGGGCAAGGTCAAACGAATCCGGAACAACCCGCACGTTCGGGTGCAGCCGTGTTCCCTACGCGGGGCGGTGGCACCGGACGCGCCGAGTGTGACGGGAACGGCCCGGCTACTGGACGGCGACGGGACGGCGCTGGCCCGCAAGCTACTGGCCCGCCGGTACTTCATGGCACGGGCAGGGAACTGGTTCGCTCGCCTGCTCCGGGTACGCCGCCCCCCGATGGTCGGCATCATCGTGTCGTTCTGATCGACCCGACTTTCCGACCCGTGACCGAGCTAGACAGCTCCGGAGCTGTCGCCGCCCATGCAGGCCAGCCAACCGGGGGCCGTCAGGCTCCCTGGTTGGACCTCCCATACCGGCCGACGCCACACAGGCCGAGATCAGCGCGTCGTCGCCGTCAGAAAGTCACCGCGAGTAGTACGAGCGCCGTAGCTCAAGGCAGGCGTACCTGCAAGACATCGTCCACTTCCGAGGGAATCGAGACGAGCGGACCATGGTAAGGCTGGTGAAGACGACATAGCGTGATGCCGATCCGTACCCTACTTCAAGGAGCAATGCGTTGGAGAACGAGATTCAGCTGATCAGTGACGGCGATGGCCTGGCGGTCATCGGGCACCCGACGGCTGTCGATCGTTTCCTCACTGCGGAGCGGCTGCCGTCGAAAGACCTCGGGCTGAAACGGCTCAGCGGCGCCCTCGGTGCCGGATCCAAGATCGCCAAAGCCGGGGCTGAGATCTCCGAGCAGTCCGGCCGATGGGTCCAACTGTCTGCGGAGTCCGCCCAGGCGATGAAGAAGTACAACCTGATGAGCGGCTCGGAGAACGGTCTCAGCCGTGCCGTGCTGACCGACCACGGCAGGATCACCGGCCTGCTCGAGATCGTGCAGACACCGAGCGCGATGCTGACGAACCCGGCGATCCTGACCGGTGCCGCCGGCCTCATGGCACAGCTCGCGATGAAACAGAGCATGGACGAGATCACCGACTATCTCGCCGTGATCGACGCGAAAGTCGACGCCGTGCTCCGCGCTCAGACCGACGCGGTGGTGGCCGACATGGTCGGGGTAGAGCTCGTCATCGACGAGGCCCTGACGATCCGGGAGCAAGTGGGCAGGGTTTCCGAGGTCACCTGGTCAAAGGTGCAGGCAACGCCGGTGCCACTGGCTCGGACCCAGGCGTACGCGTTGCGGCAGCTCGATGCCATCGCCGAAAGACTCGAGACCGCAAACGTCGGTGACCTGGCCACGACGTCGAAGGAAGCCGAGATCAAGGTCCAGGAGTGGCTCGCTGTCCTGGCCCGCTGCTTCCAACTCCAAGACGCGGTCGCCGTGCTCGAACTCGATCGCGTGCTGGGCGCGTCCGCGTATGAGTTGGAAGAACATCGCTTCGCCATCCGGATCGCCCGGCAGAAGCGCCTCGAGCTCATCTTCCGTACCACCGAGCGCCTGATGGCCCGGATGGACGCGGCCGCCGGCACCGCCAACGCGAAGGTGCTACTCAACCCGACATCATCGCGCGCCGTGGTGCGGTCGACCAATCACGTCGCAACGATTGTCGTCGAGTTCAACAGCAGGCTCGGCGTTGAACGCGACGGCCGGTCTTGGGATGCCCGGCGATGGCTCGACGCGGCTGTGGAAGCGCGCGACAAGGTCCTTGAGACCGGGTCCGAGGTGGGCGCCAGGGTTCTCGATACCGGCGCTGAGGTGAAGGGCAAGGTTTTTGAAACTGGGGCGGAGGGTGTGGGTGCCGCTGGTCGTTTCGGTATGCAGGCTCTCGGCCGGGCAAGATCGATGATGGGTAGGGTGTCCGGGGAGGTCGCCGAGCGGTCCCAGCGGCAACTTGGAAGCAAAGAGAAACCTTGATCAGGAACACCCGTAGTAAGTGCATCCGGATCTGCCGCCGACCGGGCGCTACTCCGCAGCTACCTCGACGCGACGGACCGCGTTCCGTAGAGCTCCAGCTGGCTCGTCATACGCAAGACCGTCGAAGTTTGGTGGTGCGTCTGGCGGGAACGTCGGGACGATGCGGGCACTGTTGATGAAGATCGAGCAGGCGACCGGGCTGGACCGGATCGGCGACCGGCTGCAACAAGGCGTCCAGCGGCGGATCAGCAACGAACGGGTCCGCGACCTGCTGCACGGGGTGTGGCTGGGGCATCCACTGCACCCGGTGCTGATCCAGGTGCCGATGGGTGCCTGGCTGAGCGCCGCCGTACTCGACATGCTGCCCGGCCAGCGACGGGCCGCGACCACCCTGGTCGGCGTCGGCACCGCCGCCGCGATCCCGGCGGCGGTCACCGGGGCGAACGACTGGGCGAGCCTGTCCCGCGAGCAGCGCCGGATCGGTCTGGTGCACGCGATCGCCAACACCGTCGGCGTGGCCTGCTACACCGGATCGCTGGTCGCCCGGCTACGCGGCCGGCACCAGACCGGCCGTACGCTCGGATTCCTCGGCCTCGCCGCGGTCGGTGCCGGCGGCTTCCTCGGCGGTCATCTCGCCTACAAGCAGGCCGCCGGGGTCAACCACGCGGTGCCCGAGCTGCATCGGATCTCCGCCGGTTGGCACCCGATCGCCGAGTTCGCCAACCTGCCCGAAGCGGGAATGATCAGCCGGCAGGTGGACGACGTGCCGGTGCTGGTCTACCGGCACGGCGAGGACGTCACGGTGCTGCTGGCCCACTGCGCCCACCAGAACGGCCCCCTCGACCAGGGTGAGGTGATCAGCGCGGACGGCCACGCCTGTGTGGTCTGCCCGTGGCACGGCAGCGCGTTCCGGCTCACCGACGGCACCGTCGCCCACGGCCCGGCCGCCACTGATCAGCAGGTGCTGCGCAGCCGGGTGGTGGCCGGGGTCGTGCAGGCCCAGCTGCCCTGACCCGGCAGTGCCGCGGCAGCCGGCAACCGTACGGTGAACTTCGCACCGGCACCGGGGTGGCCGGCGGCCTCGATGGTGCCACGGTGCGCGGTCACCACCTCGCGCAGCAGCGCCAGGCCCAGGCCGATGTGCAGCCGGTCCGACCCGGCTCCGCGATGGAACCGGTCGAAGATGCGCTCGTCGGGGTCGAAGCCGTCGCCGGTGTCTGCGACGGTCAGTTTGATCGTGTCGCCGGCAGCGGCACGGCAGACGGCGACGTCGATCCGCCCGCCCGGTCGGGAATGCCGCAACGCGTTGGTCAGCAGGTCGGACACCACCCTGCGCAGCGCCGAGGAGACCCCGGCCACCGGCAGCGGACCGTCCGACCGGTCCAGGGCGATGACCACGCCGTACTCCTGTGCCCGGTCGCTCTCGGCGAGGACCGCGTTCTCGACGACGGTTGCCAGGTCGACCGGCACGTCCGACACCCGGTCGGCTCGGCCAGGCCAGCCGGCCCCGTACCGTCACCTTCATCGACGTGGTGCCGGTCGGGCCGAGCGGCAAGCCGGACAAGCGGCAGCTCCGGCCGGGCGGCGGCTGAGCAGCCGGAGACCGGCGCGGTCGCGGCGGTGCCGGCTCAGGTCAGCCCCGGTCGCGGCGGTGCCGGCCCGGGTCAGTTCCGGTCGCGGCGGTGCCGGCCGGTCTCGCCGGACGTTCCGGCGGTACGCCGTTTCAACCCGAGCATGGTGCCGATCTGCGCGCCGACGATGCTCGCTGCGGTGATCACCGCGGTCACCGCGAGTGGACGGTTCAGGTTCTGCTCCGGGCCGGACCGGCCGGCGGAGACGCCGCCGCCGAGGTTGCCGGTGGCGTCGTTGTCCACCTGCCAGGCGGGGCGGTCGGCATCTGACGGTACATCGACCGGCGGCGGGGTCTGCGGAGCCGCCGGCTGCTCCGGCGTCGGCTGCGACGGCGTGGGCTGTTCCGTCGTGGACGTCACCGCCGGGGTGACGACCGTGCCGGTGGCGTGCGGCCGTACACCGGTGTCCGTCACCTCGGCCGGCAACCGCAGCAGCTGGCCGGCCCGGATCCGGTCCGGGTCGTCGATTTCGTTGAGGTCGGCCAGCTCCCGGTAGTCACTGAACCCGCCGAGGTAGCGGTCGGCGATGTGGCCGAGGTAGTCGCCCTTGGCGACCCGGTACACGGCCGACTCCGCCGGCTGGTCCGGCTGATCCGTCGGCGCTGTGCCGTCGGCGCCCGGTCCGGTGGGGGCTGCGGCGAGCGTGTGCAACGCCGCTGGCGAGACCAGCGGGGCCGGCGAGCCGACTGCGGCCGGTGCCGGCGCGGCGGACCGCCCGCTGGCACCGACGAGCTGGTTCGGTGTCGCCTGCTGGCCGGCGGGCGCGGCAAGCTCAGGGGCGCTGCCGAACCCGGTGCCCACCACCGCCGCCGCCGAGGTCGCCTCGACCGGCCCCGGTGCGGCGAACGCCGCCGCCGGACCGGCGACCAGGATCAACGAGATCGATCCGACCAGTGCGGCGGCGACCCGCTGCTGCCGGCCCATGCCGGGCAGCTTCGGCGCCGGCCGGCGCAGCAGTCGGGCCGGCACCTCCACCAGCACCGACAGCAGGAACGTCGCCCAGCCCAACCAGCCGGCAACCGCCAACACCCGGATGAACAACTGTCCACCGTCGCGGCTGGTCAGCGCGGTGCCGATCTCGTCGATGCCGGGCAGGTGGTCGGGCAGCGGGTTGCCGGCGAACGCGATCAGCGCGACCGGTGCGCCGGCGAGCAGGATCAACAGGACGGTCAGCGCACCCAGGCCGGTGAGGACCTGCCCGAGCCGCCGGACGGGGGAAACGCGGGTCGCGCGCATTGTGCCGCTCCTCTCGAGGGGTCAGCTTCCCGTCACGGGTCGGTCCGGAGCACGGCGGTGGCCTGCCCGGTCACCGGGATCCCCGGCGGGAAACCGAAGAGGCTGAGCATGGTGGTCTCGTAGGTCATGTCGACGGTCACCGTCATCTGCTGCTGATCGGGGGCGACCTCGACCGTGTACCCGGTCACCCCGGGCAGGTCGTCGAAGTAGTGGTCGACTGCGGCGGTGGCCGCCGGGACGTCGATGAACTGGCCCTCCCCGCTGACCGCCAGACCGATGTCGATCTGCTGCCCGCCGGTGCGAGCCGCCTCAGCGGCCAGGTTGTCCGCCCGTTGCTTGGTGCGGTACTTGCCGGCGGCGTCCACGGTGATCCCGAGGACGGTGGCCACGGCGAGGAAGGCCACGGCGAGGAAGACACTCACCCGCCCCGCGTCGCGGTGATCGTACGCACCGCCGTCGACGCCCGGCTGCTGGCGGCTTCCGCCCGGCCGCTGGCGGCTCATCCCCGCCCCCGGTAGCGGTCCAGCGGGGAACGGAAGTCGGCGCTGAGCAGCCGGTCCTGCGCCACCCAGGGCAGCCCCAGGTCGCCGAACTGGACCGTGCAGCTCACCCGGACGTGGATCAGCGCGGTGGTGCTGCCGGGCGCGGTGGCGAACGCATTGGTCAGGGTGTCCACCCCGTTCGGGGCGAAGTCGGCGGCCGGTTCCCCGGTGCAGGCGATGCCCTCCCAGTCGAGGCGCTGCTGCGCGGCGTACTCGGCGTTGGTCTGCGCCTCGGCCACGGACCGGGAGATGGAGGCGGCGCGGGCGGCGTCGTGCGCCGCCGCGTCCAGGGCGTTGCGGGCCAGCACGGTCCGCCCGGTCACCCAGGCGACGACGACCAGCAGCAGGAACGCCGGGGTCAGGATGGCCACCTCCACCGAGACGGACCCCCGGTCGCGGCCCCGGCCGGAGCCCTGGCCGGAGCCCTGGCCGGAACCCGCATGGCGTCGCCGCACGATCAGCCTCCCGCGACCTGCTCGAACCGCTCGATCTCGCCGTTGGCGGTCTCGCTGACGGTGAACGTCACGCCCGGCACCAGCGACAGTGCCTTACCGCTGACGGTGTACGACACGTACCGCCCGTCCGGGCCGACCGACGGCGCCGGCAGCGGGTCCGGGGCGAGCCAGTCGCCGGCGTCGGCGAGGAACGCGGCAGCGCGTTGCGCACCCACCCCGGTGTCGGCGTTGCCGCTGCCCAACGCGTCGTAGCCGCGTTCGGCGGTGACCGCCTGCTGGGCGGCGCTCAACGCCACGGTACGGGCCAGGAACAGCGCGGCGACCTGGATCGAGGCGAACAGCAGCAGCAGGATCGCCGGCAACAGGATGGCCAACTCGACCGGCGCCGCGCCCCGGTCCCGGGCAGGCTGGACCACCGGGGTGGGGGCGGGCCGGACCACCGGGGTGGGGATGGTCCGGCCCGCCCGGCCGGCGAAGTGACGGCACATGTCGCCGATCAATCGCCGCCGCCCGGGAAGTTGCCCGAGTCCGGCAGGTCGCTCGACGGGTCCGGGTTGGCGTTCATGAAGTCGAACGCGAGGTTCGACGCCCAGGCGAGGACGGCGATCGCGACGAGCGCCAGGCCGACGATGATCACTGCGGTGGGGACCGGGCTGTCGCCCCTGTCCCGTTCGTCGGCGCCGCGCAGCTCGCCGATCCGGTCGGCCACCGCGAGGTAGAGGCGGGCGAATATCTGCATGGTGGGTGTCCTAATGAGTTCTGGGAGTGAGCCATCCGGCAAACTCCTGGTGGGTAGGTAGCCGCCAGCCGGTGAGCACTCCGGGTTCCTGGACGTCGAGTCCTGACGAAAGATCGTGCCCCGGCTGGTCGGTGTGGAGAGTTGATCGCTGATGGGATGTCGTGCCCGCCCGGTCGCGGCGTGAGCACTGCTTCATTAGGTCGCTGATGGTTCTCCTCCTGGCTACCAGCGGTGATCGACTCAATAGGCGGGAGAGACGTTGCTGTTCATAGGAGATGACTGGGCGGAGGACCACCACGACGTCGAGCTCATGGACGCCTCCGGCCGCAGGCTGGCCAAGGCGAGGCTGCCCGAGGGCATCGCCGGCATCACCAGGCTCCACGCGATGATCGGCACGGCGCTCGGCGACGACATCGACGCCGACGCTGCTGCTGCTCAGGTGAAGATCGGTATCGAGACCGATCGGGGCCCGTGGGTGCAGGCGCTGGTCGCCGCCGGGTACACGGTGTACCCGGTCAACCCGTTGCAGGCGGCCCGCTACCGGGAACGTCTGGCGGTGTCCCGGGCCAAGAGCGACGCCGCCGACGCGCACATGCTGGCCGACATGGTGCGCACCGACTCGCACCAACTGAGCCCGATGGCCGGAGACTCGGCGGACGCCGAGGCGGTCAAGGTCGTCACCCGGATGCACAAGACGCTGATCTGGGAACGCACCCGTGCTGTGCAGCGGCTGCGGCACGCGCTGCGGGAGTACTTCCCTGCGGCGTTGGAGGCGTTCGAGGACCTCGACGCCGCTGACACCCTGCAACTCCTCGCGAAGGCCCCTGATCCGGCCAGCGCCGCCCGGCTGAGTATCAGCCAGATCAGCGCCGCTCTCAAACGGGCCCGGCGCCGTGACGTCGCGGCCAAGGCCGCGTCGATCCAGGCGGTGCTGCGTGCCGAGCACCTCGGCCAGCCGGCCGTGGTCACCACCGCCTACGCCGCGTCGGTGCGCGCCCTGGTCGCCCTGCTGGTCACTCTCAACGAGCAGGTCAAGGCCCTGCAAGGGCAGGTGGAGGACCATTTTGGCCGGCACCCGGACGCTGAGATCATCCTGTCCCAGCCCGGACTGGGTGCCGTCCTCGGCGCCCGGGTGCTCGCCGAGTTCGGTGACGACCACGACCGCTACGCCACCGCGAAGGCCCGGAAGAACTACGCCGCGACCAGCCCGATCACCCGCGCGTCCGGGAAGAAGAGGACCGTCGCGGCCCGGTTCGTCCACAACGACCGGCTCATCGACGCCCTGATGACCCAGGCGTTCTCCGCGTTGAAGGCCTCGCCGGGTGCCCGCGCCTACTACGACCGGCAACGTGCCCGCGGCGCCAGCTACAACGCCGCGCTGCGCCAACTCGCCAACCGGCTCGTCGGCATCCTGCACGGATGCCTGAAGACCGGCACCGTCTACGACGAGGCGACCGCGTGGTCGCATCACCTCAGCAAGGCTGCTGCTTGACATTCAAGCTCCTGGGATGTCTTTCGGGGGTCTGGCCGATGGCCGCCGGGCGGTCAGATCCGGGCCAGGAAGGGATAGAGGACGAATCCGATCAGGACGAAAACCAGGAATGCTCCCGGGATGTCGAGCCGGCCGGTGACCGCCTCCGCCCGAGCCAGGTTGTCGGTCCTGATCTGGTCGCGCAACGAGTCGGCGCGGCTCCGCAACGTCTCGTGCACCTGGGCACCTTCGGTGCCCGACGACTGCATGATCGATCCGACGTCACCGAGCTCCGGTACGCCGATCTGGTCGGACAGGTCCCGCAACTCGTCCCAGGGTGAATGCATCTGCAGCTGGGCCAGCCGCAGCGCCTCCCGGATCCGTTCGAAGACCCAGCCGTCGCACACCTTCGCCGCCCGCTCCAACGCCTGCACCGGCCCGTGCGCGGCGGACAGCTGCAACGCGACGAGGTCCAGATAGGTGCAGACCGCCCGGCTGAACTCCCGCCGGGCCTGCCGGGCCTTGCTGACCACGTCCTGGTGGGCGATCAGCGCGGCCGCCGTCGCCAGCACCAGGCCGGCGGCCACCGGTACGGCGACCGGCAGGTCGATGCCGACCACGCCGAGCGCCATGCCCAGCACCGGTGGCGCGACCAGCCCGATCAACGCCGACAGCAGCAGCGACAGGGCGTACTGCTCCGGGGTCCGGCCGAGCAGGGCGAGTTCCTTGTGCGGTGGCCGCAGCCACCGGACCACGCCGGTCAGCCAGGCCAGATCGCTGTCGGCGGCGACCACACCCGGCCGGCCCTGGGTGTGGTGCAGCCGGCGCAACGCCGGCGAGAGGGCCGGCGTGGCCGGGCTGGTCTCCCGCAGCAGCAGGAACAACCCGAGGCCGACCAGCGCTCCACTGACCACCGCGACGGTCAACTGCCAGTTGAGGATCATGACAGCACCTCGTCGGGGTCCGGGGCGGCGAGGAACCGGGCCGGTCGGGGCGGAATGCTCATCTGCCGCACCCAGACGAGCAGCGCGACGAACAGGCCGCCCAGCGCGACCATGACCAGTTGGCCGGTCGGCGTGCCGTACGGCGCCATGTAGTCCGGGTTGACCAGCCCGTACCCGAGGACCAGCAGGGTCATCACGGTCAGGAACCGCACCGCGAACCGGGGCTGGGTGCGTTTGGCCTCCACCTCGCGGCGAGTGGCGACCTCGGCGGCGGCCGCGTTCGCGATCGACCCCAGGACGTCACCGAGCCGCTCGCCCCGGTCGGTGAGGTGCAGGATCAACGCCGCCACGACCTGGTCGCAGACCGGGTCGCCGATCTCGTCGGCGAACGTCAGCAGCGCGGTCCGGCCCAGCCAGCCGGCCTGTAGCCGGGACGCCAGATCCCGTACCTCCGGGTTGATCTGCTCAGGAGCGGTGCTGACCGTGCCGATGATTGCCTGCTGCAGGCCCTGGCCGGTGCCGGAGACATCCTTGAGTCGGCGGGTCCACTCGCCGACGGCTTCGATCCGGGCGATCGCCCGCCGCTCCGCCTTGCCGACGCTGAACAGCCACGGCGCCCCCGGCACGGCGACCGCGACCAGGATGCCGGCCACCGGCAGGCCGGTGATCAGGAAGGCGAACGCGCCGACCAGCCCGGCGGCGACCAGCAGCGCCTGATGCTGGCGCTGCTCACGGCGGCTGGCGCCGGAGCCCAGCCAGAGCCGACGCACCAGCAGCCCGGCGCGCGACGGCGGCCCGGGTGGCCGGCTGGTGCCGATCAGCGCGACGACGGCGAGGACCAGGCCACCGATGCAGGCCGCGCCGGCGATGACCGCGATGATCTCGATGTTGGCGGGCAGGTTCACCGCTGCCCCCGCAGGACGGTGTGCCGTGGCCGACGCCAGGCACCGACGCCGGCCTCGATGTAGCGGGACAGCATCCGGGCGTCGTAGCCGACCCGCAGCAGCTGCTCGCGGATCCGTTCCGGCAGGTGCCGAGGAACCGCCCGGCCGTCCGCGCCGGGGCCGAAGACGGTGGTGGTGGCGATCCGACCGCCCTCGCCGACCCCGATCACCTCCTCGACGTGCGAGACGAACCGGTGTTTGCGTCCGCCGATGCCGGTCTCGTCCTCGACGGTGACGTAGACGATCAGGTCGAGGGCGTTGCCGGCCATCCGGCGGGCCTGGTCGACGGTCATCTCCCGGCCGTGCGACAGGGCCAGCTCGACGATCCGCTCGCCGACCCCCGACGGGGTACGGGCGTGGATGGTGCACATCGAGCCACGGCTGGTCGTCATCGCCTGCAGCATCGGCACGATCTCCCGGGACCGGACCTCACCGACGATGATCCGCAGTACCCCCATCCGCAGCGAGACCGGGATCAGGTCGGCGATGCTCACCTCACCGGCCGGACGGCCGTCGAAACCGCGTTCGCCGTGGCCCTCGCGGGCCTCGAAGCTCATCACCGCCCGGTGCCGATCGGTACGCCGGGCCGGCAGCAGTTCCCGGCTCTCCTCCAGCAGCACGTACGGCTCGTCGGGTGGGATCTCGTCCATCAGCGCCCGGATCACGGTGGTCTTGCCGGCCCCGGCCAGCCCGGCGACCATGATGTTCAGCCCGGCCCGCATCGACGCCCGCAGGAAGTCACGGACCAGCACGTCGATCATCTCGTCCAGGTCGGGCCGGCCGCCGGCCACGTCGTCGAGGCTGATGTCCAGAGTGTTGTGCTTGCGGATCACCGCGTACGGGCGGTGGCTGACCAGGTAGACGGCGGCCAGCCGGCTGCCGTCGGGCAGTTGCAGGTCCAGCGTCGGCTTCGAGGTGGACAGCGACCGTTCGGTGGCCCCGGCCCGCCGGGCGGCCGCCTGCAGGATCTCCACCAGTTCGTCGTCGCTGTCGGCGATCGGGGCGTGCCAGTCCACCTGCCCGTTGCGCCGGGTGATCCGCACCTGGTCACAGCCGAGGATGTGAACCTCTTCGATGGTGTCGTCGACCAGCAGGGTCTGCAGCCGGCCGAGCCCGACGAGTTCGGCGGTGACCTGGTCGAGCAGCACCCGTTCCTCGTACGCGGTCAGCGGGGTGCCGGCCCGGCGGACCTGGTCGGCGTACTCGGCGACGACCGCGACGGCGAGCCGGGCCCGCTCGACGTCCTCCTCGTCGATGGTGAACTCGCGACCCCGCTGCCAGCGGGTGAGCCGGGTGCTGAGCTCCCGGCGCAGCTCGCGGACCAGCGCGAAGTCGGTACGCGGCCGGGCCAGCGCACCGGTGCCGGTGGTGTCGGGGGTGGCCGGCGGCGTGGTGGGTGGAGCCAGCGCGGTCGGCGGCAGGGTGGCCGGGGCGGCACCGGGCTGGATGCCGGGCCGGGGTGCGCCCGTGGGCCGGGCGGTGGGCGGCGCGCTGACCGGGACGACCAGGGGCCAACTGTGCCGCGCGCTGTGGCCGTGCTGCGCGGGACGCAGCGGCACGCCGCTGTGCCGCGTCGCGGCGGGCGGTACGGCTTCGCCGGGGGCGGCTTCGCCCGGAATGCCGTTCGGACCGAGTGGCGGGGTGATCGAGGTGAGCGGGTCCGGCCGGTCCCGGGCCGGCCGCTGCGGCCGGCCGGCGGTGTTGTCGGACTCGTCGCGGGGATCGCTCAGAACTGGCTCAAATCGCATTCGGCACCCCTTCCGGCGTTGCCCACCGCAGCCGGGCCTGCCGTCGCTCGATCAGCGAACGGACCGGGACCTCCAACGCGCCGGCCGCCCGCAGCAGCGGCCGGTTGAGCTTGACCGTGCCGCCGTGGCTGAGCACCTCGGCGGTACGGGGGTCGGCCGGCAACCGGGAGATCACCGGCAACTGCAGGGCCCTGCTGATCTCGGCGCGGCTGTGGCCGTCACCGACCAGCAGCAGCCGCAGTGAACCGGGCGGCACCCGGTGCTCGGCGAAGTCCCGCTCGATGGTGGTCACCGCCGCCCGGGCGCTGGACAGGTCGGGCAGGTGCGCGGCCGCCACCACCAGGACGACGGTCGCCGCCCGCAGGATCGGCCACGGTGGATTAGCGACGTAGAGCCGACCACAGTCGACGATCACGTCGTACGGTGGACGGCCGCGTTCCAGGCCGACGAAGAAGTCGGCGAACCGTTGCCACAGAGGGGTGACGCTGCCGATCTGCGTCGGGTCGACCACGCCGGGCAGCAGCAGCCGCTCCCGACGGGGGGCGTCCAGGTCGACCAACTGGCTCCAGAAGGCCTCCTCCAGGTTGCCGTCGCGCAACTCGCTGACCGCCAGTTCCCCGATCCCCCGCCGGCCCTCCAGGGCACCGCCGAGGTAGCCGGCCATCAACGTCCCGCCGGCCGGATCGCACTCGGCGAGCACCACCCGGTGGTGCCAGGCGAGCGTGCAGGCGAGCGCGCTGGTGGTGACGCCGGGGGAACCCTTGGCGGAGACGAGCGCGACGATGGCCATCCGTCAGGCCGCCGGGGCCAGCACGACCGCGATCCTGTCCTCGGCGGCGAGCACCACCACCGCCGGCACGTCCCGTGCGGCGAGTGCCAGGTAGGCGATGATCCCGCTGCGGTCGTCGGCGGCCACGTCGATCACGGTCGCGTCGAATCGGGTGACCGCGTTCTCGCTGGCGTTACGGGTCGGGGTGCCGACGAGGATCAGCTTGTCGCCGGGGTTCAGCTGCCGGGCCGGCACCTGGTCGGCCCGCAGTCCGAGGGCGATCTGCTGCTGGTCCGGCCCGATCATCGGCTCGTTGGTCAACTGCGCCGGGGTGAGCAGGCTGCCGGGCACCAGGGCGACCGCGGCCCGCAGCCCGACGACCTGGTCGAGCTGGCTGGCCGGCACCGGCTTGATCGCCTGCCCGCCGGCCACCTGCACGGTCACCAGGTCGTCGGCGGACAGGACCGTACCGACCGACACGTCCCGGGCGACCGCCAGGTAGGAGCCGGTGGCCCGGACCGAGGTGACCGCGAAGGCGGACCCGAGCCCGCCGAGGGCGATCAGCAGCACCGCCAGCCCGAGCAGGCCGGGCCGGACCCGTCGCTGCCGGACGATCTTCGGCGGGGTGACCGGCGCGTCGACGCCGCCTTGGCCGGTACGTGTCGTCGCCACGGTCATCGCCGTACCACCTGCAGTTCGTCGATCTCGATATCAATGGGGTCGCTGATGACCGTCGGGCTGGCGAAAATGTCCTGTTCGACCCCGTTGATGAACCAGGTGACGTCCCAACTGACCGTTGCGGTGACCTGGTAGCCGCCCGGCGTCGGGTAGCCGTTGTCGTAACCGCAGCCGGGGTTCCAGGGGTTGTCGACCGCCGGGTCGTACGCGTCGAAGACCTCGTCCCGTTCGCAGCTGAAGCTGTCGCCGTTGCCCATGTTGAAGGTGATCTCGTCGACCTCGGCCAGCACCCGGACGCTGACGTCGCGGTCCGCCTCGTCCTCATCAAGCGGGCCCCAGACAATGTCGGACTCTTCGGACCACACCCAGACCGGCAGACCGACCAGGCCGGGCTTGTCCGGGTCGGGCGCGGTGTGGATGACCGGCTTCTCGAATTGGATCCGGGCGTACGCACGGCGACGCAGCTCGTACGGGTCCGGTGGCGCCTCGTAGCCCGACGGCGGGTCGTCCAGCCACCTGACGATTTCTGAGACCTGCCCGGCGACGCAACTCACGTTGTACGCGACCTGCCCCGGCTCGCCGCCCGGCGGCTGCGGCTCGGCCCGCATGTAGTAGCACTCGTCCTCGCGGTTGAACCAGCCGACGATGTCGTCGTAGCAGGGCAACTCGACGCCGTCGCGGTAGCACGGGCCGGCCCCGCCGTCGCCGCCGTTGTTGCCGCCGCCGTTGTTGC
Organism: Solwaraspora sp. WMMA2065; assembly: GCF_030345075.1. Lineage (NCBI taxonomy): Bacteria > Bacillati > Actinomycetota > Actinomycetes > Micromonosporales > Micromonosporaceae > Solwaraspora > Solwaraspora sp. WMMA2065. The sequence goes on from NZ_CP128361.1 coordinate 4,709,674, forward strand.
CGCCGCCGTCGTGGCCGGGGCCGCCGGGCTGCTCGACCCAACCTTCGCATTCGGCCTGGGTGACGCCGCCGCAGCCGCCACCGGACGACTGTGCGGCAGCCGGCCCGGCGGCGGTCAGCCCAGCAGCGGCCAGCAGGGCGACTGCGGCCAGCCCGACGAAGGTACGGCGGCCGATGGCAGCGACGCCGGTCAGCATGGCTGGTCCCGGTGTGCGACACCCCGGCTGATCAGCCAGCGACCGTCGTCGTAGCGGGTCGCGGTGGCGGTGGCCAGGTAACGACCCACCTCGGTGCCGGGAACGACCGTGTCCGTGTCGTTGGCGTAGACCATCCGGTAATTCGTCGCGTCCAGGCAGTCCTGGATGTCAACCGTCATCGGCACCGAATCGAGATTGATGTCGGTTATCGTGGGATCGGAGGTTAGTGAGCCGATGCGCACGGCGCCGTGCTCCTTCGCGTCTCGAATGCTCAGCCTGACCCGGGTCAGGAGTGGGTCGCCGAGATACTTCTTCAACTCGGGGTGATGGGGGTCGGCCGCGTGTTCGGCCTTCTCGGCGGCGGCGAGGTAGCCGTTGTACGCGGCGAGCGCGGCTTCGGCTGCCTCGGCGGCGGCCGGGTCGTCGGTCGCCGCCGGTGCGCGCAGTGGCGGCAGGGTGGCGGACTGCTCGCTGGCGCAGCCGGCGAGCGCGGCAGTCGCGAGCACCGACGCGGCGAGCATCACTGCTGGCCAGGGGCGCTGACTTGGCCTCACGTCCGTCCTCCTCGGTGCCCGCCGGGCCGGCCAGGGTGGCGCAGGGCGACAAGCACTATTGCCAACATCGATGTGTTGGGGTGTTGCCGTACTGTCCGTTGGAATGATCCAGTGCTGCCTCCGGCTGGTCCGGCCAGGTGTCGACCGACGCATTTCCGCCGGTCGGTCGGATGTTTCCCGGCGGTAGTGCATCGCTCAAGGGGGGAGCATAGGCTGACGCCCGCGACAGCAACAGGGGCAATTCAGAACAATACTCAGGGTTACGATCTTCGAGTCCGGTCCCGGTGGAGGGTGGCGCGATGCCCGGTCATTCCGATCACCGCCCCAAGACGCATCCGCGTACGTCTGTCAAGTGGACAGTGGTGATCGAAAACCGACAGTCTCCATCGCGAATTGCCAGCCTGGGCCGGATTCTGTCCCATTTGGAAGTCGACGGTCGACCCGGCCATCGTCGACCAGCAGACCGACCACGGTGCGAGCCGGAGTCGGTCGACCGGGTCCCGCCAGCCCGATCGACACCAAGAGTAAGCGATCATGAAAACACGGACCGTGACCGGCGTCGTGGAGGCCGGGAGAGGGCGCAGGGATGATCACCGGTAACGAGCGCCCGATCGGGACCGAGCCGGCACCGGCCCCCGCCGGAGGACGGCCCGGCCAGGCCGGCAAGCTGCTCCGCATACTGCTGGTGCTCCGCGTACTGCTGGTGCTGCCCGTGCTGCGCCGGGCCGCCGCCGTCCACTCGGTGGCACCCGGCGAACCGTGGCGGACCGGCTGTCCACGGTGCGGCACGCCGTTCGGCGCGGCCGGCCGGCCGGGGTCGTTTTCCCCGCCGGCGTCGGTGTCCCCGCTGGCCAGATGCGGCGGCTGCGGTGCCCGGGTCGGCCCGCTGCCGTTCGCCGTCGAGGTGGTCGCCGTCGCGGCGCTGGCGGCGTTGATCTCCGCCGGCCTTCCCTGGCCGGTCCTCCTGGCACTGATGTGGTGGGCCGCCTGGATGGTCCCGCTGGTCTTCGTCGACCTCGCGGTGCACCGGCTGCCGGACCGGCTCACCTACCCGGCCGCCGCCGGGACCTGGGCGCTGCTCGGCGCGGCGGTACTGCTGGGTGAGCCGTCCGATGCCTGGCTGCGGGCCGTCATCGCCGGTACGGGCGTCGCGGTGCTGTTCGCCGCCACCACCCTGGCGTTCGGTGCCAGGGGGTTCGGGCTGGGCGATGCCAAACTGGCGCTCAGCGTCGGCGCGGTGCTCGGCTGGTTCGGTTGGCCGATGGTGCTGCTCGGGCTGCTGGTCGCCTTCGTCGGTTCGGGCGGCGTGGCGGTGGTCCTGCTGGTCGCCCGGCGGATCCGGTGGACCCAGCAGCTGCCGTTCGGGCCGTTCCTGGTGCTCGGAGCCGTCGTCGGGGTACTGCTGGCCGGTCGACTGCCGGCGGGCTGAGCACAACCTCACCCCGACTCACGCCGAAATGCAGATCCGCTCGACATGCTCGAAGATGTCCGCGTCGGTCTCCTGCTGCCAGGCTGGCAACGCGTCCCAGTCGGCCACGTACGACGGCTTCGGGTCGTCGAAGTGCTTGTGGATCTGGGCGATCCAGCACAACGCCACAAAACGCCCCTTCTGCTCCCGGCTCAGCTGCGCTGTGCAACCGGAACTGACCTGCACGAAGTCGTGAATCTGGCCGAACACGGCCGAAGCGGCCTGTCGCTCCCATGCGGGGGTGGCCTCCCACGGGGCGACGTAACCGGGCTTCGGCTCGCCCGGATAATGCCGGAGCACCCCGGCTGTCCACGCCTCACGGAAGTGGCGACCCCGCTCGTCGGTCATGATCGGCCCTGATTCCTCTCGTCTCGTCATCAGATCATTTCGCCGTCAGGCTGCAGCCGTCAGCAGGCCGGTTATCCGGTCGTTCAGCTGTGCGACCTGAGCATCAGCCAACAGGGCCGGCGTGAGTTGGCGCTGGAAGCCCTGCACCTTCCGGCCCAGGTAACCGACGGAGTGGGTCTGCTCGGCGATGCCGACAGCTTCGCTGCCGTACCGGAGCATCCGATCGATGTCGGTACGTTGAGCGCTCAGCAAAGCAAGATCGGCCAGGATGCCACCCCGACGACGCGGCGACATCGTGCCGTCGCTGGCCGCAAAGAGCGCACGCTCGGCCAGATCGACCTGCCCCAATGCAAGGTGACAGGCGCCTCGCTCCTCACATATCCGGCTTCCATCGAAACGCAGCCAGCCACCAGGACTGGCCGGGCCGTTGAGACCGTGCACCTGCTCAGCGGTATCCAAGGCGTGTTCGCAAGCTTCCCGGTCGCCCAGTCCTGCGAACGCCTGAGCCTGCACAGCTGCGACCCAATGGCGGGTGGACAGTTGACTATCGCCACGTTGGGCGATCCGTGCTGCGGCGTCGAGCACGGTCACGGCCCGGCTGTACTGCTGGTCGTACAGGTTGACGAACGCCTGCCGGGTCAAGGCGCAGGCCCAGCGGTCGTAGGAACGCGACTCACGACCCGCCGACGCCGCCAACGAGTAACAATGTGCGGCCTCGGCGTACTGGTCGGCGTCGAAAAAGATCTCGCCCGCCAGTTGGAACAGGTCGCATGCCAGCACGCACAGCCTGCGGTGCTCGGCCCCCGTAGGTGCCCGGTCGAGCCGGTCGACCAGCACGGCGGCCTGCTCCTGGACCAATGGGTAGACGAGGCGCTTGGGCCTGGTCAGCCCGAAGACCTGCCACAGGTGGGCGTTGAGTTCTGCGTATTGATCCAGGTCACCGGCCTCATGAGCCAGGGTCGCCGGAAGCAGAGCCGCCCCGTGGCTTCCAGTTGGTAGCGCCGTGAGGGCGCCCGCGACGCTTATCAGGCGGAGAAGTTCGCGGCGATGCATGTCGTCGAGTACACCTGTCGGCTCTGACCGTACCGGAACCGGGCCGGCGGCGGTTGGTCGAGGTGTAGGAACAGGAGGAGACAGGTCCTCGTCCCCACCCATTAGCCAGTGGTCGAGCTGCTCTGCCGTTACCTCCAGGATCTTGCACAGCTTCAACCGCGTATACGGATAGGGGGTGGTGACGCCGTGTTCGAGTCGGGCGATCGTCGTACGGTCCACGCCGATCTTCTCGGCGAGAGTCTCCTGGCTGAAACCGAGCGCCTTCCGACGCTCGACGAACCGGCGGCGCTTGACTGCCACAGGCACCTCCGTCCTTTGGGACTCCCGTTCCAGCGTACGGGAGGCTGCGCTTGACTGAGCCGTCCGTCGCCCCCAGATGCGTCACAGATGCCTCGGAAGCACCCGGGCTCCGTGTCGTGCCGACGGGTTTCAGAGGCGGCGGATCACCAGCCCTGGCTTGACGTCCGAGGCAGCCGACAGGTGCGCGATGTCCTCCGGGTCGCTGGTGAAGACGATCGCGCCGCAGGCAAGCGCGATGGTGACCACGCTGGCGTCGACCACGTCACGCGTACCGGCCTTCCCGCACAACACCCCGGCCGATTTGGCCAGTTCCAGACCGACTGGAACGATTTCGCAGCTGCTCAGGAACCGTCCGAGCTGGACCTGCCGGCGGGCATCTCGCCAGGCCTGGCCGACCACGACGGAAGGGACGAGCAGACGTCGCCCTTCCTCGACGGCCAGATGGTGTATCGCCCAGATCCGTCGGTTATTGCTGCCGATCGCCAGCAGCACCCCTATGTCGTAGACGTAGGGGATGGTCACGCGGCGGCCCGGCCGGGCGCGCTGAGCGCCTGGGCGTCGGCGGCAGCCATCTCCGCGCGTGCCGCAGCAATCTCTTCTACGGTGAACGCACCGTGCTCGGCCTGCCAGTCGGCGACCAGCCGCCGCCCGACCCGCCGCCGGAGCTCACTTTCCGCAGCGCTCGCCACCAGCCGCGACAGAGGGACGCCATCCTCGCGAGCAGCCTCGCCGAGCGCCTCGACCAGTTCCTCGGGGAGGGTCACAGTCACCTTCTTCGCCGCCACACATACACCATACAGCGATATGGCGGCGCCTGAGGCGAGTGCTGCCGCCCTCCCGGCCGGTTCGGCACCTGCGAACCGGGGCAGGATGGGGTGCATGGGCAGGGCGAACGAGCGACGCAGCGTGCTGCGAATCGACGTCGGCGGCGGGCCGACCCGGCGGGTCCGTCGGATGGACACCGTCGCCGGGGAGGAGCCGCTGGAGATCCGGGTCGGCCCGGCCGGTGCGGCGCGGCGTCCCCCGCTGGCCGTCACCATGCGTACGCCGGGAAACGATATCGACCTCGCGATCGGCTTCCTGCTGACCGAGGGTCTGATCGGGGTTGCCGAGGACGTGGTGACCGCCCAGCTGTGCGCCGGCACCGACACACCGAACACGTACAACGTGGTTGACGTGACGCTCGCCGGGCATGTTCCGCCGCCGCAGACCGACCCGTCCCGCAACTTCTATACCACCAGCTCATGTGGGGTCTGCGGGAAGGCGAGCATCGACGCCGTCCGCACCCGGTCCCGGTTCGACGTGGCTGCCGACCGGGCCACGTTCAGCCCGCAGACCCTGGTCGGCCTGCCGGACCAGCTGCGCGCCACCCAGCAGGGCTTCGACCGCACCGGTGGGCTGCACGCCGCCGGCCTGTTCACCGCCGACGGGCAGCTCCGGGCGGTACGCGAGGACGTCGGCCGGCACAACGCCGTCGACAAGCTGATCGGCTGGGCGGCCCGGAAGGACCTCCTGCCGCTGCGCGGTCATCTGCTCCTGGTCTCCGGGCGGGCCAGCTTCGAGCTCACCCAGAAGGCGTGGATGGCCGGCATCCCGGTGCTCGCGGCGATCTCCGCGCCGAGCAGTCTGGCGGTCGCCCTCGCCGAAGAGGCGGGGATGACCCTGGTCGGGTTTCTGCGCGGATCGACGATGAACGTCTACGCGGGCACCGACCGCCTCACCGACTGAACCGGACGTGGTCGACGCTGCCGTTCGCCGTACGACCCGCCGGACTCCGCGTGCCCGATAGGTTCACGTCTGTCGCCGGTTCTCCTGGATCCAGCGCTCGACGTCCGACTTCAGCCCACACCGGACCCATTGCGAGGGCTGTGGTCGTTCAAGGTCAAATCCAGCTGGTGCCCGGAATGCCGGCGTACGACGTCAGCAACTCGGCTACCGGGTCATCCGGCACGGCTCACCCTGACCGGCGCACCCCGACACTCACGATGCCGGGATCACCATGATCAGTTGAAGGTGAGATACCTTTCCCGTCGGCTGAAGGTATCTCACCTTCAACTCGCGGCGTCAGCGATCCGCGAAGCCGGGGAGCAGAGGATCTGTGTCGTCGGCTCCGTACACCTCACTTGCGGACGTACCCGGACGTGTACTGCGACCGCACGGCCAACGGCGCGCACTCGTGACGCGCGCCGCGTTTTCCCCGCAAGATCCCTGCCGTGTCTATGCTCGGCCCTGAACAGCGCAGACAGCCTCAGATCGGAGACGGGGACATGCAGGTCGCCGAAGTCCTGGAGGTGCTCGAAGCACTGTTCCAGACCAGCAGGCACCCGGAGATCACCGACGTCCGTCGGTACGGGCAGGACACCGAGCCCGGCGGCAATTCGCCAGCCGGGGTACGGGTCTACTACTCGACGGGATCGACCGGGATGCTGTGGGCGGCCGTCGGCAAGCCCGCACCGGCACCGGCGTCGTTGCCGGCCGAGATGCCCGCACCTCGCGAGCGGGCGCGTCGCACGCTCGCGTTCGCCGTCCAGCTGCTGGACTTCGCCCGACCCGAGGAGTTCACCTCGTGGGAGCCGTGCGCTTTCACCGGGGTGCACAGCTCCCCGTCCGGGGTGAAGATCACCTGCCGGGACGGCGGCGCCGTCTTCCTCCGGGCGACCGCCACCACCGGACCGGGCGGCATCGCAGGCGAACCGCAAGAAGACCCGTACCCGGACTATCAGATTCCGGAAGGAGTCCGTTCATGGCGCCAGGAGGTAGGTGCTCGGTCTGCGGTCAGCAGGTGACCACCGCCCCCGGCCAGCCCGCACCGCTGCACCAGGGCCCGGGGAAGCCGAACCAGATGTGCCGGATCGGGGCAGCCTACGTCCTGACACCGGCGCGACCGCGGAAGACCCCGGGGCGAGCCCGGGGTCTTCCGCATCATGCCCGCGCGGTGGCGGGTTCACGGGCGGCGTCGGCCGGCGGGGCGGGCCCGGTCGAGCCGCTCGCCGCTGGGTCGACGGCGTGGGCGGGTGTCGGACCGGCCCTTACGCCCGCTGCGGTCCGGCTTGGGCCATGGGCCAAGTGCCGCCGGCGGAATGCCACGAACCAGGACGTCGTCCATCAGTTTGGCCATCGAGTAGCCGGGTTCGACGTCGAGCGCCCGGTCGAGGGCAACCCGGGCCAGGGCTCCGTTGCCGGCCCGCCAGGCGGCGAAGGCCAGCAGGCTGGCCGGCCCGGCGGCAAGCTCCGGCTCGGCCCGGCGGGCGATGTCCTGCCAGAAGGTGACCTGCCACAGCTCGTCGGTGACCCGCTCCCAGGCGTAGTCGCGCACCTCCAGGTCGGTCAGCAGCAGACTGAGCCAGGCGATGTCCTCGTCGGTCGGGGCGATGCCCCGGCCCTGCCGTTCCAGCAGCATCCGTACCGTTTTCTCTCCGGCCCGGCGCAGCGTGCGGGCACCGAGCAGGTCGGCCGGCGGGGCGTGGTCGACCAGCGCGGAGCGGCGGGTCCGGGCGCGTTCGGTGGCGGCCCGCATCGCCGCCCGGGCCGGGCCGGTGACCGGTTCCACCTGGCGACGCAGCGCGGCCCGGTCGGGCAGGGCGACCTGCCCGGCGACGGTGGCCGCGACCGCGACCGGGTTGATCTCGGCGTCGAACCGGTGGCCCTCCGGCGGGCAGCAGGTCGGATCGTCGCAGAAGGAGGACCAGTAGCGACCGTCGGCCACCCGCAGCGCGTCAAGCAGCACGGTGCCCTGTCGGCGCAGCGCGTCGGTGGTGTCCCGCAGGACCGGGTCGACGGTGTCGGCCGGACCGTAGCCGAGCACGACGGCGGCGCTGACCTGCTGACGATCGACGATGGCGGTCAGCTGGGCGGTTGCCGCCGCGCGGACGTCGGCCGGGACCGTGGCGTCGGGCAGGTCGGCGCGGGCGGCGATGACGACCGTGTGGTCGCGCATCCCGACCACCACCACGCTGTCGGCGGGGTGGAAGCCGATCAGGTAGGGCACGGCGGCGATCAGGTCGGCGGGTTCGCGGACGGTGAGCGCGGCGCCCTGAGACGTCCCGGCGGCCGGGTCGGGAACGGAATCGGGGGCGGGTACCGGTTCGGTAGGTGTCATGCCGGAAACTGTCGCGCCGGACGGTGACCGGTTGTGGCCGTCCCGACCCGACCTGTGGACGACACGCCAGGTTATCCACAGGCACGCAGAGTAGTTTCCCTGGTGACGGCGTTTCTGCTCACCACTGGTTGCGCCACTGAGCTGGACGGCAGGCGGCGCGGGTTACCGTGCCGCCATGGATCTGGCGTACCTGCGGGCCCACCCGGAACACCTGCCGACCTTCCTCACCCATCAGCGGATCCGGGAGACGCCGGTCTCTGGCGGGTCGATCTGCGCGGCGAGCCGGCTCACCCTCGACGACGGCAACTCGGTGTTCGCCAAGTCCTGGCCGGAGCGGTCCGCCAGGCCGTTGCCGGACGGCCTGTTCGCCGCCGAGGCGGCCGGGTTGCGTTGGCTGGCCGCCGCCGGCGGGGCACCGGTGCCGGAGGTGCTGGTGGCGCTGCCGCAACTGCTGGCCCTGGAGTGGGTCGAGCCGGGCGACGCGGACCCGGCCGCCGCCGAGCGGTTCGGCCGGGAGCTGGCGATCACCCATCGGGCCGGCGCGGCCGGGTTCGGGGCGGACTGGCCGGGGTTCGTCGGCGCGCTGCCGCAGGACAACGAACTGGTGACCGACCGACCCTGGTCGGCCTGGTTCGGGCAGCGCCGGCTGCTGCCGTACCTGCGGATGTCGGTCGACAACGGCGCGCTCACCGCCGCCGAGACCGGCCTGGTCGAGCAGGTGGTCGACAACATCGACGGGTACGGCGGCGACGAGCCGCCCGCTCGGATCCACGGCGACCTGTGGCCCGGCAACCTGCTCTGGGGTGCGGACGGGCGCTGCCGGCTGGTCGACCCGGCGGCGCACGGCGGGCACCGGGAGACCGACCTGGCGCAGTTGGCGCTGTTCGGCGGCGCCCCGCACCTGGATCGGATCCTCGACACCTACCAGGAGCAGTGGCCGCTGGCCGACGGGTGGGCGGCCCGGGTGCCGGTGCACCAACTGCACCTGCTGCTGGTGCACACCGCCCTGTTCGGGGCGGCGTACCGCTCGGCCGTCGCGGACGCGGCCCGCGCCGCGCTGCGGTCCTGACGCACCGGCGCGCTACGGTCGGCGCATGGCATCGAGCGCACGGCCCGCCGACGGCCGGCTCACCGATCGGTACGGGCGGGTCGCCACCGACCTTCGGGTGTCCCTGACCGACCGGTGCAACCTGCGCTGCTCCTACTGCATGCCGCCGGAGGGTCTGCCCTGGCTGCCCAGCCCGGACATCCTGACCGACGACGAGGTGACCCGGCTGATCGGGGTCGCGGTGTGCCAGCTCGGGGTGACCGAGGTGCGGTTCACCGGCGGCGAGCCGCTGCTGCGCCCCGGGCTGACCCGGATCGTCGCCGCTGCTGCGGCGCTGCGGCCCCGACCGGTGCTGTCGTTGACCACCAACGGGATCGGTCTGGACCGCTTGGCGCCCGGCCTGCAGGCCGCCGGCCTGGACCGGGTGAACGTATCGTTGGACACCCTCGACCCGCAGCGGTTCGCCCAGTTGGCGTACCGCCGGCGGCTGCCCGACGTGCTCGCCGGGCTGGCCGGCGCGGCGGCGGCCGGGCTGACCCCGGTCAAGATCAACGCGGTGCTGCTGCGCGGGGTCAACGACGACGAGGCCCCGGCGCTGCTGCGGTACGCCCTGAACCGCGGCTACGAGCTGCGCTTCATCGAGCAGATGCCGCTGGACGCGCAGCAGTCCTGGGACCGCGACCGGATGGTCACCGCCGCCGAGATCCTCGACCGGCTGCGGTCCGAGTTCACCCTGCTGCCGGATCCCGCCGAACGGGGTGCCGCACCGGCCGAGACCTGGCTGGTGGCCGGCGCCGAGCGGTCGGACGGCAGCCCGGCCAAGGTCGGGGTGATCGGCACGGTGACCCGGCCGTTCTGCGGTGACTGTGACCGGACCCGGCTCACCGCCGACGGGCAGGTACGCGACTGCCTGTTCGCCCGGAAGGAGTCGGACCTGCGTGGCGCGTTGCGGTCCGGGGCCGACGACGACGAGTTGGCGCAGCGGTGGCGGCGGGCGATGGCCGGGAAGCTGGCCGGGCACGGCATCGACGATCCGACGTTCCTGCAGCCGGCCCGGCCGATGTCGGCGATCGGCGGCTGACCGTGGGCGACCCGACACGGGATGGAGCCGAGCAATCGGTGACGGTGCGTTACTTCGCCGGGGCGCGGTCGGCGGCCGGGCGGACCACCGAGTCCGTTTCGGCCGGGCTGGACCGGGCCGGGCTGGTGGCAGAGCTGACCGGTCGGCACGGCGACCGGTTGGGTCGGGTGCTGGCGGCGGCGAGTTTCCTGGTCGACGGCGTCGTCTGGCATGATCGTCACACACCGTTGCCGGCCGGTGCCACGGTCGACGTGCTGCCACCGTTCGCCGGCGGCTGAGGAGGACCGCGTCCGTGCTCGCCGTACTCGGGTTCGTCACAACGCTGACCCTGATCACCGGCCTGATCCACGGTTACCTGTGGTGGCGGCTGGTCCGGGACACCACCCGGCCGGGGCGGTGGCGACGGGCCGGCACGCTGCTGGCCGTCGGGTTGGCGGTCCTGGTGCCGGTGACGATGGTGAGCACCCGGTCCGCCGGGATGTCCTGGCTGGCCTGGCCCGGCTACGTCTGGCTGGCGGTGATGTTCTACCTGCTGGTCGTCCTGCTGGTGCTGGAGCCGCCGATGCTGGTGGCCCGGCTGGTCGGCCGGGCCCGCAGCCGCCAACTGAGCAGGGTGGGCACGGTGCCGGTGACCGTACCGGCCGAGACGTCCGCCCCGCCGCCGGCCGAGCTGCCCGGCGGCCGGCCGGCCGACGACTCGGTGCCCGACCCCGGCCGACGGCTGTTGCTCGCCCGCAGTGCCGCAATCTTCGCCGGGCTGACCGCGACCGGCGTCACCGGCTACGGCATCCGGACCGCTCTCGGCCCGCCCCGGCTGGACCGGGTGCAGGTGCCGATCGCCCGGCTGCCCCGGGCCATGGACGGCCTGCGCATCGCCACCGTCTCGGACATCCACATCGGCCCGCTGACCGGGCCGGCGCACACCGCCCGGATCGTCGAGCTGATCAACAGCCTGGACGCCGACCTGGTCGCGGTCGTCGGCGACCTGGTTGACGGCACCGTCTCCGAGCTCGGCGGCACCGCCGCCCCGCTGGCCGACCTGCGCGCCCGCTACGGCAGCTTCTTCGTCACCGGCAACCACGAGTACTACTCCGGCGTCGAGGAATGGGTCGCCGAGGTGGACCGGCTCGGCCTGCGGGTGCTGGTCAACGAACGCCGGGAGATCGTCACCCCGGGCGGGGTGCTCGACCTGGCCGGGGTGAACGATCCGACCGCGGAGACCGCGCGGCCGGCCGGGCCGACCGCCGCCGGGTCCGGGCCACTGGCCGGCCCGGACTACGACCGGGCGCTCGGCGACCGGGACCCGGACCGCCCGGTGGTGCTGCTCGCCCACCAGCCGGTGCAGGCCCACGAAGCCGCCCGCTACGGCGTCGACCTGCAACTGTCCGGGCACACCCACGGCGGTCAGATCGCCCCGTTCAACCTGGCGGTACGGCTGGTGCAACCGGTCGTCTCCGGCCTCGCCACGGTCGACGGCACCCAGGTCTACGTCACCAACGGCGCCGGGTTCTGGGGTCCGCCGGTGCGGGTCGGCGCGCCGCCACAGGTCTCCCTGGTCGAGCTGCGCAGCGAGTAGGAGCGCAACGGGTCAGCCGGCGGCGAGTGAGAGTCACGTCTCGCGGGTTTCCGCGCGTGGCGACACGCCGGGCGGCCCGGTCACATGACAGGATGCGGCGTGCCCCCGTACCGCGCCGTGCCCTCTCCCGGCTCCGCCACGGGACCCGGGCCCTTCATCGCCGACCTGCACATCCACTCCCGGTACTCGCGTGCCTGCAGCCGGGACCTGAACATGTCGAACCTGGCCTGGTGGGCCCGGCGCAAGGGCGTCAGCCTGCTCGGCACCGGTGACTTCACCCACCCGGCGTGGTTCGAGCATCTACGGGAGTCGCTGCGCCCGGCCGAGCCGGGCCTGTACCGGCTCAGCCCGGAGGCCGAGCGGGACGTCGCCCGCCGGCTGCCGTCCCGGCTGGCCAGCGAGGCCGAGACCAACCCGGTGCGGTACATGCTCAGCGTCGAGATCTCGACGATCTACAAGCGCGGGGACCGGACCCGCAAGGTGCACCACCTCATCTACCTTCCGGACCTGGACGCGGTGGCCCGGTTCAACACGGCGCTGGGCCGGATCGGCAACCTCGGCTCCGACGGCCGGCCGATCCTCGGGCTGGACTCCCGCGACCTGCTGGAGATCACCCTGGAGGCGAGCGCGGACGGCTACCTGGTGCCGGCGCACATCTGGACGCCGTGGTTCTCCGCGCTCGGCTCCAAGTCCGGCTTCGACGCGATCGCCGACTGCTACGCCGACCTGGCCGGGCACATCTTCGCCGTCGAGACCGGGCTGTCGTCGGATCCGGCGATGAACTGGCGGGTGTCCAGCCTCGACGGCTACCAACTGGTGTCGAACTCCGACGCGCATTCGCCGCCGGCGCTGGCCCGGGAGGCCACCGTGCTGGACAGCGCGCTCGACTACTACGCGGTACGTGAGGCGCTGCGCACCGGCGACGGGCTGGTCGGCACCATCGAGTTCTTCCCCGAGGAGGGCAAGTACCACGCCGACGGGCACCGCAACTGCGGCGTCAACTGGGCCCCGGAGCAGACCCGACAGGCCGCCGGTCGCTGCCCGCAGTGCGGCAAGCCGCTCACCGTCGGGGTGCTCAGCCGGGTCGAGGATCTCGCCGACCGGCCGCACGGGCACCGGCCGGCCAACGCCAAGCAGGTCACCCACCTGGTGGCGCTGCCGGAGATCGTCGGTGAGATCAACCGGGTCGGTGCCCGGTCGAAGACCGTCGAGGGCCAGGTGGTCAACCTGGTCGCCGCGCTCGGCCCCGAACTGGACATCCTGACCAAGGTGCCGGTGGACGACATCCGGCGGGTCGGCGGCGAACTGCTCGGTGAGGCGATCACCCGGCTGCGTCGCGGCGAGGTCCGCCGGGTGCCCGGCTACGACGGCGAGTACGGGGTGATCACCCTCTTCGCGCCCGGGGAACTGGCCGCCGGCGGTGGTGCCGGTCAGCCGGAGGCGCTGTTCGACGTACCCGTGCCGGCGCAGCGCCCGGCCGACGGGCCGATGGCCGCCGACGAACCGGCACCGGCCGGTGTCCGACGCGGCGGACAGTCCAGGGCCGGGACCGGACAGTCCAGGGCCGGGACCGGACAGTCCAGGGCCGGGGCCGGCCGGTCCGGTTCCGGTGGGCGGCCGACGCGGCCGGGCCGGTCCGGGCGGTCCGGGCAGGAGCCGGCGGCACCGCCGATCCCGCCGCCACCGACGCCGTCGCCGCACGAGCCGTTCGAGCCGATGCTGGCCGGCATGGAGGAGGTCGGCACCGGACTGCTGGACCGACTCGACGCGATGCAGCGGGTCGCCGCGTCCGCGCCGGGCGGGCCACTGCTGATCGTCGCCGGGCCGGGTACCGGCAAGACCCGGACGCTCACCCACCGGATCGCGTACCTGTGCGCCGAGCTGAACGTCTTTCCGGAGCGCTGCCTGGCGATCACCTTCACCCGCCGGGCCGCCGAGGAGCTTCGCCACCGGCTCGACGGACTGCTCGGCCCGGTGGCCGAGGACGTCACCGTGGCCACCTTCCACTCGCTGGGGTTGACGATCCTGCGGGAGAACCCGAAGGCGGCCGGGTTGCCGGCGACGTTGCGCATCGCCGACGACACCGAGCGGGAGCTGGCCCGCGCCGAGGCTGGCGAGGACGACGCCACGTACGCCAAGCTGCTGCGCGCGGCCGGCCTGGTCGACCTGGACGAGCTGGTCACCCTGCCGCTGCGGCTGCTGCGCGAGGACCAGAAGCTGGTGGCCCGCTACCGGGACCGCTGGCGGTGGATCTTCGTCGACGAGTACCAGGACGTCGATGCCGACCAGTACGAGCTGCTGCGGCTACTCAGCCCGGCGGACGGCAACCTGTGCGCGATCGGCGACCCGGACCAGGCAATCTACTCGTTCCGGGGGGCCGACGTTCGCTACTTCCTGCGCTTCTCGGAGGACTTCGTCGACGCCCGGCTGGTCCGGCTGGCCCGAAACTACCGGTCGGCGGCGCCGATCCTGGCCGCCGCCGTGCAGGCCATCACGCCCAGTTCGCTCGTCCGCGGCCGGCGGCTGGAGCCGGCCCGACTCGATCCGCAGGCACCGCTGATCGGGCTCTACCCGGCCGGCACGGCCGCCGACGAGGCGACGTTTGTGGTGCGTACGGTCGACGAACTGGTCGGCGGGATCTCGCACCGCTCGTTGGATTCCGGGCGGATCGACGGGCAGACGTCGTCGGTGTCGTTCTCCGACATCGCCGTGCTGTACCGCACTGACGCGCAGTCCGGCCCGATCGTGGACGCACTGACCCGGGCCGGTGTCCCGGTGCAGAAGCGGTCGCACAACCGGCTGCGGGACCGGCCGGGGGTGACGGCGATCGCCCGCGAGCTACGGCACGCCGGTGGCGGGCTGGACGGTTCGCTGGCCGCCCGGGTCCGGCTCGCCGGGCAGGTGCTGGCCGACCGGCTCACCACGCCGACGCTGGACCTGCCAGCCGGGCCGCAGCTGTCGCCGCCGGACATCTGGTCTGCCGTGGAGTTGCTCACCCCGCTGGCCCGCCGCTGCGGCGACGACCTGCCGATGCTGCTGTCCCAGCTGGAGACCGGCGCCGAGGTGGACGCGCTGGACCCACGGGCCGAGGCGGTGACCCTGCTCACCCTGCACGCGGCGAAGGGCCTGGAGTTTCCGGTGGTCTTCCTGGTCGGCTGTGAGGACGGCCTGCTACCGCTGCGCTTCCCCGGTGCTACGCCGACCGACGACGACGTCGCCGAGGAGCGGCGGCTGTTCTTCGTCGGCCTGACCCGGGCCCAGGACCGGCTCTACCTCTCGCACGCCCGCCGCCGGGTCCGGCATGGCAGCGAGCGGGAGACCCGGCCGACGCCGTTCCTGGACGCGATCGACGCGGGGCTGTTCGACCGGCTCGGCGACGAAGGGCCGCGCCGTCCCAAGGACCGCCAGCTGCGCCTGCTGTAGGGGCTGGTCAGACCGCCGCCGGCCCGGTCACTCGCGACCGCCGGACCTGGTGCAGCGTCGGACCATCATGCGGTTGGCCGACGGTTGGCGCGCTTCGGGGAGGTGAGCTGCTGGGGTGCTCACGCTACGGTGACGTCTGTCATCGCCGACCCGAGCGGACAGCCGGGGCCGGAACCGCCGCGCAGGAGGACAGGAAATGTCGCAATACGGACCGCCCGGCGGGCCGTACCCGGGTGAGCAGCCAGACCGGTGGCCCGAGCATCGGCAGCCGTCGGAGCCGTACCGGGAGCCGTCCGATCCTTGGGGCGGACCGCCTGGACCCTGGGGTGACGCGCCTACCGAGGCACCAGGCCAGCAGTGGCACGGCGGCGCACAGCCGGACTGGCCGACCGGGCAGCCTCCGCCCGCCGCTCCCGACTGGCAGGGGTACGGGCAGCACACGTCGGCCGGCGACCAGAGCTGGCATTCGCCGACCCAACCTGCCCAGCGCTGGGCCGGGGCCGACGACCAGACGTGGCAGCAGTCCGGCGGTGACCAGCCGTGGCAGCAGCCGGGCGGGGGTCAGCCGTGGCAGCAGCCGGGCGGGGGCCAGCAGCCGTACCCCGACGGCGGCCAGCAGCAGCCGGGCCCGGCACCAGCGTGGGAGCCGGCTGCAGAGCCACGCCGTTCCGGGCGTGGTGGGTTGAGCGGTGGACTGCTCGCCGTGTTGATGGGTCTGACGGTGCTGCTCTGCGGCGGCGGCGCGGCCGGCATCTACGTTCTGACCCGCGACGAGACGCCGGACACCGGGGTGGAGTTGACGGCACCGACCTCCGAGCCGGACGCCGCACCGTCCGCAGCCCCGTCGGAGCAACCCGAGCCGACGGCTGAGGCCGACCAGCCGAGCCCCACTCCGACACCGACCTCGTCGAACGACGCCCGGTTCGTCGACGTGGGGCAGTGTGTCCGCAACGATGCCGAGGCGGAGGAGGAGACGCCGGTGCTCACGATCACGGATTGTGACCCCGGCGCGTACGAGGTGCTCGCCCGCTTCGATGGCGTCACCGACGGCGAAGACGACGCGAAGACCAAGTGCGCGGACGTCGAGGGCTATACCAACTGGTACTTCTTCAACAGCCAGCTGGACGCCCTGGATTTCGTGCTCTGTCTCAGGCAGCGGTGAACTGACCGGTGAGGCTGCCGCCGGATGGCAGCCGTTGGTTACCGTTCCGGTAGCACAGTTGATCCGCTGGACCCCTGCCCGGCGGGTGAGATCCGTGCCAGGCGGGCAGCGCCCCGTCTGATCCAGCGACGACGCTAGGGAGATCATGTCCAGCTACGGTCCGCCGGGCTACCCCGGTCCGGGACAGCCCGACGACCCCGCCGGTCAGTCCGGTTACCCGCCCCCGGGTTCCGGATACCCGCCTCCGGGCTCCGGTGCCCCTGATCCGACCACGCCCTACTCCTCGCCGTACCAGCCCGGCGGTTACCCACCGCCGACTTCCGGTGGCGGCGCCTACCCACCACCGCCGACCTCGGGTGGCGGTGGCTACCCGCCACCGCCCGGATCGGGTGGTGGCTTCCCACCGCCACCGCTACCGGGTTGGGGTCCGCCGCCGCCCGGGATGCCCGGTGCCCCACCGCCCAAGAAGTCCCGCACCGGGCTCATCATCGGGCTGGTGATCGGCGCGGTGGTGTTGTTGCTGCTGCTCTGCGGCTGCGGTGTGATCGGGTTGTTCGCGCTGACCGACAGCAGCACCTCGACCGCCGGCGAGGAACTGCCGACGGTGGACGTTTCGACCGACACACCCGACGATCAGCAGGGCGAGGACGCCGATTCGGCGCCGCTGCCCGGCGGCAGCGACGACCTGATCGTGGTGGGCGACTGTGTGGTCAACGACGGTTCGGAAGAGGACGCCGTCCTGCGCAAGGTGGCCTGTGAGCCGGGCACCTTCGAGGTGCTGTCCCGCATTCCGCTCACCACCGACACGGAGCGCTGTGACGATCCGATCTTCGGCCACCCGGACACCGACACCACCTACACGCACGACACCGGTGAGCAGGTACTCAACTACGTGCTCTGCATGAAGGAGCTCTGACCGGAGACGTTCTCGACCAGTGACTAGGGCTCTCTAGCGTGACAGCTAGAGAGCCCTAGTCACTGGTCGACCGTCGGGCAGGGCCCGGCGGACGGGCCGTCCGCGGGGCCGGCAGGACGTCGGCCGACACGATCGGGACCTATACCCGGTTCTAGCGCAGACGCTAGACGGCCCGATACGGTGCCAGACATGGATCCGATCCGGAATCCGTACGCCCCCGGCGCCGGCCAACGTCCACCCGAACTCGCCGGTCGCGGCCGCGAGCTCGACGTCTTCGACGTGGTCCTGGAACGCGTCGCCCGAGGCCGGCCAGAGCGCAGCCTGATGCTCACCGGCCTACGCGGGGTGGGCAAGACCGTCCTGCTCAACGCGCTCCGTTCCCAGGCCATCGCCCGGCTCTGGGGCACCGGCAAGATCGAGGCCCGGCCTGACCAGTCGCTGCGCCGCCCGGTCGCCGCCGCCCTGCACATGGCGGTACGCGAGCTCGCACCCCGGCACCGGGCACCCGAGCGGATCGACAACTTTCTCGGCGTACTGAAGGCCTTCGCGCTACGCGCGAACCCGCCGGCCGCCGGCGGACGTGGCAACGCGCAGCCTCGGCTGCGCGACCGCTGGCAGCCGGGCATCGACGTGCCGGCGGCGACCGGGCGGGCCGACTCCGGCGACATCGAAATCGACCTGGTGGAGCTGTTCACCGACGCCGCCGCGGTGGCCACCGACGTCGGCACCGGGATCGCGCTGTTCATCGACGAGATGCAGGACGTCGACCCGACCGACGTCTCCGCGCTCTGTGCGGCCTGTCACGAGTTGTCGCAGCTCGGCGGGCCGCTGATCGTCGTCGGAGCCGGGCTGCCGCATCTGCCGGCGGTGCTCTCCGCCGCCAAGTCCTACTCCGAACGGCTGTTCCGCTACCAGCGAATCGACCGGCTGGACCGAATCGCCGCCGACCAGGCGCTCACCGCGCCGGCCGCCCGCGAGCAGGTCGAGTACGAGGCGAAGGCCCTTGACCTGCTCTACGACAAGTCCGGCGGATACCCGTACTTCGTGCAGGCCTATGGCAAGGCGACCTGGGACCATGCCCCGCGCTCGCCGATCACCGCCGCCGACGTGCGGGTCGCCGCGCCGGAGGCGGAAGCGGAGCTCGCGGTCGGGTTCTTCGGGTCCCGGTTCGAACGGGCTACCCCGGCGGAGCGCGAGTACATGCGGGCGATGGCCGTGCTCGCCTCCGCGGACCCGGGGGACGGCCCGGCACCGGCCGTCGAAGGTGCCGACGACGAGACGGGCGATGGACCGCCGGACCCGGCGGCGACGGCGGACATCGACCCGGCGGTGTCGACCGCCGAGATCGCCCGGTCCCTCGGCCGGAAACCGGCCAGCTTGTCGCCGGCCAGGGACGCCCTGATCAAGAAGGGGCTGATCTACTCGGGCGAGCGCGGCACGGTCGCGTTCACCGTGCCGCACTTCGGCCGCTACCTGCGCACCCAGCCCGGCTGACCACGCCCGGTGCGGCCCGGCACCCCGCCGCTACCCGACAGCTCACCGGTTTGCCGGGTAACAGACCGCCCAACCGGGTATGACAAGGAGCATGAGACCCGTACGCACCACTGCCCGCGCCCTGCTCAGCGGCATCTTCATCGTTAGCGGCGCCCGTGCGGTGACCAGCCCTGCACCGTACGCCGACCGGGCCAAGACGGTCACCGACCGGGTCGCTCCGATGATCGAACGGGCCGCGCCCCGGCTGCCGACCGATACCGAGAGTCTGGTCCGGCTGCACGGTGCCACCCAGCTCGCCGGTGGCCTGCTGCTGGCGACCGGCCGGCTGACCCGGCCGGCCGCGGCGGTACTGGCGGCCTCGCTGGTGCCCACCACGGTGACCGGCCATCCGTTCTGGTCGGCGACGGAACCGACCGAACGACAACTCCATCAGGTGCACTTTCTCAAGAATCTGGGCCTTCTGGGCGGGCTGCTGCTCGCTGCGGCCGATACTGAGGGTCGACCGGGCCTACGCTGGCGGACCAGCCGGGCCGTCCGGCAGAGCCGGCGGTCGATGCATCGGAGCCGGCAGTCGGTGCGCCGGGCGGTGCACTCGGCGCGTCGGGACGCCCGGATCGCGGTCCGGTCCGCCGTCACCGCCCGGCGACTGCCCGGGTGACCGATAGATCCGCCGAACGACGACCCCGATCGATGGCCGGTAAAATCGGACTTCAGCGCGTAGTTGGGCACCGAAAACCACGAAACAGATAGAACACAGCACACAGCGTTAACAAGGTGGAAATATCGCGAACTAGTGTGGGATCGGACACGGTAGGGTAACGCGCCCGCCTCCGGACGCCGATGCGTTCTAGGCTCGGACCGGCACTGGGGCAACTCTGCACTCAACGACCGGGGGTGGGTAGATCATGGTGGCGGACGTCCGTTCCCGGGTCCGTCGTCTCGCTCCGCTGGGTCGGCGTCGTCTCGCACCGCTGCGCCGTCTGGTACGTGACGTCGAGCGCGGCACGCTCGTGCGCATCGGCCTCGTCGCGCTGACCTGCTACGCCGCCTGGTATGCGATCGGCATGTTCGGCCGACCGTACAACTTCTTCGACATGCGCATCTACCACGGCGCGATCATGTGGTGGGCCAACGGCGGCGACCTGTACGCATTCATCGCGCCGGAAACCACCCTGGGCTTCACCTACCCGCCATTCGCCGGCCTCACCATGCTGCCGATGGCGGTTGTTCCGATGATCACCGCCGGCTGGCTCAACATCGCATTCGGTATCGCCGCCCTCACCATCGTGCTGGCGGTGCTGCTCAGCCCGATCGCGGACCGCTGCGGTTGGCCGCGCTGGTTCACCGTCGGTCTCGCGGTGCCCCTCGCGGTGGCCATCGAACCGTCCCGGGAAACCCTCGGCTACGGGCAGGTGAACCTGCTGCTGTTCGGCCTGATCATCGCCGACCTGGTCGCGTTGCGCTGGCGCGCCGCGCCCACGTCGCACCGGCTGGCCACCGGCGGCCCACTGCGCCGGATCTTCTTCAGCGGCATCTGGGCCGGCGCCGGCATCGGTCTGGCCAGCTCGATCAAGCTGACCCCCGCCCTGTTCATCGTCTACCTGCTGATCACCAGGCAGTGGCGGGCGGCCGCCACCGCGATCGGCACCGCCGCCGCGGTCACCGTCGGCGCGATGATCGTCGCCGCCGACGAGTCAGCCACCTACTTCACTTCGGTGCTGTGGGACACCGGCCGGGTCGGGGTGTCGGACATGACCCCGAACCAGTCGCTGGCCGGTCTGCTGGCCCGGCTCTACGACTCGATGGAGACCCCCGGCCTGCTCTGGATCTCTTTCGCCCTGCTGTTGCTGGCACTCGGGCTGTCCCGGGCCGCCCACGCCCACGCCGACGGCGACGAGTTGACCGCGTTCACCCTGATCGGCCTCACCGCCAACGTGATCAGCCCGATCAGCTGGTCGCACCACCTGGTCTTCGTGATCCCGGCGATCATCGTGCTGGCCGACGCGGCGCTGCGGCGACGCAGCGCCAGCAAGGGGCTGATCTCGCGGCGTACCTACCCGCCCACTGGCGCCGGTATCAGCGGCGTGGCCGGCCTGCGGACCCCGATCTGGTTCCCCGCTCTCACCGGGATGCGGCACGCCACCGCCGCGATCGCGCTCTACCTGCTCTTCCTGGTGTCACCGATCTGGCCGTACGAGCACCAGTTGCCACAGGTCTCGCACTACCACGACGGTCTGTTCGGCGTACTGATGGAAAACTCGCTCGCCCTGGCACTGATCACGCTCGTCGCGGCACTGCCGTGGCGGCCGGGAGCCGAACCGGCGTTCTACACCGACCCGCGACCGCAGATCCGGCACCGCCAGCCGGCCGGTCCGACCGGCACCGGGCTTGCCGATGCCCGGACCGGCACCAGGCAGTCCGATGCCCGGACCTCCGGTCAGGTCAGGGACAGTTGACCCATTCCTCGGTGCCGTCGGCGAAAATCTGCCGCTTCCAGATCGGCAGCCGGGCCTTCGCCTCGTCGACGAGCCGGGCGCAGGTGGCGAAGGCCGCCGCCCGGTGCGCGGTGCTGACCGCCGCCACCAGGGCCACGTCGCCGACGGCAAGCGGCCCCAGCCGGTGTGACACGGCGACGGCGTGCACCGCCGGATCGGCGGCCACCTCGTCGGCGACCTCCCGCAGCACGTCCTCGGCGCTGGGATGGCCCTCGTACTCCAGGCTGAGCACCGACCGGCCGTGGTCGTGGTCGCGGACCACGCCCTGAAAGGAGACCACCGCGCCGGCCCGTGAGTCGGCGACCGCCGCCGCGTGGGCGGCCAGGTCGAGCGGTTGCGAGGTCACTGACACCAGAACAAAAGGTCGGGTGGTTGGAACGGTCACGGCAGACGCTCCCCGGGCAGCAGTGGCAACGGTACGACGGGCACATCGTCGTCGGGGCGGCCGCTGCCGCCCGGCGGGATCACCGCGAAGCCGGCGGCGGCGGCCAGCCCGCGCAGCATCGCCGACCCGACGTGCCGCAACGGGTACGCGGTACCGGTCACCGGATCGACCCGTACCAGGGCAAGGTGGGTGAAGTCGCCACGGCCCGGTACCGCCGCCCCCAGCCGGTACCGGGTCAGCGTCGGCAGCGGCCTGCCCTGCAGTCCGGCGAGCAGCGGCGCGACCAGTGACGCCAGGGCGACGATCGCGGACTGCGGGTTGCCGGGCAGCCCAGCGACGAACCGGTCCCGCCCGTCGGCACCAGTCACCCGGGCGACCAGCATCGGGAACCCCGGTCGGACCGCGACCGTGTTGACCACGTACTCGGCACCGAGTTCGGCCAGCGCCGGATGCAGGTGGTCCACCGGGCCGTGCATGGTGCCGCCCGTGGTGCAGACCAGATCGGCGCCGGCCAGCGCCGACCGCAGCCCGTCGACGTGCGCGGCGAGGGTGTCGGCGACCGGCCCGGTCACCGCCTCGGCAGGCAGTTCGCAGCCGTACCTGCGCAGCCATCCGGGCACCGCCGGGCCGAGCGCGTCGCGCACCCGACCGGCGCCGGGCGGCCCGGTGGTCAGCAGTTCGTCGCCGAACACCAGCAGGCCGGCCCGGATTCGCTGATACACCGGCAGATCGTCGTAGCCGCAGGAGGCGGCGAGGCCGATCACCCCGGGGTCGACCGGCGTACCGGCCGGCAGCAGCTCCTCGGCGGCCGACGCCTCTTCGCCGGGCGAGCGCCACTCCGGCTGCGGCCGCGGCTCGCCGCGTACCAGTCCGGTGTCGTCGCGCGTCGACTCCTCGACCCGCAGCACGCTGGTGGCCCCGGCAGGGACCATCGCGCCGGTGGCGATCTGCACCGCGGTGCCGTCGTCGGACAGTTCCGGCGGCACTCCGCCGGCCAGCACCCGGCCCACCACCCGCCACGGGGCGCCGCCGCGTACCGCCCAGCCGTCGACGCTGGCAGTGCGGAAGGCCGGCAGGTCGGTCAGGGTGGTCAGCGGCCCGGCGAGGGTGGTCCCGTCGGCCTGCGGCAACGGCAGCCGGACCGGCGGGCGGCGGGCGGCCCGGCCGGCGGCGTGCACCAGGGCGCGGGCCTGCCCCCAGTCGACAGGTGGATGCCCGGCGGCCGGGGCGGCCGTGCCGGTCGTCGGTTCGGCGCTCACCGGCCGAGCCTATCCGCCGGCCGGCCACGGCCGGGGGTGCCGGTGGCGTCGACCGGGCCGGGGTGCGGTGGCGTCAACTGCGGGGGTGGTCGCCGCCGGCCAACTGGTCGAGTGCGTGGCGCAGGATCGGCCCGAGCACGGCCAGGCCGTCGCGGGCACCGCCGGTGGAGCCGGGCAGGTTGACGATCAACGTACGACCGGCAACCCCGGCGATGCCCCGGGACAGCGCTGCCGTCGGCACCGCCGACCGGCTGACCGCCCGGATCGCCTCGGCGATCCCCGGGATCTCGTAGTCGAGCACCGAGCGGGTCGCCTCCGGGGTGCGGTCGGTAGGGGTGATTCCGGTGCCGCCGCTGGTCACGACCAGATGGACCCCGTCGGCGACCGCCCGGCGCAGCGCCTGCGTCACCGGTTCGCCGTCGGCGACGACCAACGGTTCGTCGACCTGGCAGCCGAGGTCACGCAGGCCAGCGACCAGCAGCGGACCGCTGGTGTCGGAGTAGACGCCGGCGGCGGCGCGGTTGGAGGCGACCACCACCCGGGCATGCGGGCTCACGACCGGCCCGCCGGGCGGTGCCAGTCGCCGGTCTTGCCGCCCTCCTTGGAAAGCAGCCGGACGTCGTCCAGCACGGCGGCCGGGTCGACTGCCTTGATCATGTCGATCAGGGTCAGCCCGGCGGTGGCGACCGAGGTGAGGGCCTCCATCTCGACCCCGGTCCGGTCGGCGGTCCGCACCGTCGCGGTGATCTCGATGGAGTCCGCGGTCAGCGCCAGGTCGACGACCACACCGTGCAGCGCGATCGGATGGCACAGCGGGATCAGGTCGGGGGTGCGCTTGGCACCCATGATGCCGGCGATCCGGGCGACGGCCAGCGCGTCGCCCTTGGGTAGGCCGTCGCGGCGCAGCAGTTCGATGACCTCGCCGGTGGTACGCAGTCGTCCCGCTGCCACGGCACGGCGGACGCTCGGCGGCTTGGCGGTGACGTCCACCATCCGCGCGGCGCCTGTCTCATCGACATGGGTCAGGTTCGGTACCTCGGTCACCTGAACGAGCCTATCGAGCAGACCAGTCGGCCCTGGCTCGACCGCCACGGTTGGCGGCAGAGTTGGCATCGGGCCGGTGGTACCGGCGACCTGCCGGCCCGGATGTCACCTCCCAACTTCTCCACCGAGCCGCACTTCCGGATTACCTTCGCGGATACCTACCACAGCTCTCAAATCGTGCATGCCTAAGGAATCCATAAGGTTATGAGCGAACCTGTTCGAGTGCATTCCGTCGGCGATCAATAACCAACGGTGACAAACTCCCGCCATCTTCACTAATCATGCGCATATGGACATTTATCCGTATGCAAGTGCCATATCGCAACTCTATGGTTCTCCTGTCAGCAAGAGCCGGCAGCAACAACTGCCCAATCGAGTGGAGGGGAAGAGCATGCGCAGCAACGAATGGTACTGATACTGTCGTCTACCGATGACGAGCAGTAGTTCTGCGGGACACGCAGCGCAACAAGATCAGGAACGGGTGTGACCCGCATAGTTCGACGCGACAACGAGACCGATCGGCAGCTGGTGCTGCTCGTCGGTCTCGTCGCCGTTTGTGCGGTGGCCGTCGGCGCCTCGTCGCTCTACCTTGTCGCCGGGTCACTGGTCAGCACTCCCGACGAATTGGCGCTCGTCGCCGCCCTGATCTTCCTCGCCGCGGTCGGGGTCACCGTAAAATGGTTCGTCCGTATCCGGTCGACGGCCCACGCCATCGCCTGGAGCGAAGTCGCCATCCTGGTCGGACTCGCGGTGGCACCCGCCACCCTGGTGGTGCTCTGCACCGGCCTCGGTGTCGGCCTCGCGATGATCGTGCAACGGATAGCCCGGATCAAGGCGATCTTCGCCGTCGCGAAGAACATGCTCGTCGCCGCCGCCGCTGGTGCCGGCCTGCACACGCTGAACTGGGATCCGGAGCTGGCGATCTACAGCGCGGCGTTCTTCGGGCCACTCGTCACCGCATATGTAGTGGCGGTCGTGCTCGACGAGGTGCTCACCATCCCGGTCATCGCCCGCGCCACCGGAACCGGGCTCTGTGCCATCTTCCGGCACAACCTCGGACTCCGGGTCTCCAGCGCGGTGATCCGGTTCCCGTTGATCGTCGCCATCCTGCTGATCCTCAAGGCGGACCAGTGGCTGCTGGTGACGATCCCACCGGTCGTGCTCTGCATCCACCTTGCCTACGCCGGACATGCCAGGGCCCGCGACGACCAGCAGGCCTGGCAGCGGCTCGCCCGGGCCACCGACGCGCTCAACGTCGTCGACCTCGACGCGGTGCTGTCCATCGCTGTGGTGCAGGCCGCCGACCTGTTCTCCACCGACCGGGTCGAGGTCGAACTCAACGAACCTGCCCGGCTGGTCCAGGGCAACAGCGACGGTGTGCAGTACGACGGCCCCACCGGCAGCGCCCCCACCCCGCACATGCGGACCGTGATCGCCGTACCGCTCGCCGGTCCGGGCAGCACCCTCAGTGTCGGCACCCTGCGGCTCTGCCTGACCGGGCCGGTCAAGTTCTCCGACCGGGAGCACTACACGCTGCGTACCTTCGCGTCCGCGCTGTGCACGGCGGTCCGCAACGCCTCGCTCTACCAGCAGTTGAACCAGGTCGCCGAACGGCACGCCCGCGAGGCCGCACAGGACGAACTCACCGGGCTGGCGAACCGGCGCCGGTTGATGGAGCACGGCGTCGAACTGCTCGGCAGCCGGCGCACCAGCGGGATCACCGCGCTGCTCCTCGTCGACCTCAACCACTTCAAGGAGATCAACGACACGCTCGGCCACGGCGCCGGCGACAAGGTGCTGATCCAGGTCGCCCGGCGACTGTCCGCGAACGTGCAGCCCGGTGACCTGGTCGCCCGGCTCGGCGGCGACGAATTCGCCGTACTGCTGACCACACTGCCGGCTCCCGCGATCGCCGCGCACCGGGCGGACGCGCTACTCGCCGCGATCTGCGAACCGATGGAACTCGACGGCATGCGGATGAACGTCGAGGCCAGTGGCGGCATCGCCGTCGCACCGGGCAGCGGCGGAATGGCCGAACTGCTGCGCCGCGCCGACGTGGCGATGTACCAGGCGAAGCGGTCCGGCGGCCGGACCGCCGTCTACGCCCGCAGCCGGGACACCGCCGACGTCGGTCGGCTGGCGCTCGGCGGAGACCTGCGTCGGGTGGTCGCCCAGCACGAGTTCAACGTCGACTTCCAACCGATCGTCGACCTCGGCACCGGGGAGGTGATCGCCGCCGAGGCGCTCGCCCGCTGGCAGCACCCCGACCGGGGGCGTCTCGACCCGAAACGCTTCCTGGAGACCGTCGAACGCTCCGGTCTGCTCCCCGCCTTCGCCGACGCGGTCCTGGAGCAGTCCCTGATCGCCGCCGCCACCTGGCACGAAGCCGGCTTCGCGCTGCCGGTCGCGGTCAACCTGTCCCCGCGCAGCCTGCTCGACCGGCGGTTCCCCGGTGCCGTACTGGCCCGGTTGCAGGCCCACGACGTCCCGCCCGACCGGCTCATCCTGGAGCTCACCGAGACCCTCACCCTCAGCCAGCTCGAAGTGGTCGACCAGGTGCTCGGCCAACTCCGCGACGCCGGAGTACGGCTCGCCCTGGACGAGTTCGGCACCGGCTACTCGTCGCTGTCCATGCTGTCCCGGGTGCCGGTGCACGAGCTCAAGATCGCGCGTTCGTTCGTAATGAGCATGGAGACCTCCTCCGAGGCGGTCGCCGTCGTCCGGTCGACCGTCGACCTCGGCCGCAGCCTCGGCCTGGCCGTCGTCGCCGAGGGTGTGGAGAGCGAGCCACAGCGTCGCGCGCTGTGGACGATCGGCTGCACCGCCGGTCAGGGACATCTGTTCGCCCGACCGATGCCGGCCCACCGGCTGCTCACCGCGCTGCAGTGCGGTTCCGGCGGCCGCCCCGGCAACCTGGCCAGTCCACTGCACGACGAAGGCGCCGTGATCCGGATCGGCCAGACCCGCCGGGCCGGCCAACGGCACCGGAACGAGAAGGTACCGCACCTGCCAGCCTGACCGTTCTGTCAGACTTGCCGGCGTGACCGTCACGGCGGCCGGATCCGCAGCTCGCCAGCGCCGCCCGGCTGGCCCGGCCCGGCGGTGGCGGGCTGCCGCCGCCCGCCGCTGGCTGCAACTGGACCGGGGCGCCGGTGGCCTCGTCGGCGACCTGACGCTCTATCTGCTCTCCGCAGCCTTCGCGGCAGTCACGGCGGTCGCCTCCACTCTCGCCCCACACCGAGCCTGGGGGGCCGTCGCCGTTGTCGGATACGCGGCCGCCGCCCTCGTCGTGGTCGGCCAACTCGCCGTCCGACGCACGGCCCGCCAGCGGCTGACCGGCGGCGGCACCGGCGATTGGCAGCCCACCGGCAGGGCCACCCGGACGTGGCTGACCGGCGGCGCCGCCCGCGCGTGGCTGACCGGAGTCACCTGGGCGGCGGTGGTCGCGGTGCCCCTGGTCATGCAGGCCGAGCAGCGGGCCGATGGACGCACCGACCGGGCCCAGGAAGAGGTGGTTGTGGTCGACGACGGCGGCGCCTCCCGGCTACTCGCCGACGGCAGCCCGTACCTGTCCGAACAGCAGATCGCGGCGCTGCCGGCGGACGAACGGCTGCTCGGCTACCTGCCGTACCAGCCCGGGATGGCGATCTTCGGGCTGCCCCGGGCGCTGGCCGGCACCGGTTGGTGGACCGACGCCCGGATCTGGTTCGCCGTCGCCACCGTCGCCGCCCTGGCCGCGGCCCTCGCCCTGGCGCGCCGCCGTGCCGGCCCGGCCGGCGATCGGGTACTCGTGCGCGCCGCTCAGCTCAGCACCGTACTGCCGATCGCCGCGCTGGCCATGAGCACCGGCGGCGACGACCTGCCGGTGCTGGCCCTCGCCCTGCTCGCCCTGGTGCTCTGCACCGGCGGCCGGTACGCGGCGGCGGGGACGGCCATCGGCGCGGCGGCCGCGCTCAAGCTGTTCGCCTGGCCGATCCTGCTGGTGCTGCTCTGCCACGCCGCCACCCGCGATCGACGGGCCGTGGGGCGGGTCGCGGCTGGCGGGATCACCCTGCCGCTGCTCGCCCTGGTGCCGGTGGCGGTGGTCGACCACGCCGCGCTGATCCACAACGTGCTCGGCTTCCCACTCGGTGCCGGCATGGTCTCCAGTCCGGCTGCCTCGCCGCTGCCCGGCATGCTGATCTCCACCTGGATGCCCGGCGGGCGGATCGTCGCTGGCGGGTTGCTGCTGGCCGTCGGGCTGGCCATCGCGGTACGGCTGGTCCGCCGGCCGCCGCGAACCGCCGCCGCGGCGGCCCTGATCTGCGGCCTCGGCCTGCTGGCCGCGACGCTGCTGCTGCCGTCGACCCGGTTCGGCTACCTGCTCTACCCGGTCGCCCTGTTCAGCTGGGTCCCCGTGCTCCGGGTCGCCGAGGTGCAGGCGCAGGCATTCGCGCCGGACCGTGACGAGCCGTTGCCGCCGTACGGGCCAGGCCGGTGATGCCCCGGGGATCGACGGCACCGCTGGTCCTCGCCGCGGTAGCAGTCGGCGGCGCGGTCGGGGCGGCCGCCCGCTTCGGCATCGCCGCCGGCTGGCCGGGCCCGGTCGAAGCCGGACCGCCCTGGCCGACCCTGGTCACCAACCTCGTCGGATGCGCGTTGATCGGTGTCCTGATGCGGGTGGTCACCGCCGTGCCCCGGCCGCACCGGCTGCTCCGGCCGTTCCTCGGTGCCGGCGTACTCGGCGGCTTCACCACGTTCTCGGTCCAGACCCTGGAGGTCGCCGACCTGCTCGCCGCCGGACGGCCCTGGCTGGCCGGCGGCTACACGCTCGGCACCCTGGTGGGCGCGCTGGGCGCGGTCTGGCTCGGCGGCGCGGCGGCCCGGCCGCTCGCCGACCGGCTCGCGCGGCGGGTCCGGTGACCTGCCCCGACCGCTCGGAAGGTACGGGATGAGTCTGCTCCTGGTGATGTGCGGCGGGGCGGTCGGCGCGCTGGTTCGCTACCTCACCGACCGGGTCGTGGTGGGACTCGGCCGGCCCAGCTTCTGGGGCACCTTCCTGGTCAACCTGGCCGGGGCCGCGCTGATCGGCCTGCTCGCCGGAGCCGGACTGGCCGGGGGCGGCTGGCCGGCCCGGCTGCTCGCCACCGGCCTCTGCGGCGCGCTGACCACCTACTCGACCTTCGCCTACGAGGTGGTCCAGCTGGCCGGCGGCTCCGGCCGGGAGCGTTGGACGGCCGCCGGCTACGCCACCGGAACCCTGCTGGCCGGATTCGCCGCGCTACTGGTCGGCCGCCTGGCCGGCGACATCCTGGCCGGGTGACGGCGACCGTCGGTGTGGAAAGGGTGACGCCGACCGTCGGTGTGGAATCCGCCGACCGCGCGGCGGGCGGGCGGGAAACGGCGTACACCTTGAAGACATGGAGATGGAGTACCGGGACCGCCGCGACGCAGGGGAGCAGCTGACCGGGCAGCTGGCGCAGCTGCGGGGACGACCGGACGTTGTCGCCCTCGGGCTGTTGCGGGGCGGGGCACCGGTCGCGGCGGTGATCGCCGACCAGCTCGACGTGGCGTACGACGTGCTGGTCATCCGCAAACTCGGCCTGCCGTCGGCGGCCGAGGTCGCCTTCGGCGCGATCGGGCCGGGCGGGGTGCGGGTGCTGAACCCGGAGATCGCCGACCAGCTCGACCCGGGACAGATCGCCCGGATAACCGCCGAGGAGACCATTGAGTTGCGCCGCCGCGAGCAGCTGTTCCGGGGCGACCGGCCGCCGCTGGACCTACATGGCCGGACCGCCGTCCTGGTTGACGACGGGTTGGCCACCGGCGCGTCGGCCCGGGCGGCGGTCGCGGTGAGTCGAAGCCTCGGTGCGGACCGGGTGGTGCTGGCGGTGCCGGTCGGCTCGGCCGAGGCGATCGCCACGCTCCAAGCCGTGGTCGACGAGGTCGTCTGCCCCCTGCGACCGACGGACTTTCGCGCCGTCGGTCGTTACTACCAGGATTTCCACCAGGTGTCCGACGACGAGATCGCCGCGTTGCCAGTCGGCAGGTGAGGATCGGAGCCGGTACCGTCGAGTCATGCAGATGAACTGTCCCAAGTGTCACGGCGCCATGCGGCAGTACGAGCGCAGTGGGATCACCGTCGACCAGTGCACCGAGTGTCGCGGCATCTTCCTGGACCGGGGCGAGCTGGAGCGACTGCTGGACGCGGAGGCAGCCTGGAACGGTGGTGCCGGCGGCCAGCAGTCGGGTCAACCACCCCGCCCGGCACCGAGTCCGGCCGGCGGTTATCCGCCGCCTCCGCCGCCACCGCCGGTGCACCATCAGCCCGGCTACCCGCCGCCGGCCCCGGCCTACCCGCCGGCTCCCGCGTACGGGCACCACGGCTACCACGGACACTACCGGCACAAGCGGCAGAAGAGCTTTCTCAACCAGCTCTTTGACTGAGCCTGTTCCCCGGCGGTCCGGAACTGCGCTGGTCCGGGCCGCCGCGCGGCCGGCAGCGCGGCGGCCGTCCCGGGCAAGGTGGCTCAGATCGCCATGTCGACGAACCGGGAGAGGTGCAGCTGGGCGGCGACAGTCACCGTGTCGGTCGGCCCGTTACGGTGCTTGGCGACAATGAAGTCCGCCTCGCCCGCCCGAGGCGACTCCTTGTCGTAGTAGTCATCTCGGTGCAACAGAATGACCACGTCCGCGTCCTGCTCGATCGACCCCGACTCACGCAAATCAGACAATTGCGGCCGCTTGTCGGTACGCTGCTCCGGGCCACGGTTCAACTGACTGACCGCGATCACCGGGCACTCGACCTCCTTGGCCAGCAGTTTGAGCCCACGGGACAGATCCGCGACCTCCTGCTGACGGCTCTCGGTGCGTTTCGGTGAGGTCATCAGCTGCAGGTAGTCGACGACGATCATTTTCAGGTCGTGCCGCTGCCGAAGCCGCCGCGCCTTGGCCCTGATCTCCATCAGGTTCATGTTGGGCGTGTCGTCGACGAAGAGCGGCGCCTCACTGATCTCGCCCATCCGACGAGCCAGCTTCGTCCAGTCGTCGTCGGAGAGCTGGCCGGAGCGCAGGACATGCAACGGCACCTTCGCCTCGGCGGAGAGCAGCCGCATGACGATCTCCACCTTGCTCATCTCCAGCGAGAAGATCGCGCTGGCGTGGCCGGCCCGGATCGCCGCGTTGCGGGCGAAGTCCATCGATGCGGTCGAGTTGTGCGTCGGGATCATCGTCCGGCCGGCGAGATAAAGATGGTCAGGGTTGTCCACGGTGACGCAGCGCACCGGCACGCTGCGGACCGGTCGGATCGAGGTGACCCGTCGCTGCTGGTCGTCATGAGTGTGGATGGTCACCGTGTAGACGCTGGACGGCGAGGTCATCCGGCCCTGGACGGTGCCTGCCGACACGGTGCAGTGCAGACCGAGGCTCGCCACCAACTCGCGTACCGTCTCAACCATCAGACGCGAAGTGGTCCGGTACTCGTCCAGCCCGCCGGGGTTGCGGGTGCCGGCGGTGTCCAACAGGCCGGTCAGCAGCGCCCGCCGCTGCCGCTCGGAACTGCGCAGGTACGCGTCGGGGATTCGCCGGTCGGCCTGGCGGTGGTCGGCAGCCGGGTCACCACCGGCAAGATCGACCCCCAACTGGTACGGCGGCACCGGCAGGTCGTCGCGGTCGGGCAGCGCCAAGGCGTGGCAGTTCGTGACGGTGACCTCGGGGCGCTCCGCTGGTGACCGGTCGAGCAGGTCCAGGATCTCTTCGGTGGTCAGTACCTGGGTGGACCGTGCAGGTGCGGACTGGGCCGGTCGTGGCCCGGACCGGCCGGCCGACGCCAGAGCGGCCGAGACCGGCACCGGGGTGACAGCAGCCAGCGCCGCGCCGGCCGCTACCGGTACCGGCACGGCGGGCCGATGCGTCACCTGCCAGAGGTGGTCACCGTCGGCGACGATCACCGAGCCGTCGGAGAACTCGACCTGGTAGGACCGCCCGCCGAGCAGGACGGCAGAGGTGCCGACGACCGTGGTGGGTCGACCGGTGGCGTCGAGTAGTCGGTCACCGACCACGACCTCACCCATGGTGGTCCAGCCGGTCGGGGTGGGCAGCGGGGTGTCCAGCGCCAACGCCTTGCCGAGGCCGGGTCGGCCGGCGACGATGATCAACTGTCCGGGGTGCAGCCCGTTGAGCAACCGGTCCAGGTCAGTGAACCCGGTGGGCACCCCGGTCATCATGCCGGCCTGGGCACCTACCGCCTCGATCTCGTCGAGGGTCGGCTGCAGCATGTCGGCCAGGACCGCGAAGTCCTCGCTGACCCGCCGTTCCGTGACGTCGTATACCGCCTGCTGAGCGAGATCGACGACGTCGTCGATGTCCCGGCCACCGCCGGCGGCCGAACCGTACCCGAGCTGCACGATCTTGGTGCCGGCCTCGACGATGCGGCGCAGCACCGCGCGCTCGGCCACGATCCTGGCGTAGTAGGAGGCGTTGGCCGCAGTCGGCACGCTTGCGATCAGGGTGTGCAGATACGGCGCACCACCGATCCGGCCGAGGTCACCCGAGTTGGCGAGCGCGGCGGAGACGGTGATCGCGTCCGCCGGCTCGCCTCGCCCGTACAGGTCCAGCACCGCGTCGAAGACCGTGGCGTGGATCGGGCGGTAGAAGTCATGCGGTTTGAGGATCTCCACGACGTCGGCGATGGCGTCCTTGGAGAGCAGCATTCCGCCGAGGACACACTGTTCGGCGGCGACATCCTGGGGCGGCGTGCGGTCGAAGGGCTCACCGCCGGTGGGCGGACCGGGTGGCTTAACCGGTGGGCCGGGCGGGCCGGTCGGGCGGGCCGGTGGCCGGGGCTCGGTCTGCAGGTCGTCCGTGATGGACATCCGGGCGCCCCCCTTCACTACATCACTGCCGCGAGTCAACTGCGCGGGTACGACATCGTCTGCTCGTGCGTCGTCGACGACCTGCGGTCGGCCCACCAGGGACCGGGCGACCGGGGGGCGTCGCATCGGCGTGGGAGGGCTCCGGGAAACGATACGGACTTGCGGCGGCATGCCCAAACACGGCGGTGGATGAACCTCTGGACAAGCTGTGGACAGGATGGCGCAGGCTGTGCACAACCTTGTGCACAGCCTGTGGAAAACTCGCCGCCAAGCCGGCGATAAGCCCTCTGAGCTGGGACTTCGCGATCCACAGCCGGTGGACAATAATCTGCACCGGGCTGCCCGCCGGGCTACCGGCTACTATCGGGCGGGAACTGATTCGCCGGCCCAGCCGATCACGGCTCGATAGCGAAGGGGCGAGGCTCCGGCGGTGGACTACCGGGAGTGGGAGTACGGCGACCGCCCTCCACGCGAGCGGCGGTCGGCTGCCCGGTGGCCCGACGACACCGATACCGACCCGGTCACACGCTCTCGTCGACCGCAGCGCTACGACCCGACCGAGGATGACGAGGCACCACGCGGCCGGCGCCGCTACGAGGACCGACGCGGCCGCTACGAGGACCGACGCGACGG
Source organism: Solwaraspora sp. WMMA2065 (assembly GCF_030345075.1). Lineage (NCBI taxonomy): Bacteria > Bacillati > Actinomycetota > Actinomycetes > Micromonosporales > Micromonosporaceae > Solwaraspora > Solwaraspora sp. WMMA2065. The sequence continues at coordinate 4,743,060 of NZ_CP128361.1, forward strand.
TGCGCGGCACCAGGCCGACCGGGGCAGCCCGGCTACGGACCGGTGGGCGCTGCCCGCCGGCCCGACCCCGCCAACAGGTGAGCCGGTCCATCGGGATCCGCCGGCTGGCCACGCCGGGCGGCACCGCGACGAATCGTGGCAGATTCCTGAGCAGCCGGTACGGGGCCGTCGGTCCCGTGACCGTCCGGCGCTGCCAGCGGCCGGGCCCGAGATCGACGCCCACGACTGGGACCGGCCTCGGCGGGCACCGGGCCGGCGCCGCGCGGCCGAGGACCCGATCTCCGGCAGCCCGGTGTCCGGCGATTCGGCGGGCTGGCGGCGTGAGCCGCCCGATAGTCGTTCCGGTCCGGTGTCGGGCGCAGGTCCGCTCGACCCGGACGGTCCAGCCACCGCGCCGCCCGCGACCTGGTCGAGCGCGCCAGCTCGATGGTCGACGCCGCCGAGTGATCCAGGTGACCCTGGTGACCGGGAGGGTTACGGCGGCCGCAGTCGCCGATCGTCTCGTCGTAGCGGCCAGCCGTCCGACGCTGACCGGCCCGGTCGCCGACGGCGCGACCGCGACGACATCCGGCGTCGCCTCGACGACGACCACGCTGCGCAGTGGCTACGCGACGACGAGCCCGCCAGCAGATGGTCCAGCGCGACGGACCACACCAGCGAATGGTCCCGGGATGCCGACCACACCAGCGAATGGTCCCGGGGTGCCGACCACACCAGCGAATGGTCCCGGGGTGCCGAGCGCACCGGCGGGTGGCCGCGAGGTGCCGAGCGCACCGGCGGGTGGCCGCGAGAGGCGGACCAGGCCGGGCGATGGGACCGGCCGGCCCGCCGCGAGATCGAACCGCCCCGGCGGGAGTTCACCGACGAGACCGGCACCTGGCCGCGGGCCGCGTCCTCGCCGCGGGCGATCGGCGCGGGCCCGGCGCAGCCGCCCACCCGTCGGGCCCGGGAGTTGGGCCGCGGGGCGTACCGCCCGGAACCGGTCGACAGCTGGCGCGAGATCGGCGACCAGACCGATCAGTGGCACCGGGGCGACGACCCGGAGAGCTGGCCGGCCGGTAGCCGCACCGGGGCGCGCAAGAGACGCGCGGCCGAGGTCGGCGACGTCGCCGACGTCCTTCCGCCGGTCGATCCGTGGCCGCAGGTCGAGCCGGGCCGGGAAGGCACCTTCTGGTCGGGGACCCGGCTGGCCGCAGACGACCCCAGGTGGGTGGAGACGCCGGCTTCGGCACCCCGGTCACCGATCGCCCTGCCGAGCGCGCCCCGCTCCCGGGTGCTGCCCGAGCAACGACCACGGCCGCGGTACGAGCCCCCGTCGCAGCGGCGGTTGACGTACCGGATCGACGACGAACTGATCGACGCCGACCAGGGCGGCTATCTGTCCTCGCTGCTGTACACGGCTGCCTGGTACGCCCTGCCGGTGGTGGCGTTTCTGATCTGGAGCCTCACCCTGGACGGCACCCCGGCGACCAACGACTGCGTTCTCGGGGTGGACGGCGACTGCCTCTCCGCTCGGGCACAGGCGATCAACTCGCTACTGGCCGCTGCTCCGGCCTTCGCGTACGCGTTGATGATCTCGCTGGTCCTGGCGGTGACGATCAGGTGGGTCAGCGGCACGTGGCGCGCCTCGAGTGTCGGCCTGGCGGCGGCGGTGATCGGCGGCGGCATGTCGACCGTACTCGCCAGCGCTATCACCGGCCAACCGATCGGCTGACGCCGGATCTACCGGGCGGGTCCCGGATCCCCGACTGTTCGCGCTGGTCGTCGCGGGTGCCGTGCTCCTAGGATCGACCGGTGTTCAGCCGCAGCCAGAGGATCAACCTGACCGTGACCGGGCCACTGCTCGCCGTACTGGCGACGGTGCTGGTGACCGGGTGCGGCGCGGCCGGCGACGACGCTGCGGTCGATGACGGCCCTACTGCCAGCGGGGCGCCGTCCGAGGCGTCGTCCGGTACCGCCGTGCCGGCCGCTACCCCGTCGGATGGCACGCCACCACCGTCCGGCGCGGCGGGGCTGGGTGCGGCACCGATGCCGTCGAAGGCTCCCGACCGGCCGCCGGTGGCCGGTCCGGCAGCCGGCAACCCCGACGGACGAGCTCAGGTGCCGGCGCGGGCCCGCGCGGTGGACACCAGCCGGCCGACCCGCACGATCGGCGACGGTACGTCGGCCAGCTGCACCTCCCAGGCGGTCGTCGAAGCGGTCGCGGCCGGCGGAATCATCACCTTCGCCTGCGGGCCTAAGCCGGTGGTGATCACGATGGACCGGACGGCGAAGGTCCGCAACGCGGCCAGTCGGCAGGTGGTGCTGGACGGCGGCGGGCTGGTCACCCTCAGCGGCGGCGGACAACGACGAATTCTGTACATGAACACCTGCGACGAGGCGCAGGGCTGGACGACCTCGCACTGCAACGATCAGGACCATCCCGAACTGGTCGTGCAGAACCTGACCTTCGCCGACGGCGATTCCACCGGTGAGCAGGTCGACGGTGGTGGCGGCGGCGCAATCTTCGTCCGGGGCGGCCAGTTCCGGGTGGTCAACTCCCGGTTCGTCGGTAACCGCTGCGACCCGACCGGACCGGACCTCGGGGGCGCGGCGATCCGGGTGCTGGACCAGTGGCAGGACCAGCCGGTGTACGTGGTGCAGAGCACCTTCGGCGGGGCGCCCGGCGACGGCGGGGTGTGTGCCAACGGCGGAGCGTTGAGCAGCATCGGTGTCTCGTGGACCGTGCTGAACAGTGTGCTGACGCACAACTCGGCGACCGGCAACGGTGCGAATCCAGCCAAGCCCGGCACCCCGGGCGGCGGTAGTGGCGGGGCGATCTACGCCGACGGCAACCGGTTCACCGTCTCCATCGCCGGCACCGTCATCGCCGACAACGAGGCGCGGGAAGGTGGCGGGGCCATCTTCTTTGTCAGCAACGACCGGTCCGGCACGCTCGAACTGACAGATTCAGTGCTGCGCCGCAACACCAGTCACGGTTTCGCCACCGCCGGCTACCCGGGCATCTTCTACCTCGGGTCTGGGGATCCGGTCGTCGTCTCCAGCACTTTGCGCTGAACATGGTTCAGGGGCCACACCGTCTGGTGTGACCCCTGAGCCGGATGTCTCGCGCGCTGTGCCTGCCGGAGCTACCGGGCCTGCAGCACGCTGAGGTCGAACTTGGCGGTGACGTCCGGGTGCAGCTTGACTTTCACCGGGTAGGTGCCGACCGACTTGATGTGGCCGGGCAGTTCCAGCCGCCGCCGGTCCAGGACCGGACCACCAGCGGTACGGACGGCGTCGACGACCTCGGCCGGGGTGACCGAGCCGAACAGTCGACCGCCTTCGCCGGCCCGGGCGGTCAGGGTGACCTTCAGGCTCTCCAGTTGACCTCTGACCTCGTTGGCGTGCCCGAGGTCGCGGATCTCCCGGGCGGAACGGGCCCGCTTGATCGAGGTGACCTGCTTCTCGGCACCCTTGGTCCAGGAGATCGCGAACCCTTGGGGGAGCAGGTAGTTACGGCCGTAGCCGTTCTTCACCTCGACGATGTCCCCGGGGGAGCCGAGCCCAGACACCTCCTGCGTGAGGATGATCTTCATATCGGTGCCTCCGCTCAGCGGGCCGTCGTGGTGTACGGCAGGAGCGCCATCTCGCGGGCGTTCTTGACCGCACGGGCGATCTGCCGCTGCTGCTGGGAGGTCACTCCGGTCACCCGCCGGGCACGGATCTTGCCCCGGTCGGAGATGAACTTGCGCAGCAGCGCGGTGTCCTTGTAGTCGATGTAGGTGATCCCGTCCTTGTCGAGCGGGTTCACCTTCTTCTTCGGCTTGCGAAGTGCCGCAGCCTTGGCCATTGCTCGTGCTCCTGGTTTGCGATCGCGGGCGTTGGAAGCCATATCAGAATGGAGGTTCCTCGTCGAAGTTCCCGCCGCCCGAACGGGCGGACGAGGCGGCCGGCGCGGCCGTGGCCCATGGGTCGTCGAAGCCGCCGCCCTGGTTGCCACCGCCGCCAGAGCCGCCAGAGCCGCCGAAGCCGCCACCGCCGGAGCGGGACATCTTCTGCACCTTCGCGGTGGCGTACCGCAGCGACGGGCCGATCTCGTCGACTTCCAACTCGATGACGGTCCGCTTCTCGCCCTCACGGGTCTCGTACGACCGCTGCCGCAGCCGACCCGAGACGATCACCCGGGCACCCCGCTGGAGCGACTCGGCGACGTGCTCCGCCGCCTGGCGCCACACCGTGCAGGAAAGGAAGAGCGGCTCGCCGTCCTTCCACTCGCCGGAGGCGCGATCCATGTACCGGGGGGTCGAGGCCACCCGGAACTTGGCGACCGCTGCTCCCGACGGAGTAAAGCGCAACTCAGGGTCATCGGTCAGGTTGCCGATGACCGTAATGGTGGTATCTCCTGCCATGACCATCTCCTCGCGCACTCGGTCGACGTCCTCGTCACCAGGCTGCCAGAGCCGTGTGACAGGACCGACGAAGGCTGTCGGGCGGACCGGTGGGACGCGGTCAGCGCGTCTCCGGCCGAATGACCTTGGTGCGCAGCACCGACTCGTTGAGTCGCAACTGGCGGTCGAGCTCGGCGACAGCATCCGGGGTGGCCTGCAGATCGATGACCGCGTAGATGCCTTCCGCCTTCTTGTTGATCTCAAAGGAGAGGCGACGGCGGCCCCAGACGTCGAGCTTCTCGACCGAGCCTCCGGCGGTGCGGATCACGTTGAGGTACGTGTCGAGCGAGGGCGCGACCGTACGCTCTTCAAGGCTGGAATCGAGGATGACCATGATCTCGTAATGACGCAAGACGTACTCACCTCCTGTGGGCTGACGGCCACGGTCCTTCCGTGGCAGGAGGTCCAGCGTCGTGACGCCGACGACCAGTCAGGCAACTGACGTCGACGTAACCGGACAAGAATAGCCGGCTGAGCGTACGAGCCGCGGGGCGCCCCCTGTCCGCATTCTTTGGGTGGGACCTGGGGAGGAACGACCACACCGACGAGGTTGGACGTGAGGCGCCCCGCGGAGCCTGTGCAGTTGTGCGCTGGTCAGGGCAGGTGCTTGAACCTCTGCCCGTGTTGCACAACTATAACCCTTATTGCCGCTACAGACACGCCTATCACGGCAATTAGCGCAAGGAGCGCCAATAGTCCGATTGGATGATCTTGTCCGGTCAGACCGGCGAGCCAGGAGGCCGCCACACCGTGCGCGAGCGACAGTTCTATCGGCACGTACTCTCCCAGCACGAACGTCGGTGCCGGTCCCAGCACGAAGACGTCGGTGCCGGCGCCGACCGGCGGAGACACCGGGCCGGTTCTCTACCCGGAGCAACGACCGCGGGTGGCGGCGGTGACGCGACCGGCTCGCCGGACGGGCCGGCCCCTGTCCACCGGTACGAACCGGTGGTCGGCGCGAGCCGCCGGTGCCCGGATCGTCAGGCTTGCCACGTAGGCTCGGCCCATGCGTATCGGAGCCCACGTCGACCCCAGCGACCCGCTCACCGCAGCCGCCGACCGCCGGGCAGACGCGGTCCAGTTCTTCCTCTCCGACCCGCAGGGCTGGAAGGCCCCGCAGCCGCGCACCGACGCGGATCAGCTGGCCAGCTCGGACGTGGACCGGTACGTGCATGCTCCGTACGTGATCAACGTCGCCACCTCGAACAACCGGATCCGGATTCCGAGTCGCAAGCTCCTGCTGAGCCATGCCACCGGTGCCCGCCAGGTGGGGGCGAAGGGTCTGATCGTGCACGGCGGCCACGTCAGCCGGGGCGACGACGCGGCGGTGGGTTTCGACAACTGGCGCAAGACGTTCGCCTATGCGCGGGACCAGGGCGGCTTTCCGGTTCCGGTACTGATCGAGAACACCGCAGGCGGCGAGAACGCCTGCGCCCGACGGTTCGACGCGCTGGCCCGACTGTGGGACACGATCGGCGAGTTCGGTCCGGGTTTCTGCCTGGACACCTGCCACGCCCACGCCGCAGGTGAGGATCTGCTCGGCATCGTCGACCGGATCAAGGCGATCACCGGCCGGATCGACCTGATCCACGCCAACGGGTCCAAGGACGCCTTCGACAGCAGCCGGGACCGCCATGAGAACCTCCAGGCCGGCATGATCGACCCGGAACTGATCGTCGCGGTGATCCGATCCGCCGACGCGCCGGTCATCGTCGAGACTCCGGGTGGCACCGACGGCCAGGCGGCGGACATCGCCTTCCTGCGTGATCGGCTGGGGCAGCAGGACACGACCCGATGACCGGCAAGCGAGCAGCCGCCGACGGCGACCAGGCCAGCACGGCCGACCCGGTCCGCCCCGACCCGGCATCGACCAACGGCACCGAACAACAGCTCGACGAAACGACAGCGGGCCGGCCGGAGGCCGAGCCGACCGACGACCCGCCGGAAACCAAGCCTGAGCCGACCGACGACCCGCCGGAAACCAAGCCTGAGCCGACCGACGACCCGCCGGAAACCAAGCCTGAGCCGCCTGCCGATCCGTTCACTGCGTTCGGTCCCGCGCCGCAACGCCCGCCGGGTCGGCTGGTGCGGGCCCGGCGGGCCGTCGTCCGGGTACTGATCCACGAATGGAGCCTGGCCACCGTCGCGGCGCTCGTCGTCGCGGTGGCGATGACCTGGCCCACGCTGCGCTACCCGCTCTACACGATCCCGCAGGACACCTGGGATCCGACCTTGCAGGCCTGGCAGATGGCCTGGTCCGGGCACATCCTGCTGACCGACCCCACCCAGCTGTGGCAGTCGAACACCTTCTACCCGCAGTCGTGGAGCTTCGCCTTCTCCGACACCCTGCTCGGCTACGCGCCCGCCGGCATGATCGGAGAAGGGCCGGTAGCGGCGGTCCTGCGCTACAACATCATCTTCGTGCTGGCCCACGCGCTGGCGGCGCTCGGCGCGTACGCGCTGATCCGCCAGCTCGGCACCGGGCGGACCGCGGCAGCCGTCGGTGCGGCCGGCTACGCGTACGCGCCGTGGCTGCTGTCCCAGGCCGGGCACCTGCACATCGTCTCCAACGGTGGCATCCCGTTGGCGCTGGCCATGCTGGCCCGGGGGCACGGCTGGTCACTGCGGTACGGCTACCGACCGCAGCGGCGCAGCGTCAGCTGGGCGCTGGCCGGCTGGCTCACCGCGGCCTGGCAGGTGAGCCTCGGATTCGGTATCGGACTGCCGTTCATCTACATCCTGGCGGTCATCTGCCTGGTCTCACTGGCCATGTACCTGGTCCGGCGTACCTGGTTCTGGCCGCAGCGGAAGCCGTTCGGAGCCGTACTGCTGCTCACCGACCTGGCCGGCGGCGCGCTGTTCACCGCCGTCGGGGTGCTGCTGGCGATCCCGTACTTCCGGGTCGCCGAGCTGCACCCGAACGCCGCCCGGACCATGGACGACCTGGCCGCGTACTCGCCGCCGGTGTCCGGGTTCTTCACCGCGCCGGCGGAGTCGCTGATCTGGGGCGACCGGCACGCCGACGCCCGCGCGGCACTGCCCTGGCATCCGGAGATGACCCTGCTGCCCGGCTTCGTGCTGTACGCGCTGGCGCTCGCCGGGCTGGTGCTGTCCATCTGGACGTGGCGGCAACGGTTGTTGCTGCTCGCCGGGGTGCTGCTCACCGGGATCCTGGCGATGGGCAGCAGCTTCTTCGACGGCACCTACAGCTACGGTCTGCTCTTCGAGTACGTACCCGGCTGGGACGGGATTCGCACACCGGGCCGGATGATGTTGTGGACCACGCTGCTGCTGGCGATCCTCGCCGCCGGCGCGGTGGCGGCGTTCGTCGGCCGAGTCGACGACATCGCCCGGCAACGGGTTACCGAACGGCCCGGCGCGCTGCTGCGGCTGGCTACCCTGCTGCCCCTGCTGCTGGTCCTGGTAGAGGGGCTGAACGTCACCCCGCACCCGGAGGTGCCCGAGCAGCCGCAGATCATGCGGGTCGACGACGGTCCGATCCTGGTGCTGCCCAGCAGCCAGAATCTCGACCAGCACGTGATGCTCTGGTCGACGACCCGGTTCCAGCCGGTGGTGAACGGCGGCAGCGGCTTCACTCCGGACCAGTTGGCCGAGGTACGGGAGGTCACCCGGACGTTCCCCGACCGGTCCAGCATCGGGTACCTGCGGGAGCTGGGCGTACGCACCGTGGTGCTCCGGCGTGACCAGGTGCTTGGCACGCCGTGGCAGACCACCGTCGACCTACCGGTTGACGGGCTCGGCATCGACCGGGTCGACATCGGCGACACCGTCGTCTACCGGCTGTGATTCTCCGGCTGCCGACCGGGGTTCGCGTTCGTCGTTGAACCAGCGGCGGACCCTGGGCACCCAGCCGGCGTCCGGCGCGCCGTCGAAGACGCCACCGTCCGGGTCGTCGGAGTAGTTGCGGCGCACGACGTCCTGCTCCGGCTGGAGGATGTCGCGGATCACGAACACGCACAGCGCCACCACCGTGCCGAGCCGCAGCGTGGCGGCCAGCACGAAGACCCCTTCCGGAATGACCTGGCTGCCGGTCGCGGTGCCGAGCAACTGCCCGTAGAAGGCGAGGAAGTAGCCGACCTCGGCGGCCTGCCAGGCGAGGAAGGCACCCCAGCGCGGCCGGGCCAGCACGATCAGCGGCAACAGCCACAAGGTGAACTGCTGTGACCAGACCTTGCTGAAGATGAGGAACGCCGCGACCACCAGGAAGGCCAACGCGGCCAGCCGGGGCCGGCGCGGCGCGAACACTCCCAACGCGCCGATGCCGAGGCAGGCCAGACCGAACAGGACGTACGACAGGGTGTTCAACGTCGGAATGTGGTCGCTGAGCCACTGGAACGGGCCCTGGTCGCCGGGCGTGCCACCGGCCCACTTGCCGTCCAGGTAACGTCCGATGTACCAGAGCGTTCCCCAGTCGATCGGCCGTTCGGAGTTGAGTTCGAAGAACCGCCGCCACCCGTCGTGGGCGAAGAGGTAGACCGGCAGGTTGACCGCGACCAGGGTGCCGACCGCCGCGACGATCGCGGTGGCGGTGGCCCGGATCCGGGCCGACCGCAGGCCGAGGACGAGGATCGGTCCGAGCAGAAACAGCGGCCACATCTTGGCGGCGCCGCCGATGCCGAGCAGTACGCCAGCGAGCAGTGGGCGTTGCCGCACCCAGGCGAACAGGCCGAACATCGCGAACCCGATCGGCAGCATGTCCCAGTTGACGGTGGCGGTCAGCACCAGCGCAGGGGCGAGGGCGAACATCGCGGCGTCCCACGGCCGGCGGCGGCGCAGGGCGAGGATCGCCGCCACGGCGGCCACCCCCAGCGCGCAGAGCACCAGGGCGTTGGCGTTGTAAAACCACATCGCCTGGTTGAGCTCGGGCCGGTCCGCGCCGAGCGCGTGCACCGGCAGCCCGAGTACGCCCATGAAGTAGCCGGTCACCACCGGGTACTCGACAGGGTGGTCGAAGTAGGGGATCTTGCCTTCGTTGAGCCCTTCGGCGTAGTAGAGGGCGAGCACGTCGGTGTAGCAGAACCGGGTGTACTGGACGTTGTCCTGCCAGGCACCGTCCATGCAGGGCGACTTCTGCACCCAGTGCGCGGCGAGACTGAGGCAGATCAGTGCGAGCACGATCCGGGCGGCGGTCCAGAACCGGCCGGGCCGACCGGCGGCACGGTCCTGCCCGGCGGCGTGCCGGCCCAGCGGACCACCGATCGCTTCAGAGAGGCCGCGGACGAACCGGTCAGCGCGCGACGGGTGGTCGACTGGCGGCCGCTCGACCGTCTCGCCCTCGGCTGCGGTGGCCGGTCCGGGTTGCTCGGCCCGCTCAACTCCATCGATACCGTTCGGCGAGTGCACGCTCATGAACAGGCATCCTGCCGTACTCGACCTGCTTTCGTCTGCCCAGGACCGGCATGTCGAGTTCAGCTAACTACCGCGCCGGCCGGTGACCAGGTCAGTTGACCTGGTCACCGGCCGGCGCGGCAGTTGCCTATCTACGTCCGTCGATCAGCGTGTCGGCGGTGGCAGCGTCGGCGGCACCGTGGTGCCGCCGGCACCACCGCCGAAGTCGAACCCGATGCCACCGTCGCCACCCTGGTCGTCACCGTCGTTGGGGTCGGCACCGTTACCGGGAGTACGGGTGGGGTCACCTTCGTCATCGTCCTGGTCGCCGTTGTTGTTTCCGCGGCCTGGGCAGAACAGGTCGCCCAGCGGGCCGTCACAGATCCCGCCCTGTCCCGGCTCTTCCGGGTCCGGCGGCGGCGGTGCCGGGGACTTGCCGTTGCCGGCGTCGACGCTGCCGATCTCCCGGGCAGCCGGGAACTGTTCGACGTCCATCCCCTTGTGCGCCTCGTTCATGAAGCGCTGCCAGATGATGGCGGGCAGTCCACTACCACCGATCTTGTTGTTGTTCTTGTCGCGGATCGCCTCGCGGTCCCCGACGTTGCCGACCCACACTGCTGTCGCGATCTGCGGCGTGTACCCGACCATCCAGGCGTCGCCGTTCTCGCCGCTGGACTCGTTGAGCTCCCAGGTGCCGGTCTTGCCGGCGACCGGACGCCCGCCGTTGAGGTCCCTGTTGATGTTGTTCGGGATCTGGGTCAGCACGTCGGTCAGGTCCGCCACCACCTCCTGCCGGATCCGCTGCTCCGGCTTGAGCTGCTCGCCACCGGCCGTCACCCATTCACCGCTGACCAGGTTCTTCTTCTCCACCGAGATCACAAAGTGGGCCTTGTTGTAGACCCCACGGTTGGCCAGCGTCGCCACCCCGTTGGCGTGGTCGAGCACGGTCACCGGGTACTGCCCGTACCCGACCACGTTGAAGAACGGCGACGGGGCGACCTCCTTCGGGTCGGCCGTGGTCAGGTCGTACGGCTTGTTGTCGGCGGTGTTCCACATGGTGCCGACGCCGGCCGCCTTGGCCATCCCGACCACCTTGTCGGCACCGATCTGCTCGGTGACGTGGTAGAAGGGCACGTTGTAGGACTGGACGGTGGAAAACTCCAGCGAGCACCACTCGCCACAGCTGGCGTTCCGGCCGGCGTTCTGCACCTGGATCTCGGTGCCCTCGACCTTGAACGGCTTGGCCGTCCAGTGCGAGTCGACCGAGATGTCGTTGTCCAGGGCGGCGGCCAATGTGTAGATCTTGAACGTCGAGCCGGGTGAGTGGCCGCCGGTCCACTGGCCGTTCTCGTAGTTGCGGCCGGCGTAGTCATGCCCGGTGCCGTTGTCGCCGCCGAAGTAGGCGAGCACCCGGCCGGTCTCCGGATCGATCGCGACCATCGCCGCCATCAGGTTCTCCGGCTGGCCCTCCATAGCCGACCCCTTGGCCTTACGCCAGATCGCCTTCTCCGCAGCGTCCTGCATCTTCGCGTCGATCGTCGTGACGACGCGGTAGCCGCCCTGCCGCAGCTCCTGCGAGCAGGTGTCCGGCGTGCAGATGCCCATCTGCACCATCTCGTCGCGGACGTAGTTGATGACGTTGCCCTCGGGGGTGTTGATCCCGCAGTCGATGATGCAGCTGTTCGGGTCGACCTGCCGGATCTCCGGGTACTCGGTCGGTCGCTCGGCCTCGGGCAGCCAACCCATCTCGACCATGCCACCGATCACGTACTCCCAGCGGACCTTGGCGTCGGCCTCGTTGACTGCCGGGTCGTAGCCCTGGTGCCCGGTGGTTGCGTCCGGCTCCGGCTGCTTGATGACCGCCGCGATCACCGCCCCCTCGGCGACCGACAGGTCGGCGACCGACTTGCCGAAGTACTGCTGTGCGGCGGCCTCGATGCCGTACGCGCCGCGGCCGAAGTAGATCGTGTTCAGGTAGAAGCCCATGATCTCGGACTTGTCGTACCGGTCGGTGAGCTTCGAGGCCAGCACCGCCTCGCGGACCTTTCGGGCGTAGGAGACCTCCTGCAGGTCCATCGCGTTCCGGGCGTACTGCTGGGTGATCGTCGAGGCACCTTGCCGGGTGCCGCCGGTGAAGTTGTTCCAGGCCGCTCGGGCGATACCGACGTAGTCGACGCCGGAGTGCTCGTAGAACTTGCGGTCCTCGGCGGAGGCCACCGCCCGCTGCACGTGCTCGGGGATCTGGTCGACGGTGACGAACACCCGGTTGAACTCGCCCAGCTTGGCGATCCGGGTGGTGCCGTCGCTGGCGTACATCGTGCTGGCCAGCGGAAGCGGCAGCTCCTCGGGCAGGGCCACTGTCGTGGAGTAGTAGGTGCCGCCGACGACGGCACCACCGGTGAGCATGATCAGGACCGCGAACGACGCGATCAGCAGGTTGATCCGCCGACGCTGCTTGGCCCGTTTCGCTGCGGCAGGGTCGCTGCCGCGGCCGCCCCGGCCACGGCGTCCCGGACCGGACGGGCCGTCGGGTCCGCCGGGACCACCCGGACCGCCGGGACCTCCGCCGAACTCACCGGCCGGCGAGACCGGTCGTACGCTGGCCCGCCCGACGGTCGCCCGGCCGACTCCGGAACGGCCGGCGGCACCGCCGACCGAGGCGCTGCCACCGACCGGGGCGCCACCGCTGACCGGAGCCCGGCCACCGACCGAGGCCCGACCGGCTGGACCGCCGCCGACCGACGCTCGTCCGGCGGAGGCCCGTCCGGCGGAGGCGCCGCTGACCGGAGCCCGGCCACCGACCGAGGCCCGACCGGCGCCGGGGTTGGCCGGTCCACGGGAAGCATCTCCGCCGTACCGACCCGCGTCGGAGTCGCCCCGCGCGGAGGGGCCGCGGGCCGGCCCGGCGTCGTCCGTCCCGGCCCAGTGGTAGTCATCCGGCTCGGATCCGTATCCGCCACCGCTGCCTGGACTGTAGGCACGCCCGTGGGCGGAGTTGGGGTCGCCGTACGAGTTCATGTGTCACACCCTGCCGGTTGCGGTGGTGCGCTCCAGCGCCACCACCGGTCTGCCGTGAGTTGGCCCACTACCGGTGCCGGAGCGACACCAGCAGCCGAAAGCCACTTCATCAGAAATATCGTGACTTGTCCGGTCAACCAGTAACCTTGCCCTGCCTACTCTCTGGTGCCTACGCAGCGACCGGGCAATCAGGTTCACCGTTGGGCCTCTCGCCTTCGTTTGGTCATCGATGGACGGCCGCCGCCGGACACGGCGATCGCGCCGTCAGCCTCGCCGTCACCGCCGGCGGCACCTAGACCGTCCCGGCCGAGAAGATACTGCTCCACCAGGTGGTTCCAGTTGCAGACGCGACACACCTCGACGACGTACACCTGGAACTCACGCAGCGTCATCGCCAGCAGCGACAACTCGGCCCGGTTTCGGGCCTGTCCGGCGGACTGCTTCAGCTCATCGCCATAGATGTAGTGCACGTGGGTCAGGTTCTCGCGGTGACAGATCGGGCAGCTCTCGTCGGTCGACTCGCCGTGGTACCGGGCAGCACTCTTCAGGTATGGCGAGGCATCGCAAACCTCATGGCTGCTCACCCGGCCGGCGAACACCTCGCGCAGCACTGCTCGCCGCTGAAGCGAGTAGTCGACGACCTGACGCTGCGAACGCATGGCCACGAGCGTACGCGGTCCCCGCTGACCTTGGCGACTACGGTCACGATCAGTAGCCGACCGTACGCAAGGAACCATTTGCCCGGTGTCTGGTTTCCGTCTACCGTGTCGATGTATCGGCTCGATACATCGGGTCGACGAAGCCGGGCAGACCACGAGGTAGGAGGGGCAGCGTGCTCGAACTCGCCATCCTCGGCCTGCTTCAGGAGTCCCCTATGCACGGTTACGAGCTCCGTAAGGAACTCGCCGCCAAGCTCGGGGCGATCCGTGCCGCGATCAGCTACGGCTCGCTGTATCCCACCCTGCGCAGGCTGCAGGCCAACGGCCTGATCGCCGAAGCCGACGACCCCACGACCACCGACGCGGAGATCCCGGCACTGACCAGCCGCCGCGGCCGGGTCGTCTACACCATCACCGCCGAAGGCAAGGAACGGTTCGCCGACCTGATCGCCCAGACCGGTCCGGAGACCTACGAGGACACCGGGTTCGGCGTGCACTTCGCCTTCTTCTCCCGGACCGACCGGGCCACCCGGCTGCGAATCCTGGAGGGGCGGCGGCGCAAGATCGAGGAGCGCCGGGAAGGGCTCCGCGAGGTGCTCGGTCGAGCCGCGGAACGGCTCGACGCGTACACCCTCGAACTCCAGCGGCACGGACTCGACGCCTGCGAACGCGAGGTCCGGTGGCTGGAGGAGCTGATCGCCAGCGAGCGGTCCGGCCGGGCCCCACGCACCGGCCACCCCGATCCCATGAAGTTCGAACCCGCAGAGAACGATCCGCCCCCGCCTGGACAGACCAGGGAGGCTCCGCCCGGACAGCCCGGAGACGAGCCGGAGCGGCCGTGAAGAACAAGAAGGAGGCAAACGCGATGGGCTCCGTCCGCGTCGCCATCGTCGGTGTCGGAAACTGCGCCTCGTCCCTGGTCCAGGGCGTGGAGTACTACCGCAACGCCGACCCCAACGACCGCGTTCCGGGTCTCATGCACGTCACCTTCGGCGACTACCACGTATCGGACGTGGAGTTCGTCGCGGCGTTCGACGTGGACGCCAAGAAGGTCGGCATGGACCTCGCCGAGGCGATCAACGCCAGCGAGAACAACACCATCACCTTCTGCGACGTACCGCCCACCGGGGTGCTGGTGCAGCGTGGCCCCACCCTCGACGGGGTAGGCGAGTACTACCAGGAGGTCATCCAGGAATCCGACCAGCAGCCGGTCGACATCGCCCAGGCGCTGCGCGACGCGCGCGCCGAGGTGGTCGTCTGCTACCTGCCGGTCGGCTCCGAGCAGGCCGCCCGGCACTACGCGCAGGCCGCCATCGACGCCGGTTGCGCCTTCGTCAACGCCCTGCCGGTGTTCATCGCCTCGGACCCGGTCTGGGCGCAGAAGTTCACCGACGCCGGGCTGCCGATCGTCGGCGACGACATCAAGAGCCAGGTCGGCGCAACCATCGTGCACCGGGCCCTGGCCAAGCTGTTCGAGGACCGGGGCGTCGAGCTGCTGCGCACGTACCAGCTGAACTTCGGCGGCAACATGGACTTCATGAACATGCTGGAGCGCACCCGGCTGGTCTCCAAGAAGATCTCGAAGACCCAGTCGGTGACCTCCCAGGTGCCGCACGAAATGGCCAAGAGCGACGTGCACATCGGCCCGTCCGACCACGTGCCGTGGCTCGACGACCGCAAGTGGGCGTACATCCGGCTGGAGGGCCGCTCGTTCGGTGACACCCCGCTGAACGCCGAACTCAAGCTTGAGGTCTGGGACTCACCCAACTCCGCCGGCGTGATCATCGACGCGCTGCGCGCGGCGAAGATCGCCCTCGACCGGGGCGTCGGCGGCCCGGTCCTGTCGGCCTCGTCCTACTTCATGAAGTCGCCGCCGGAGCAGTACGCCGACCACGACGCCCGCCAGGCGGTCGAGGACTTCATCGTCAACAAGATCGAGCGCTGATCCCGGCCGTTCGCCGGCCGATCGGCACCTCGCGTCGCCGGGCGGTCCCGCTGCTGTAGCGGGGCCGCCCGCGCCGCGCTCAGGTCCATGCCTGCCGCAGCGCCACCGCCGCCTCCAGCTCCAGCAGGTGCCGTTTGCGGGGCAGCCCGCCGCCGAAGCCGACCAGCTTGCCGCCGGCCCCGACGATCCGGTGGCAGGGCACGATCACCGGGATCGGGTTGCGGTTGCAGGCCACTCCGACCGCCCGCGCCGCCTGCGGGTCGCCCACCGCCGCAGCGACCGCACCGTAGGTTTCGGTCTGTCCGTACGGGATGTCGGTCATCCGCCGCCACACGGCCCGCTCGAACTCCGTGCCCCGCCGCACCGACAGCGGCACCGTGAAACCGGTGGACGCACCGGCGAAGTAGCCGCGCAGTTGGTCGAGCGCCGCGCACAGCACCGGGTCCGTCGGCGCGGTGTCGACCACCTCGTCGGTACGCCCGAACAGCACCCGGCACACGCCGACGTCGTCGACCGCCACCGACAGCTCACCGATCGGTGAGTCCAGCACCGCCCATCGCATCCGCCGATTGTCCGCCGGTCGGCTGACTGGCCGGGTCACCGGGTGCGGGCGGCACCGCGGCCGACATGAACAGGGCCACCTCGTCGGCGTACGGCGGCGGGTAACGGGTGGTGTCGATACCGCTCAGGGTGAAGCCGAGCCGGCGGTACGCGCGTACCGCCGCGACGTTGACGTTCTGGGTCTCCAACCAGATCTCCCGGGCGGCGTTCTCCCGGGCGGTGACCCGGGCGATGCCGATCAGCTCCCGGGCCACCCCGCGCCGACGGTACGCCGGGGCCACGTGCAGCTCATTGACCACCTGCCGCCCGTTCCACCGCTGGTAGGTGGTCGCCATGAAGCCGACCGGCTGGTCGCCGTCGATCGCGAGCGCGTACAGGTCCCACGGCCGACCGCCCTCGGTGACTCCTTCGGTCAGGTCGTACCGTTTGCGCACCGGCGGCGACACCGGCACCTCCCGCAGCGTGAAACCGTCGGTACCGGCCACGACGTGGTACATCGAGGTGGCGACGAACGATGTGTCGAGCTGCCGAATCGCGGCCAGGTCGGCGGGGGTCGGCACCGAGCGGACGAGCACCTGCACCCGCCGATTGTCCCATCGGACCGGCAGCTGGACGACAGCTCGAGGCCCGACCGATCCCCGCCGGCGTCACCTGGGACGCAGCGCGACCGGCCTGGCAGACCTGGGCTCGGCTGGATCTCGTCAGCCGATGAACCGTAACCGCTCGCGGGTGCCGTCCGGGTAGGTAACGTGCAGGGCACCGCCCTCACGTTCGACCGCATCGAGGATCGCGTCGTAGAGCAGCACGGACCGGTTGAGGATGTCGGTCTTGGAATCGCCGGTCTCACCGGCGATCTTCTCCAAGGCCGAGATCGCCCTCGGAGTGAAGTTCGCCGTCACGCGGGTCAGCGCTCCGACAGCCGCAGTCCCGGCTGTGGAGGACTCCTCGCGGCGGCCCCCGGTACCGGTGTGTTCGGTCGAACCGTTCGAGGGCCGACCCGATGCGGCCGATCGCACTCCGTCAGGAGCATTTGGTAGTGGACTCATGACTGCCTGTCTCCTTTGCGTGACGAGCTGGTCACGGACGTCGTCCCGACAATCAGGACCATTGGCCCCACGCACGCCGCCACTCAGGGTAACCGAACGGGCGTACGTTGTAGATGATGCCACATCTGCATCGAATACGTGCCCCTCTTGCGTATGAGTGATGTACCTCAGACATACGATCTGACATCCACCAACCTGCTAGATCTTGGTCCGGTCAAGCTAGCGCTTCCTGAGTAGCGAATCAATCTCAAGTTTCACATCCCACAGCCCTCGACCACGACAGGTGTGCCCTCGGCTTTACCCGAAGCGGATGAATACGCTCCGCGACCGGTCATCAGGGATCGATTCGACGGCCAACCCAGAGTCCAATCACATTGAGTGACACATCAGTCACCCCTAGATCCGACGAGTTATGGCAGCCAGATACGTGCTTCATGCGTGTATCGTCAGCGTGTCTCACACACCATGAGGCACTCTCAGTTGCATAGACTGCTACACGAAGACCGATCACGTTCAGTTCACTCTGCTACGAGGATGCGAGAAGTACGGATGGCAGACGGAGCCCAGCGGGACACCCGGGAGATCGACCTCGCACACGAGGAGCCCAGCGCCAAGGCTGAACAGGTCCCGATACAGCCCGACAAGATGACGGTCAGCGTCCGCAACCGCTTGCTGACCCTGCGCGGCGCCGTCGAGGTCAAGGGACAACTCCACCAAACGATCAACCTGGCGATTGTCTGCGCGTCGACTCTGCTCACCACGGTCGTGGTGGCTGCGGTCTGCCGTGCGGCGTCCGTACCGTACTGGTGGCTGACCCTGGCAGCGACGGCTCTGGCCGGTGTCTGCGTCTTCTTCGTCGGGCTGCGTCTCCTGACACCGACGCCGCATCCCCGCACTCGATCCGGCCGGCGCCCCGGCTGACCAGGCTGGCCGCCCTCGACGCCCGCCATCTGACGACGGCATCACCAATCTTACGAGAAAGGAACACTAATGTCCCAGACCAGGACGCTTGACCTTAAATTGGGCCGACGGTGGCGGCTCCAGGTCACCTGGGGCCCACGACGGCTCCTCCGCGAGGACTACGTCGAGAGCATCATCGTGGACAGCGACCACGAGCTGCGGTCACAGCTGATGTCGCTCGCTTCCGACCCGTGGGTTCAGGACATCCACTGCGAGCGCTACTACGGGACCCGGCCGGCGCGGCGGTACCGGACGGCGAACTGCTGAGTGGACTTGTCACCTGACTCTCAGCGCTTGGACATCTCTGCGGTGTGGAGCGTCGTGCGCTGTGTCATGGTGTCGCCGTCGCACTGGTAGCTGGCCGGGTCGAACTCGACGATCAGGGCCTGGCTCTCCGAGTCGACACCCGGGGCGCTCAACGTGACCGTGCCGTCCGCGTCGACGTCGCTGAAGGAGACCGTGCCCTCCAGGGCACGGAAGCGGTAGGTGACCCGTCCGCTGATGGTGAGGGTGACGACGGTCCCGGCTACGAATCCTTCGAAGGTGGTGCCGTCGCCGTAGTCGGTGGTGCCCGATCCGTCCTCGCGCAGCTCGACCCGGGCACCGGGGCCGACGCCGGTGAACGTGGTCCTGCCGAACGGCTCGTCCAGCGCGATGTCCTCCTCGTACGAGTCCACCTGCCAGCTGCCGACCACGCATGGGTCCACCAGCGGCGGCGAGGCTTCCCTCGGGGTCGGCGAGGCGTCGGGGGTCGGGGAGGCACTCGGATCGGCCGTGACCCGGTTGCCGTCGCCAGCGCTGCGGACCGCGATCAGCACGCCGATCGCCGCCACCAGTACGACGAACGTCGCGCCGAGGGCCACCAGCGGGACCAGGTAGGACCGGCCGCGGTCGGGCGGCTGCGGCGCCATCGGGTAGCCCGGATAGCTCGGCGCGCCGCTGCCCGGGTAGACCGGTGCCGGTGGCTGCTGCGGCGGGTGTCCGGGGTAGCCGGCCTGGCTGGACGGAACACCGCGGTACGTACCGCACTGGAGGCAGTAGCCGGCCTGGTTGACGGACGCACCGCCGCAGACCGCACACGGCTGCATCTGGGCCCTCCCGGTTGATCAGCTGTCGGTGGCGCGCGACCGCCAGCAAGATCGCCGCACCCGTCCGTCCTGCGACGGTAGTCGAGCGGCACAACGCCCGGTAACCACCGGTCCGGGCGTGACGGGTGGCTAACCGGCGTCGGGCAGGATCCCTTCGGCCCGTGCCCACCGCAGCAGCTCCGCCTCGGCCTCGTCGCGGTCCAGCGGCCCGCGCTCCAGCCGGGTCTCCTTGAGGTGCCGCCAGGCCCGACCGACGACCGGTCCCGGCGGTACGCCGAGCAGCTCCATGATCGCGTTGCCGTCCAGGTCGGGGCGGACCCGGGCCAGATCCTCCTCGGCCTGGATCCGGGCGATCCGCTCCTCCAGCGCGTCGTAGTCGGCGGCCAGCGCGGCGGCCTTGCGCCGGTTGCGGGTGGTGCAGTCGGACCGGGTCAGTTTGTGCAGTCGGGGCAGCAGATCCTCGGCGTCGGTGACGTAGCGGCGGACCGCCGAGTCGGTCCACTCGCCCCGGCCGTACCCGTAGAACCGCAGGTGCAGGCCGACCAGCTTGGCCACCTGGGTGGTGACCTCCTTGGGGTAGCGCAGCGCCTTCATCCGGTGCCGGGTCATCCGGGCACCGACCACCTCGTGGTGGTGGAAGCTGACCCGGCCGTCCGACCCGACCGCCTTGGTCGCCGGCTTGCCGACGTCGTGCATCAGCGCCGCCATCCGCAGCACGAAGTCGCAGCCGTCGCTCTCCAGCCGGACGGCGTTGCTCACCACGGTCAGCGTGTGTTCGTACACGTCCTTGTGCTGGGCGTGCTCGTCGATCTCCAGCCGCAGCCCGGACAGCTCCGGCAGGAACCGGTCGGCCAGCCCGGAGTCGACCAGCAGCCGCAACCCGGCGACCGGGTCGGCGCCGCACAGCAGCTTGCTGAACTCGTCCCGGATCCGCTCGGCGGTGATCCGGTCCAGGTCGGCCGCCATGGCGGCCATCGCCGCGCGGACGTCCGGATGCACGGCGAACCTCAGCTGCGCGGCGAACCGGGCGGCCCGTAGCATCCGCAGCGGGTCGTCGCCGAACGAGTCCTGCGGCGTCCCCGGGGTACGGATGATCTTCGCGGCCAGATCGCTGACCCCGCCGTACGGGTCGGTGAACCGGTGCTCGGGCAGGCTGACCGCCATCGCGTTGATGGTGAAGTCGCGCCGCCGCAGGTCGTCGGCGAGACTGGTGCCGTAGGCGACCACCGGGTTGCGGGTCACCCCGTCGTAGGCCTCCGCCCGGTAGGTGGTGATCTCCAGGGTCATCCCACCCCGCCGGGCACCGATGGTGCCGAACTCACGGCCGGTCTCCCAGATCGCCTCCGCCCAGCCCTTGAGCACCCCCAGGGTCTGGTCCGGGTGCGCGTCGGTGCAGAAGTCCAGGTCGCTGCCGAGTCGGCCGAGCAGCGCGTCGCGGACCGAGCCGCCGACCAGGTGCAGCTCGTGGCCGGCGGCGGCGAACCGGTTGCCGAGTTCGTCGGCGACCGGGGAGACCCGGAGCAGTTCGGTGACGGCGTTGCGTTGCACGGCGGTCAGATCGCCCGGGGTCGCCGCGGTGCGGTCGGACCCGACGGTGGCACGAGCGTCAGGGGCCCGACGATCGGTGGCGCGGGCATCGGTGGCGCGAGGCGCGGAGGTTTCGGACATGGGATCGCCAGAGTAGCCGCTGTGGCCGTCGCCGCCCCCGCCGGGCAGGATGAGTCACCGTGCCGATTCCCGAACCGTTGGCCAGCCTGACCACCGATCCGACCTTCTGGGCGGCGTACCTGCCGCCGGTGGCCGGACCCGCACCGGCCCACCACGCGCAGACCCGGGTGGTGCTGCCGGTCGCCGACGGCTACGGCCTGGTGCTGGAGATCGATCTCGGGTACGGCGAATGCCTGCTCGGCCTGCGCCAACCGGGGGCGTCCGAACCGCTGCCGCTGGCCCGGCTGGATCCGGGCCGGCCGTACGCGGCGGTGCTGCGCTGGGCGGAGCTGGACCTGATCGGCCGGTTGCTCGCCCTGGACGATCCGGCGTGGCCGCATCCCGGTCTGCTGGTGGCGCTGCTGCACCGGTACGCACCACCGGCCGGTGACCCGCCGGCGGCGGACCGGGCAGCCACCATGCTGGCCACCGCGCTGCGCGCACTGCGCCGCGACGAGCCGTCGGGAACCGAAGACCCGGCAACACCTGATGGCCCGGCGACCTCTGGCGACGGCCCGGCGGGCGAGCCGGGCGTCGCCGACGCGTCGGCGACGACGGCGGGTCCGGTGCAGCCGCCGCTGGAGCTGTTCGCCGACCCGTCCTGGTGGCCGGCACCGGCCACGGTCGACCCTCGGATCCTCGACGACGAGTCGGTGGCCCGGCAGGTACGTGACCATCTCGACCACGGCGCCCGGACACACTGGCGGTACGCCGTCGGCTGGGGGTGGGTGGCCGCCGGGCAGCCGGACGGCCCTGGCGCACCGGCCCGCGTCCTCGGTGCGGAGTCCTTCCCGTTCGACGAGATCACCGAGTTGGTACGCCGCGCGGCGGCCCGGCACCGCCGGCTGCTCGACACGCCGTGGCGGCGTACGCCGGCCGTGGCCGAACTGGCCCGGCGGGCCCGCGACACCGGCGACCTGGCGGTGGTGCCGGTACTCGGTCGGACGCTGGCCGAGGCCGGCTGCGACCATCCGACGCTGCTGGACGCGCTGACCGAGCCGGTGGTGCCGGCCGAGGCCGCCTGGGTGGTCGACGCACTGTCGGGCATCGTCCCGGCCGACGACGACGGCCGATAGGCTCGAGCCTGCGTCCGGCGCGGCGGTTCCGGCGTACCGGCGGGGTGGAGGTCCGATGAGTAGCGGGTTGTACCGGAGCACGAACGCCGACCCCGGTCGGGGCGGCCCGGAGCCGGACGGCGCCACGCTGATCTCCGTTGGACCGGGCGGCCAGCCGGTAGTGGAGTCGACCGCGCCACCGTCCGAGCCGCCGGCGGCCATGCCGGACCCGGCGGTGCAGGAGCCGCAGGAGGGCGGCAGCGCCGCCACCAACAGCGCGGTCATGGCGCTGGGCAGCCTGGTCAGCCGGGGCACCGGCTTTCTGCGGACGCTGGTGCTGGCGGCGGCGCTCGGCGGATCGCTGGTCGGTAACGCCTACACCACGGCGCAGATCTTCCCCGGCATGGTCTACGAGTTCCTGCTCGGCGGAATCCTGACCAGCGTCCTGGTGCCGGTGCTGGTGCGGCGACGCAAGTCGGACCCGGACCGCGGTCAGGCGTACGCGCAGCGGCTGCTGTCGCTGGCGGTGCTGGCGCTGGCCGTCGCCACCCTGGTCGCGATGGCGGCGGCACCGCTGCTGACGCTGCTCTACTCCAGTGACCGCACCACGGAGGAGTTCCGTGACCTGGTCACTCTGCTGTCGTACCTGATGTTGCCGATGATCTTCTTCACCGGGTTGTCGGCGCTGGTCAGTGCGTTGTTGAACACCCGGGGGCACTTCGCGGCGCCGATGTGGGCACCGATCCTCAACAACCTGGTGGTGATCGCCACCCTGGGCACGTACATCGCGATCTTCGGTGCCCGGATCATCGAACCGGACGAGATGACCCCCGGCCGGATCGTGCTGCTCGGCGGCGGCACCCTGCTCGGCGTGGTGGTGCAGGCCGCCGGCCTGGTCCCGGCGCTGCGCAAGGTCGGTTTCCGGTGGCGCTGGCGGTTCGACTTCCGCCAATTGGGCCTCGCCGAACTGGGTCGGCTCGGGGTCTGGATGTTTTGCTACGTGGCGGTCAGCCAGCTCGGCCTGGTGGTGGTGTTCAACCTGCTGAACCGGGCGGGCGACGAGGACGAAGCCGGCCCGCTGATCTACAACAACGTGTTCCTGCTGCTGATGATGGCGCACGGCATCGTCGCCGTCTCGGTGATCACCGCGCTGATGCCGCGGATGAGCTCGGCCGCTGCCGACGGCCGCTACGCGGACATGGCCGTCGACCTGGCGCGCGGCACCCGGACGGTGACGGCGGTACTCGCGCCGATCGCCGTCTGCTACGCGGTGCTGGCCACCCCGGTTTCCTTCTCCTTGTTCCGGTACGGCGCGTTCGACACCGAAGCCGCCGACGCCACCGCCGTGGTGCTGCTGGCGGCGGCGGTCGCTCTGGTGCCGTTCGCGGTCAGTCAGTTGTTCACCTTCGGCTTCTACGCCCTGCCGGACACCCGCACCCCGGCGTTGATCAACATCCCGGTGGTGGCGCTGCGGATTCTCGTCCAGATCGGGCTGTTCGTCGCCCTGTCGGTGCAGTTCGCGGCGGCCGGCCTGATGATCGGCAACGGGGTCTCGTACCTGGCGGCGGCGGTGCTGTCGGCCTGGTTGCTGCGTCGCCGGGTCGGTCGGATCGGGTTCGGCGGAATCATGGTCACCTTCGGCAAGGTGGCGCTGGCGGCCAGCGGTGCCGCCCTGGCCGGGTGGCTTGTCGTCACGCTGCTGCCGGGTGGTGACACGCCGAGCCAGCCGTTGGCGATCCTGCAACTCGTCGGCGGCGGTGCCGCCGTCGGGCTGGTCTACCTCGGGTTGGCGGTGGTCCTGCGGATCCGCGAGATCGTCGACGTGCTGGCGATGGTGCGCCGTCGCCTCGGCCGCTGACCGTCGAGATCAGCCTGTGGACCAACCTGTGGATAACCGGGTTGGACACGCTCGACACCAGGTCAGCGCCTGTGGATAACTCAGAACCAGGATCCTCGTTACGGGCGGTGTCGGAGTGTCGGTGGCCCGGTCGCGGTGGGGCGGTCGGGTGGGCTGTCGCGGCGGGCTGGGAGCGGCACCCGGGCGGTACAACGTATATTTGCGATGGAGGTTATGCGTCCGGCCGTACGGGCAGGGTGGCGTTGACCGGGTCCGGTCGGCGCGGGTCCGCCAGACGGCAGGTCGACCCCCGGTCGGCATTGCAAGAGCTGCGGGAAGCTGAGATGTTGGTGTTGCCGCAACGCAGGTAAGGTCGTTCTGGACGGATACGTGCGACACCGGGTCGTGACCGGTGACGTTCCACCGCTGCGGGGCCGGCCGGTGCCGGAAGCACGACGACCAGCACGGCAGGTGCGACCAGCAGGACAATCGGACAACCGGCAGATAACACCGGACGACCAGCACCAGGGTTCGACCGAGACGATCCACAGGGAGGACGGGTGACCCAGGTCGGCGAAGGCCAGGAGGCGGACGAGGCCAGTCCGCCGATGATGGCCTTCGATGCGCCCTCCGCCGGCGAGATCCTCGCCGAGCGATACCAGCTGGCTCAGCACGTCAACAACGACAGTGCGGGTCGGCAGGTCTGGCGTGGGGTCGACGTGGTGCTGCGCCGTCCGGTCGCGGTGGTGCTGCGCTACCCCGGTGGCGATTCCGCCATGGAGATGCTGCAGGCCGCGGTCCGGGCCAGTCGGGTCATCCACTCCAACCTGGTCGGCGTCTACGATGCCATCGACGAGGGGCAGCGGGCCTACGTGGTCCGCGAGTGGGTGGAGGGCGATTCCCTGCGCGAGGTGATCGCCGCCGCCGGTCCGTTGGACGCGGCCCGGGCCACCATGATCGCCCACTCGGTCGCCTCCGCCATCGCGGCGGTGCACGCCACCGGCATGGTGCACGGCAACATCCACCCCGGCACGGTGATGATCGGCCACGACGGCCGGGTGGTGCTGGCCGACGCCAGGGCCGACAGCTCCGACACCTACGAAACCGACATCCGGGCGATCGGCGGAGTGCTCTACTTCGCGATGACCGGCCACTGGCCGCAGCACGAGGCAGGCAGCACCGCGCTGCCGGACGCGGTCCGGGACGCGACCGGGGCAGTCGCCGCTCCCCGCCAGGTGCGCTCCGGTGTGCCGGCGTACCTCGACGACCTGACCATGGACCTGCTCGACCCACGGCTCGCGCTGCCCACCTCCGAGGTACTCGCCGCCGAGCTGGGTCGGCTCGACGCCAGCACCGAGGAGCACTACCTCGACAGCGTCGGGCCGCTACGGTTCTCGGCGGCCGACGACGACGAACCGACCGGCACCCCACTGGCGGCCCGCCGCAAGATCGCCGCCGGTGTCGCCGGCCTGCTGGTCATCGCGGTGATCGGGCTGTATTTCGGGATCAGTGCGCTCGGCAACGACGGTGACGGCGAGGACGGTCAGTCGACACTGCCGCAGACCCAGGTGACCTCGACCCCGGGCCCCACCGAGACCAGTGCCCCGGCCCAGCCACAGCCGATCGCCCTCGCCGGCGACCAGGTCCGTATCGTCGACGCCGACGGTGCCCGTGACGAGCTCGACGGGGCGCAGGCCGCCGTCGACGGCGACACCAGCACCGGCTGGGAGACCGACGCCTACGAGCGCAACCCCAACTTCGGCAACCTGAAGCGGGGCATGGGGGTGCTGATCGACCTGCAGGAGCCACGGGCGGTGACCAGCGTGAAGGTCGAGCTGTCCGCATCCGGTGCCACCGCCGAGCTGCTGGCCGGTCCGAACGATCCGGGAGCGACCCGGGAAGGCGACGACGAGATCCTCGAGACGTTCACCGACCGGATCGGTGCCCGATTCGAGAACGCCGACGGCGCAACCCTCACCTTCAGCGGGTTCTCGCCCGACGAGACCTACCAGTACCTCCTGGTATGGATCACCAAACTGCCTCCGATCGGCAACGACAAGTACCAGATCGGCGTTCAGGAGATCACGGTCGAGGGGCCATGACCGGACGCCGGGCCGACCTCGGCGACGAGGAACTGCTCCGGGCACACGTCGACGGCGACCCGGAGGCGTTCGCCGAGTTGGTACGGCGGCACCAGGACCGGCTCTGGGCGGTTGCCCTGCGTACGCTCAGCGACCGGGAGGAGGCCGCCGACGCGCTGCAGGACGCGCTGCTGTCGGCGCACCGCGCGGCTGCCCGGTTCCGGGGCGACGCGGCGGTCACCACCTGGCTGCACCGCATCGTGGTCAACGCGTGCCTGGACCGCGTGCGCCGCCGCAAGTCCCACCCCACCGTGCCGCTACCCGACGGTGGCCGGGACGACGACGGCGTACGCGGCACCGAGCCGGCGGCACCCCCGGTCGATCACGACACCGCGCTGGTCGTCCGCCAGGCACTGGCCGAGCTGCCGGCGGAACAGCGGGCCGCGCTGATCCTGGTCGACGTGCAGGGCTACCCGGTCGCCGACGCGGCGGTGATGCTCGGCGTCGCCGAGGGCACGGTGAAGAGCCGCTGCGCCCGGGGACGGGCCCGGCTGGCCGGTCTTCTCGGGCATCTGCGACCACAGCGGGCGAATGCGCAGGTGGCACCACCACGCGCCCAGGTGTCGTCGCTCACCCCACGGAACCCGCAGCGGCTCGACGACGTCCCATCAGGGTCCGCACGTGGCGACGGTGGCAAGGAGGAACGGTGACTGCCGACCGGTTCCAGGAGGTCGATCGAGAGCTGCTCGCCGACTATGTCGGTGGGGCGCTCGACGGCACCCCGGACGAGGTCGCCGTGGCCCGACTGATCGCGGAGCGGCCGTCCTGGCGGGCGGCCCACGACGAGCTGGTCGAGGCCACCCAGCTGGTGCAGACGATGCTCGCCGAGTGGGGCAGCGTCGTCGAGCCGATCCCACCCGACGTCGCCGACCGGGTGCACGCCGCCCTGGCCGCCGAGCCGCTACCGCAGCCGGCCCCGGAGCCGGCGATCAGCCCGGAGCCGGCCACCGTCGCGGCATCGGTGCCGCTTGCGGCGGCCCGGGCGCGGCGGGATCGTCGCCGCCGCTGGCAGCGGTACGCCGCTCCGATCACCGTCGCGGCGGCAGCCGTGGCGTTCGCCGGCCTCGGGGTCGGCCAACTGCTCGGTGCCGGGTCCGCCGACGACGCGAGCACCGCGGCGGGCAGCCCGTCGGACGATGCCGGCAGCGCCGAAAGCCAGAGCGCCGAGACCCGGCAGGAGGGCCAGCCGGGCACGATGATGGACGCCTCCGCACCACGGCTACTGGCCAGCGGCACCGACTACCAGCGGGCGACCATCGTGCCGATGTTCGAGGCCGTGGGACGGACGGGCGGCGACGGGGGGCAACCGGGAACCGGCGAGGACACCGTACTGCAGGAGTCGCCTTCCTCGACGGCGCTGGCCAGACTGGCCGGCCCGGCCGCGTTGGCCGACTGCGTGGCCGCGGTGACCGCCGAGCACGGCAACGGCGTCCTCGGCGTCGACCTGGTGGACTTCGCGGCGTTCGAGGGTGAACCGGCGCTGGTCCTCTCGTTCAGTGACAGCTTCGGTGCCAGCTGGATCTGGGTGAGCGGCACCGGCTGCGGTACGCCTGCGGCCGGCGCGGACACCAGGTACTCGGCACAGGTAGGGTGACCCTGCCGGCCGCGTGACGTGGGACACGCGGTAGCGGAGCGGGATTACCCCCCGGCTCCGTGGCGTTGTCGTCAACGGTCACCGTTGCGCAGAAATCAGACTTTGGGAGTCGGCAGTGGACGAGGTCCGCAACCTGATCATCATCGGCTCGGGACCGGCCGGTTACACCGCTGCGGTGTACGCCGCACGCGCCAACCTGCGCCCACTCGTCATCGAGGGGGTGCAGTCCGGCGGGGCGCTGATGACCACTACCGAGGTGGAGAACTTCCCGGGATTCCCCGACGGCATCATGGGTCCGGAGCTGATGGACTCGATCCGTAAGCAGGCCGAGCGCTTCGGTGCCGAGTTCGTCACCGACGACGTGACGCGGGTCGAGTTGGTCGACACGGGCACCCCGGGCACCACCGAGGCCAGCACGGTGTACGTGGGCGAAACCGGCTACCGGGCCAAGGCGGTCATCCTGGCCACCGGCTCCGCGTGGCGTCCCTTGAACGTCCCCGGTGAGCAGGAGTTCCTCGGCCATGGGGTGTCCTCCTGCGCGACCTGTGACGGCTTCTTCTTCCGGGGGCAGCACGTCGTGGTGGTCGGCGGTGGCGACTCGGCGATGGAGGAGGCCACCTTCCTCACCCGGTTCGCCGAATCGGTGACCATCGTGCACCGCCGCGACGAGTTCCGGGCCAGCCAGATCATGGCGGCCCGCGCGCTCGGCAACGACAAGATCCGGGTCGAGTGGAACAGTGTCGTCGAGGAGATTCTCGGCGCCGACGGTAAGGTCTCCGGAATCCGGCTGCGCAACACGCACACCGGCGAGTCCCGGACCCTCGACGTCACCGGGGTCTTCGTCGCGATCGGTCACGACCCGCGGAGCGAAATGTTCCGCAGCCAGGTGGAGCTCGACGAGAACGGCTACGTGCTGGTCGACTCGCCGAGCACCCGGACCAGCGTGCCGGGCGTGTTCGCCGCCGGTGACCTGGTCGACCACACCTACCAGCAGGCGATCACCGCTGCCGGCAGCGGTTGCGCGGCGGCGCTCGACGCCGAGCGTTACCTCGCCACACTCGAAGAGGTCTGACCGCCGGCGCACCGGCGGTCGAGGAGGAGGATTTCCCGTGGGAGCTACCCGAGCGGTCACCGAGGCCAGCTTCGCCACCGACGTACTCATGTCCGACAAGCCGGTACTGGTGGACTTCTGGGCCGAGTGGTGCCAGCCGTGCCGCAAGGTCGCACCGCTGCTCGAGGAGATCGCCACCGAGATGGGGGACAAGGTGTCGATCGTCAAACTGAACATCGACGAGAACCCGGAGATCGCCCGCCGGTACCGGGTGATGTCGGTTCCCACGCTCACCGTGTTCAAGGCCGGTGAGCCGGTGCAGTCGGTGGCCGGCGCCCGGCCCAAGGGCGACCTGGTCAAGCTGATCGAGTCGGCCTTCTGAACCTCAGCGGGGCTGCCCCGTGCGGCACGGCGGACCGGCCGGCCCACCCGACAAGGTGGGACCGGCCGGTCCGTTTTCAGGCTGCTGGCGGCGCCGTTACAGGGCTGCTGGATGGTCGGTTCCCTGGCTGATCGTCCGGACACCGGGCGCTCCCCGTACGGTCCGCTTCGCCGCAACCCGGGTACGGGCACCTGCCGGTCGGGTTACGCTCCGGATCGTCCGCGCCTGCAGGGGGGGGAGGTCCACGTCCCGTGCGCCCGATCCGCCGTGACGACCAAGGTCCCGCCGTGGCCGAGATCCGCTCCATCCTGGTCAACCTGGAGCTGCTCGAGCCAACCCCGGGGGCCGACGTTTTCGACGCCCGCACCGAGCACGCCGTACGAGCCTTCCAGCAACTCCGCGGCCTGAGCATCGACGGCCGAGTGGGTGCGGAGACCTGGCGGGCGCTGGACGCCGCCCGCTGGCGACTCGGTGACCGGGCGCTCTACCACTCGATACCTCAGCCGCTGGTCGGCGAGGACGTCCGGGCGCTGCAGGAACGACTGCTGGAGATGGGCTACGACGTGGGCCGCGCCGACGGCGTGTACGGCGGGCGCACCGCCCGCTCGGTCACCCAGTTCCAGCGGGAGGTGGGACTGACCGCCGACGGCAGCTGCGGGCCGTACACCATGCATGCGATGCGTCGGCTGGGCCGCAAGGTGGTCGGCGGGCGCCCGCAGTGGCTGCGGGAAGCGGATGCGTTCCGCGAGTCCGGCCCCAACCTGGTGGGCAAGACGATCGTCATCGACCCTGGGCACGGGG
Source organism: Solwaraspora sp. WMMA2065 (assembly GCF_030345075.1). NCBI lineage: Bacteria > Bacillati > Actinomycetota > Actinomycetes > Micromonosporales > Micromonosporaceae > Solwaraspora > Solwaraspora sp. WMMA2065. The sequence goes on from NZ_CP128361.1 coordinate 4,772,684, forward strand.
GGCCCGATCCCGGCGTGGTGGTCACCGACAGCGGCCGGCGCTGGTCCGAGGCGGAGCTGGCGTACGACCTCGCCGCCCGGTTGGAGGGGCGGCTGGCGGCAGCCGGGATGCGGGTGCATCTCACCCGTGGTCCGGCCACCGCCACGGTGCTCAACGACCCGGCACGCACCCAGCTGGCCAACGACATCGGCGCGGACCTGTTCATCTCCCTGCACGTCGACGGGCACGCCAACCCGGCCGCCGACGGGGTGGCCACCTACCACTACGGCACCGGCAACGGGGTCACCTCGACGGTCGGCGAGCGGCTGGCCGGGCTGGTGCAGCGGGAGATCGCGGTGCGTACCGGCCTGCGCGACTGCCGCATCCACGCGAAGAGCTGGGAATTGCTACGGCTGACCAGGATGCCGGCGGTACGGGTGGACGTCGGTTATCTGACCTGCTCGGCCGACCGGGCCCGGCTGATCCGGCCCGGGTTCCGTGACCAGGTGGCCGAGGCGCTGGTCGCCGCCGTGCAGCGGATGTACTACCCGGTGGAGCTGGACGTGCCGACCGGGTCGATCGACGTGCACACGCTGCGGGCGGTGGTCGACGCGACGGCGGAGGCCTGAACCTCGTCAGTCAGTTCGTCACCGCGCGGGTGGCCGGGCGCAGCAGGCTCTCCGGAGTCATCGAGCCGAGCAGCTTCTCCAGGGCGTACTCGACGTCCGACTTCCACGACAACGCGGTCCGCAACTCCAGCCGTAGCCGGGGGAACCGGGGGTGCTGCCGGACCGTCTTGAAGCCGACCGACAGGTAGAAGTCGGCTGGGGCGAGACAGCCCCGACCGGCCGTCTCCTCCGGATCGGCGGCGGCGTCGCCGAACGCCTCGATCGCCTTGATGCCCCGCTTGGTGAGATCCCGGGCCACGCCCTGCACCAGCATTCGCCCGAGGCCACCGCCGGCGAACGGCTGCACCACGTGCGCCGTGGTCAGCAGTACCGCATCGGCGGAGACCGGGGACGTCGGGAACGCCATCGACCTCGGTAGGTAGGCCGGCGGCGCGTACATCACGAAACCGGCCGGCATGCCGTCGACGTAGGCGAGCTTGCCGCAGGAACCCCACTCCAGGAGAGTCTGGGAGACCCACGCCTCCTTTTCCAGCGCCGGGTCGCCGGAGGTCCGGGCGCGGTCGGCCGCCACCGGATCGAGCTCCCAGAAGACACACCGCCGGCAGGATCTGGGCAGCTCCTCCAGCGTGTCCAGCGTCAGACTGACCAGACGTCGCGACATTGGCGATCCCCCACCACCGAACCGGTCAAGCGTTGAAACCCGCCGAGCTTCACCACGCGCCGTCTCCTGTCCCCAACGAGCGATCGTACGCCGCAACCTCGCGTCAGGGGAGAGGTCGGGCACCCGCCGCAGGTGTTCCCAGGCCAATCCGGGTTCGCTGGTCCGACATGTGGTCGGTGTGGTAATGCCCACGCCGGGCGGCGACACGCCGGACTACCATCAGACGATCAGTGCGTGTCGCGGCCCGACCCGGCACCACCGGTGCGACGCGTTTCGAGGGTGAGGTCTTGACTTCCTCCCCGCACTAAGGGACGGGGATTCCCTGGGTCGCCCCCAGGGGGTTCCTGTTTCACCGACGACCGCCCCGTCCGAGAGGAGGACTCCCGGTGAGGTCTTACACCGCCTCCACAGGCAATCACGGAGAGCCCCTCCGCGAGAATGTTCCGGGCCGCGTTCACGTCCCGGTCATGGGCCTGCCCGCACCGGCAGGTCCACGACCGGACCGCCAACGGCATCCGCTCGGCCAGTACGCCACACGCGGAGCACAGTCGGGTCGACGGGAACCAGCGGTCCACGACCACCAGATCCCGGCCGTACCAGTCCGTTTTGTACCCCAGCATGCTGCGGAACTGCCGCCAGCCCGCGTCCGAGATGGCGCGGGCCAGACGGTGGTTGGCCGTCATGTTGCGGACGGTCAGGTCCTCGATCACGATCGTTTGGGTTTCACGAACGAGCCGGGTGGTCAACTTGTGCAGGTGGTCGCGGCGGCGGTCGGCGATCCGGGCATGAATCCGGGCCACCGACAGCCGGGCCTTGGCCCGGTTCGCGGAGCCTCTGGCCTTGCGTGCGAGGTTCCGCTGGGCGCGGGCCAGCCGCCGCCGGTCACGGCGTTCATGTCTCGGGTTGGGGATCTTCTCCCCGGTGGACAGGGTGAACAGGCTGTCGAGGCCGGCGTCGACCCCCACCACGGCAGTGGTGGCCGGGGCCGGTTCGATCCGGTCGTCGCAGAGCAGGGAGACGAACCAGCGGCCCGCCGGGTCCTGCGACACGGTCACCGTCGACGGCGCCGCGCCCTGCGGGAGCGGTCGGGACCACACGATGTCCAACGGTTCGGACATCCTGGCGAGGGTGAGGCGGCCGTCGCGCCAGCGGAACGCGCTGGCGGTGTACTCCGCCGACCGCCGCGACCGCCTCCTCGACTTGAACGTCGGGTACCGGGCCCGTTTCGCCCAGAAGTTGGCGAACGCGGTCTGCAGGTGCCGCAGCGCCTGCTGCAGAGGGACGCAGGAGACGTCGTTGAGGAACGCCAGTTCGTCGGTCTTCTTCCACCCGGTGAGCATCGCCGACGTGGCGTTGTAGGTGACCCGTTCCCGACGCAGGGTCCACGCCTCGCTGCGGGCGGCCAGCGCCATGTTGTACACCAGCCGGACACAGCCGAACGTCCGGGCGAGCTCGGCGGCCTGCCCGGGGGTGGGGTGGAAGCGGTACCTGAACGCCCGCTTCACGGTCCTGGACACAGTCCACAGTCTAGCGATTCGGTCGTGAGCCATGGGGTCGCGTGTGCGGTGGACGCCGATCCGCCCCGGCGGCGAACCGGCTTTCCCTGCCCTGCTCCGCAGGAGTTCCGTTTCCTCCCCGGCCTCAAGGCCGGAGTATCCAAGGAAGGACTCTGATGACCGGCACGACGCTCGACGACTACACCGACCGCTATGCCCGCCGGGTCCGGGGGATGACCGCCTCGGAGATCCGGGCGCTGTTCGCCGTCGCCAGTCGGCCGGAGGTGGTGTCGCTTGCCGGCGGAGCCCCGTACGTCGCCGCGCTGCCGCTGGACGCGGTCGGCGAGATGCTCGGTCGCCTCGCCGCCGAGACCGGCACCTCGACCCTGCAGTACGGCATCGGCCAGGGCACCCTCGACCTGCGGGAACGGATCTGCGAAGTGATGTCGCTGTCCGGGATCGACGTCTCATCCGGGGCCTCCCCCGAGGACGTGGTGGTGACCGTCGGCGGGCAGCAGGCCCTCGATCTGGTCGCCCGACTCTTCCTGGACCCGGGCGACGTGGTCCTCGCCGAGGGCCCCACCTACGTCGGCGCCCTCGGCGTGTTCCAGGCGGCGCAGGCCCAGGTGGTGCACGTGCCGATGGACGCCGACGGGCTGATCCCCGAGGCGCTGGAACAGGCGATCACCGACGTGGCCCGGTCCGGCCGACGGGCGAAGTTCCTCTACACCATCCCGACGTTCCAGAACCCGGCTGGCGTGACGCTGACCGACGAGCGCCGCAACCGGGTACTCGACATCTGCGAACGCGCCGGCCTGCTGGTCGTCGAGGACGACCCGTACGGCCAGCTGAGCTTCGACGGCGAAGCGCCGGTGCCGCTGCGGGCTCGACGCCGGCACGGCGTCTTCTACCTGAGCACCTTCTCCAAGACCTTTGCGCCAGGGCTGCGGGTCGGTTGGATTCTCGCTCCGCACGCGGTACGCGAGAAGCTGGTCATCGCCAGTGAGGCGCAGATCCTCTGCCCCAGTGCCTACGCCCAGGCCGCGGTCGCCACCTACCTGGCCACCATGCCGTGGCGGGAGCAGCTCAAGACGTACCGGGAGGTCTACCGGGAGCGGCGGGACGCGCTGCTGTCCGCGCTGACCGACCTGATGCCGGCCGGGACGACCTGGACCCGACCGAGCGGCGGCCTGTTCGTCTGGGCGTCGCTGCCGGACGGGTTGGACGCCAAAGCCATGGTGCCCCGGGCCATCGCCGCCCGGGTGGCCTACGTTCCCGGCACCGGCTTCTACGCTGACGGCTCCGGGGCCGGCAACATGCGGCTCAACTTTTCCTACCCCCCACCGGAGCGAATCAGGGAAGGCGTCCGGCGGCTGGCCGGCGTGATGGAGCGGGAGTCGGCGATGCGTGAGGTCTTCGGACCGGTCGCCGGCGGATCCGGCCGACGCCAGCGCCCCGGCGCGGATGCGCCCGGACCTGACTTGGCATGATTCGGGCATGAGCCCAGCGCTGGACCCCACCGCAACCGCATCCTCGTCGTCGTCCGCCGCCCCGGATCTGCGCGTGCTCGTGCTCGCCGGCGGGTTGTCGTACGAGCGGGACGTCTCGCTGAAGTCCGGTCGCCGGGTGCTGGACGCGCTCCGCTCGGTCGGCGTCGAGGCTGAGATGCGCGACGCCGACGTCTCGCTGATTCCAGCGCTGCGCTCCGACCCGCCGGACGCGGTGGTCATCGCGCTGCACGGGGCGACCGGTGAGGACGGCTCGCTGCGCGGCGTACTGGATCTCTGCGGCGTGCCGTACATCGGCTGCGACGCCCGCGCCGCCCGCCTGGCCTGGGACAAGCCGTCGGCCAAGGCGGTGCTGCGCGAGGCAGGCATCCCGACCCCGGACTGGGTCGCGCTGCCCCACGACCGGTTCTCAGAGCTGGGTGCGGTCGCCGTGCTGGAGCGGATCGTCGAACGGCTCGGCCTGCCGCTGATGGTCAAGCCGGCGCAGGGCGGCTCCGGGCTGGGCGCGGCAGTGGTACGCGAGGTGGCAGAGCTCTCCGCGGCGATGGTCGGCTGCTTCGCGTACGACTCGACGGCACTGGTGGAGCGCTACGTCACCGGGATGGACGTCGCCGTGTCGGTCGTCGACCGGGGCGACAGCCCGGAGGCGCTACCGGCAGTCGAGATCGTGCCGCGCAACGGTGTCTACGACTACGCTGCCCGCTACACCGCCGGACTGACGACCTGGCACGCGCCGGCCCGGTTGGCCGAGCCGGCCGCCGAGCGGGTGGCGGCGACTGCCGTCGCCGCTCACCGGGCACTTGGGCTCCGGGACCTCTCCCGCGTCGACATGATCGTCGACGCCGATGGCCGGCCGCACGTCCTGGAGGTCAACGTCTCACCCGGAATGACCGAGACCTCGCTGTTGCCACTGGCAGTCCAGGCCGGCGGGCTGGACCTCGGCGAACTGCTCGCCACCCTGGTGGTCCGGGCTGCGGCGAGACCGTACGACCCGGCGAACTGATCACCGGGTGCCGCCGGTCGGTGCCGCCGCCGAATCGCCCGCAGCCAAGACTTCAGGACCGCCCTGATCAGTATCGCCCTTCGGGTTTGGGTCGTCGTCATTCTTCACCTCGGTACCGGCATCCGTGTCGGCGCGGGCGGCGGCATCGACGGTTCCGGTCGGATCGGCCGGGTCGGCATCTTCCTGCTGGGTCGTAGCGACGTCGCTGGCGAGCTCACCGAGATCAGCAGCTGGCTCGATACTCTCCATCGGCACCACGAGCTCGGCTACCGCCGGCTCTGCACCGTCGACCTCGCCGAAGTCGTCGACGCTGACCGGATGGCTCGCCTGCTCGCTGAGATTCGACGGTGCCCGCCACTGAATCCGCGGCGGCTCAGCGAGCTGGCGACCGCCGAACTCCGCCAGCCACGCAGCGACCAGGGCCAAATTCTCCCGCCAGCGTGACTCCGAGATCGGCGGCAGGATGCTGTCCCACAGTGAGAGGAACGTGCCACGGAGCTGCAGCTGCCCGTACGGCCGGGCCAGGAACCACAGGTGCAGGTGCGCCGAGCCGTCCCCCCACCGGTTCACGTGGACCCGGGCCACCCCGTCGAGCGACCGGATCGCCCGCTCGAGACGGACGGTCATCACGCCGAGTTCGGCCGCGAGCAGGTTCGGCAGGTCGCCGAGGTCGAAGTGGGACCGGGACTCCAGGATGAGGACCATCGGTAGTCCGGTCGGGCGGTCCATCGCGCGCACCCGCCAGCGTTCGCTGACCCAGATGTACGCGTCGTCCGGGGCGGAGCAGGACGAGCACTCCGCCGTGCCCTCACCCTTGCGAGGCGGCTCGACGGCAACCGGATCGTCGAGCCGCTTGACCCGCAGGTCGCCCTCGAAGGGAAAGGATGGCCATCGCGCGAAGTCGGGAACCGAGGCAGGGGTGTCTGGCACGACGCTGACCCTAACCGAGTCTGCGCCGCCTGTCGTTCCCCGTTTCGGCCGGCCCGGAACACTCATCCGGAGGGACGACCTGTCTCTGGTCAGCGGCCGGCCACCGCCTGCCGTCCCCAGTTGTCCACAGGAGTTATCCACAGGGCGGCAGCCCGGTCTACCCGCTGTTTCACGTGAAACGAGGCGTCCTGTGGAAAACGCCTGTGGACAACGCGCGAACCCGTACCGGATCGATCACCGGGACACCCGGAACCCGTACGGTCCGGCGGCGAATGCGTCTTGGCGCCTCCGGTGGCCCGGTCTTCTCAACGATCCAACGACCATGCGGTAACCGGGCTCGGCGAGCCGTGCGGTGGCGGCCGGAATGGCTGTGGGTCGCCTCGGCCGCAGAGTCGGGCTCGTGTTCTGGTTTCACGTGGAACATCGCCATCGGCCCACTCCCGGGCCCCACCGGATTCACGTGAAACGACCTCCGCGGTCGCCTCCGCCCGGCCGGCCCGCGAGACGCAGCACTCCTGGTGGGTGGCCGCCGAGGTTGATCGCCGGCAACGGCCGAGGGCCGGGGCGTCGAGCGACGCGGCCAGGAAGCACCGGCAAGAAGGGCTGGTGTTTCACGTGAAACACCAGCCCTTGGACAAGCGCCTGCCGGTCGACCGGCAGGGAGTCAGTCGACGGCGCCTGCGGCGTCGTCCCCGTTCCCCACACCGATGATCCCGACGATCCGCTCCAGGTCGTCGACCGTGGCGAACTCGATCGTGATCTTGCCCTTGCTTCGCCCGATGTCGACCTTGACCCGGGTGTCGAATCGGTCAGACAGACGATCGGCGAGATCGGTGAGGGCCGGGGCGTGGGCCTTCGGGCGTCGCTGCGGACTGGCCGTACGCTTCGCCGGGTCCTCGCTCCCGGCGAGCGCCACCAGTTCCTCGGTGGCCCGGACCGAGAGCCCTTCGGCGACGATGCGCAGCGCCAGGGCGTCCTGGGCGTCGGAATCGTCGAGGCTCAGCAGCGCCCGGGCGTGACCGGCCGACAGCACGCCGGCGGCCACCCTGCGCTGCACCTGAGCCGGCAGATTCAACAGCCGGATCGTGTTGGAGATCTGCGGCCGGCTCCGGCCGATGCGCTTGGCGAGTTCTTCATGGGTCGCCCCGAACTCGTCGAGCAACTGCTGGTACGCGGCCGCCTCCTCAAGCGGGTTGAGGTTGGCCCGGTGGATGTTCTCCAGCAGCGCGTCCCGGAGCATCGCGTCGTTCCTGGTGTCCCGAACGATCGCGGGGATGGACTCCCGGCCGATCGCCTGCGCGGCACGCCAGCGGCGTTCCCCCATCACCAGCTCGTACTGCTCGCCGTCGTCCAGCTGGCGTACGACGATCGGCTGCAGGAACCCGACCTGCTCGATCGAGACCTTCAGCTCCTCGAGCGCCTCGTCGTCAAAGACCTGGCGGGGCTGCTTCGGGTTCGGAACGATCGCGGCGACCGGCAGCTCGGCGAACCGGGCACCGGGCACCGGCGACAGGTCGGCGGGCGGCGCCAGAGCCGGTTCGGTCGCGACGGCGGCAGCGGTTCCGACACTGCCGGAGACGGCCGCGGTGGCCGGGGACGGAGTCACCGGGTCCGGGGCCGTCTCCGGCAGTGTGACACCGGACTGAACCGGAGCGGTGGTGGGGATGAGGGCACCGAGCCCGCGCCCGAGCCCGCCCTTCGGACGGTTCTTCATGCCCTGCCTCCCGCTCCAACCACCGTGTCAGACATTGCGACTGAGCCGAGCGACACCGCGCTCGGCGATTTCCTGGGCCGCCTCGAAGTAGCTTGTCGCACCCCGCGATCCGGGATCGTAGGTCATCACCGACTGGCCGTAGCTCGGTGCCTCCGAAACCCGGACGTTGCGGGGGATGACCGACTGGAGCACCTTGTCCCCGAAGTGGTTCCGCACGTCCTGCTCGACGGCGTCGGCCAGCCGGGTCCGGCGGTCGTACATGGTGAGCAGGATGGTGGAGACGTCCAGGGTCGGGTTGAGATGCTGCCGGACCAGGTTGATGTTGTTGATCAACTGGTTGAGTCCTTCCAGCGCGTAGTACTCGCACTGGATCGGGATCAGCACCTCCTGTGCGGCGACCAGCGCGTTGACCGTCAGCAGACCCAACGACGGTGGGCAGTCAATGAACACGTAGTCCAGCTCGACCGGGTACGCCGTGATGGCCCGCGACAGCCGCGATTCCCGGGCCACGACGGAGACCAGCTCGATCTCGGCCCCGGCCAGATCGATCGTCGCGGGAACGCACCAGAGGTCGGGTATCCCCTCGACCGGCTGCGCCACCTCGGTCAGCGGCACGTTGTCGATCAGGCAGTCGTAGACGTCCGGTACGCCTGCGTGGTGCGGGACGTTGAGTCCCGTCGAGGCGTTCCCCTGGGGGTCAAGGTCGACGACCATCACCCGGTTCCCGTGCAGCGCCAGCGCTACCGCGAGGTTCACCGTGGTGGTCGTCTTACCGACGCCCCCCTTCTGGTTGGCCACGCACATTACCCGGGTCCGGTCCGGCCGGGGCATGGTCACCTCGCCGCTTGGGTTCAGAATCTGCACGGCGCGCAAAGCCTCCATTGCCAAGGGGGGATCATCCTCTTCCCGATTCGGTGTTTCACGTGAAACGTACGGCTCGTCGACGGCCGGGGCGGTCGGTTTGGGTGCCGGCTGCTCCGGCGACGGGGGTGCGGTACCCACCGACGTGTCCACGACGAGCGGCACGCCGGACCGGGCCGGGGCACCCGTCGTGGGCGGCTGGGGCACCCCACTGACCGGCGCCGTCCCTCCCTCCGGCCAACCCGGGTGGTACGCCGTTTCACGTGAAACCATCGTGGGGTCGCCGACATCGTGGCGCTCGCCGGTCGACCGCGGATCCTCGAAACTACCGTTGTCATGCACCGTGTCATCCCTGCCCGCGTTGGATGGATCGGCACCGCCAGCGCTCACGACCGCGCTTCGGGCGTGGCGTGCGGACCGGCACGGGGCGGCAGGAGTCGTGCAACTACGCGTTGCCGCCCGGTCCAGACTATCGACGCGCGGTCAGCCTACGGGGATCAGGGCCGGTGTGGCCACGGCCGACTGTCCGACGTGCGCAGCCTGCACGTCGCTGCACCCCGCCGTCAGGGCGGGTTCGGCGGTCATCCCCGGGTTCGCCGCGTCGACCGCGGCCGTCCCCGGTCGACGCGCTCCGAGCGGCGTCGGCCACCCGCCCCGGGCACCGGACCGGTCCGCTCAATCTCCACCACGGTGGTCGGCGGGTCCAGCCATCGTTCGCCGCAGCGACGCAGCACCGGATCACCGCCACCAGACCTGATCACCGCCGCCCGGTGTTCGGTGATCTCCGCCCCGGCCGAGTCGCCCTTCATGGCGAGCAGCCGCCCACCGGGCTCGACCAGTGGTAGACACCAGCCGGCCAACCGGTCGAGTGGGGCCACCGCTCGAGCGGTGACCACCGGCGCCGCCCCGTCGGGAAAATCCCGGCGGAGTTCCTCGGCCCGGCCACGCAGCACCTCGACCCGGTCGGTGAGACCAAGGAGCGATACCGCCTCGGCGAGAAAGGCGGTGCGCCGGGCCAGCGGCTCGACCAGGATGACGGTGAGGTCCGGCCGCGCGACGGCCAGGACCAGCCCGGGTAGACCGGCCCCGGAGCCGACGTCCAGCACCGTCGCTCCGTCCGGGACGAGTTCACCGACGACGGCGCAGTTCAGCAGGTGCCGCTCCCAGAGCCGGGGCACTTCGCGCGGCCCGATGAGTCCACGGAGCAGTCCTTCCGAGGCCAGCAGGCCGGCGTACCGGACCGCGAGCCGCAGCTGCTCGGCACCGAAGACCTCGCGGGCGGAATCGGGGGGTGGCCCCGGCGTGGCCGCTCCCGACGGAACCGGCCCGGACGGGTTCCCGTCCGGGCCGGTGGCCGCCCGATCAGTCTGCTCGGGCAGATCAGTCATGGCGCTCAGTCGGCCGGACGGACGACGATGCGCCGGGTCGGCTCGACACCCTCGGATTCGCTCAGCACGCCGTCGAGCGCGTTCACCACGTCGTGTACGCACTTGCGCTCGAAGGCGGACATCGGTTCCAGCCGCACCGGCTCGCCGTACTCCTTGACCTTCTCCACCGCGTTCTTCGCCACAGCGGCCAACTCCTTGCGCCGGTTGTTCCGGTAGCCGCCGACGTCCAACAGCAGCCGGCTCGGCGATCCGGTCTGCCGGAAGACCGCGAGTCTGGTCAGCTCCTGGAGCGCCTCCAGGGTCGCACCCCGCTGCCCGACCAGGGCACTCAGCTGCCCGCCGACCACCTCCACCACGGGACGGCCGCCGGAGACCAGCTCGTCGATGTCGCCGTCGTAGTCGAGGATGTCCAGCAGTCCCTCGACGTAGTCGGCGGCGATCTCGCTCTGCTGGAACAGGTCGTTGTCGGTGGCGGCGGAAGCGGGCGCTGACGCGTCCTTGCCGGCCGCGTCCTCGTCAGCCTCGTCGGTGCCCGCGTCGTCGGCGTCACCGGTACGGTCGTCGGCGCTGTCGGCGGCCCGGGCTGGGACAACCTCCTCGTCGACAGACGGGTCGGCACTGGGCAGGCTGGTATCGGTCACGGTGTCATCTCCGTACTCGCTCGGCGGAACCGGTCGGTCCGCTGGTTACCGAGGACCGGCGGACGGGCGCCGTGCCCTCGGGGAGGTCTACGTTGCGGCTGTGCGGGACGTCCGCCAGCGCCCGGGACGCCCGCCAGCAGCAGCCGTCCGTCGGGACGCCTGCCCGGTCAACCCGGACGCTTCGCCGGCCGCCGCTTCTTCGGGTTGACCGGCTTGGCACCAGGCTTGGGCTTGAGACCCTCGCGGACCGGGGCCGGCTCCGTGGCGGCGGCCTCGGCACCGTTGCCGCGTCGGGCGAACACACCGGCCGACTTGGGCTTGGCGTCGGTCGTGCCGGGCTTGCGTGGCTGGCCGGCACCGGACTTCGCCGCCGGCCGTCCGGTCGATTTCGACGTCGAGGTCGAGGTCGACTTCGTAGCGGGCTTCCCCTTGCCGGCCGGCATCGGCGGCGGCGGGAACTTGCGCAGCACCCACTGCTGCTGGCCGAGGGTGACCAGGTTGTTCACCACCCAGTAGATGATGACGCCGATCGGGAAGATCGCGCCGGAGATGAGCAGCGAGGCCGGGATGCCGTAGAGCATCAGCCGCTGGATCATCTTCTGCTGCGGGTCCTCCGCCCAGCCGGTCTTGAGGATCATCTGTCGGCTGGTCAGGTAGGTCGTCACGATCATGACGATCACCAAGATCCCGGCGATCACCTTGACCGTGGTGCCGCTGGCGCCCATCGCCGCCAGCTCGTCGGCCGTCGAACCGAACCGCCCGGCGATCGGCGCGGTGAACAGACTGGCCCGAGAGGCCTCGTAGAACTGGTCCGCGGTCCAGCCGTACAGGTCGACGTTGCGGGTCTGCTCCGGGTTGAGCCGGCGCAGGATGTGGAACAGGCCGAGGAAGACCGGGATCTGCAGGAACATCGGAAGGCAACCCATCAGCGGGTTGGCCTTCTCCTTCCGGTACAGCTCCATCATTTCCTTCTGGAGCGTCTCCCGGTCACCCTTGTGCTTCTCCTGCAGCTCCTTGACCTTCGGCTGCAGCGCCTGCATGGCCCGCTGTGACTTGATCTGCTTGACGAAGACCGGGAAGAGGATCACCCGGACCGTGACCACCAGGAAGATGATGGCCAGGATCCACGACCAGTTGGTACCGAGCACCTCGGTCGACGGAACACCGATCCGGTCCCAGGCCGAGTGCCAGAACAGCAGGATCCACGAGATGGCCCAGTAGATCCAGTCGAGACTCAATTCGGGGCTCCAGTCGCATCGGCACGGCGGCCGCCCGGCATCGGTACCGGGTCATATCCACCGGGGTGGAAGGGATGACAGCGCAGCAGGCGCCAACCCGCCAACAGCACCCCCCGAGGTGCTCCGCGCCGGGCGATCGCCTCCTGGGCGTACGCGCTGCACGACGGGTGGAACCGACAGCGGGCCGGCAGAGCCGGGCTTATCCAACGACGGTACGCGACGATCGCACCTGTCAGCAGGCGGCCACCCGGTGTCGCGGGGGGAGGTAGGTCGTCGGGAGCGGTCATCGGGCGTCCCCCGCTCTGGCCCGGGTCCGGGGTCCGGTGCGCGGCGCGCCGGACGGGCGATCACCGGCGGTGCCCTGGGAGCGTCGCTCGGCGGCGCGGACAGCGGTGGACAGCGCGGCGTCAAGGTCGGCGGCGAGCCCCGCCGACGATGCCCCGGCGGCCGGCGGAAGGGCTCGGACGACCAGCAGGGTACCGCCCGGCAACGCTGCCAGCCGGGACCGGGCCAGGTGTCGGAGCCGACGACGCACCCGGTTGCGGTTCACCGCGTTGCCGACCGCCTTGGAGACGATGAAGCCGGCCCGGGCCCCAGTGCTGTCGGTTGCGTCCGACCGGCCACCCGGCCCGGGCGACGACAGCAACAGGTGCACGACGAGCGAGCCACGGCCAGCCCGCCGACCCATGCGTACGACCTCGGTGAAGTCGGCACGATTGCGTACGCGCTCAGCGGCGGCCAGCATGGCGGTTAGATCTCCACGACGCCCGCGAAGGCCATCAGGCGGACAGGCGGGCGCGGCCCTTGGCGCGGCGGGTGGAGAGGATGGCACGGCCGGCACGCGTACGCATCCGCAGCCGGAAGCCGTGGGTCTTGGCGCGCCGGCGGTTGTTCGGCTGGAAGGTGCGCTTGCTCACGTCAGACTCTCCGTCAGGTGCGGCTCCCGGCCTTCGGCCCGGAGTCAGATGAATCAGACCGGCTGGCGGTCAGGCCGGCAGTTGGTCAAACCCGGCCGTTGGCCAGGCCGGTGGTGCAGATCAGCGTGGTGCAGATCAGGATGGCGCAGATCCGGGTGGTGCACGATCTGCGCCCGTGCGTCGTGCAGGCACAACGCGCCTAGCTAGTTTATCAGAGCGGACCAGCGCCGACGGCTCGCCCACCGCCGGTGACCCGGCCGTGGAGCGACGCGGCCAGTGCCGCTACACGGTTTTCACCGGAACCGACAACGGGGACCGGCGACCGCCGGTTGAACGGTTGTGGACAACGCTGTTAGCGTGCCCGATTGCCGGTCAAGCATCAGGCAGCACCTGGCACCGCTTCATCGGTACGAACCAGGCAGCCGGGCCGGTCGCCCGCGACGGTGATCGACACCGGGCGCCGAGCCGGCAGGGGCAGGTTCGGCGGACGACGGGGAGCCGCGGTCAGCAGTACACACAGGTTGTGGATAACTTGTGGATGACGGTCAGTTCAGCGGCCCGCAGCATGGCTCGTCGTACCTGTTCGAGAGCGGGACCGATCCCGACCGGCGGCCGACATGGAGACAGTGCCGGCGGCCGGGTACTCGGATGCGATGGGGGTGGCGCTACGGTGGCCGAGACGATAGACCTCGGCGCGGTCTGGTTGGCGACCACGGACGAGCTGGCGGACGAGATCGTCTCCGCCCAGCAGCGGGCCTATCTGCGGCTGACCCGGCTGCGCGCCATCGTCGAGGACACCGCGCTGTTGTCCGTACCCGACGCGTTCACCCGCGACGTCATCGAATCGCGACTGCGTCCGGCGATCACCGAGGCACTGTCGCGGCGGCTCGGTAGGCCGATCCAGGTGGCGGTCACCGTCCGTCCGCCGGAGGACGGCCAGGGTCGACCGGTCGGCACGGTGTACGGCACCGCGACCGTCGAGACCCGGCTGCACCACCCGGACGAGCCCGACCCACGGCTGGGCCCGCCTCCGCCCGGACCGGACCACCGCGACACCGACAACCACCACTGGGACCGCGAGGGCATCGCCGGGCCCGAGGTGCCGGAGCCGATCAGCGGCCGGCCTGACTCGCCGGACGGACCCCATCCGCCGGAGCACCGTGTCGGCGTATCCGATGCACTGGATGGCGCGACCAGCCGGCTGCCGGTGGTGCCGGCGGCCCGGACCGGCGACCAGGGCTCGCTGTTCGACGACGACTACACCGCCGGAGCGCCGGGTCCGCAACGGCTCGACCACGACCTCGAACCGCCGGCGCAGCACCGCGTGGCCCGCCCGCCGACGGACTACCGCCCGCCGGACCAACGGTACGGCGGCGTCGGCGACGGCCTGCCGACCAGCCCGCCCGACAGCGGACCGGGGCGAGGCGGATTGGACCACCGCGGCACCGGCCGGGACGACCGCCGGCTGACCGGACCGGGGGTGGACACCGGCGGAAACCGGCTCAACCCGAAGTACATGTTCGAGACGTTCGTCATCGGCTCCTCGAACCGGTTCGCGCACGCCGCGTCGGTGGCGGTGGCCGAGTCACCGGCGAAGGCGTACAACCCACTGTTCATCTACGGCAGCTCCGGCTTGGGCAAGACCCACCTGCTGCACGCCATCGGTCACTACGCCACCACCCTCGGACACGCCCGGTCGGTGCGGTACGTGTCGACCGAGGAGTTCACCAACGACTTCATCAACTCGCTGCGTGACGACAAGACCAGCGCCTTCCAGCGCCGCTACCGTGACGTCGACATCCTCCTGATCGACGACATCCAGTTCCTGGAGAACCGGGAGCGGACCCAGGAGGAGTTCTTCCACACCTTCAACACACTGCACAACGCGAACAAGCAGATCGTGATCACCTCGGACCGGTCACCCAAGCAGCTGGCCACCCTCGAGGACCGGCTGCGGACCCGCTTCGAGTGGGGGTTGCTCGCCGACATCCAGCCGCCCGACCTGGAGACCCGGATCGCCATCCTGCAGAAGAAGGCGGCTCAGGAGCGCCTGTACGCGCCCCCGGACGTGCTGGAGTTCATCGCCTCCCGGATCGCCAACTCGATCCGGGAGCTGGAGGGCGCGTTGATCCGGGTCACCGCGTTCGCCAGTCTCACCCGGTCGCCGGTCGAGCTGAGCCTGGCCGAGGAGGTCCTGCGGGATTTCATCCCGGACGGCGCCGGCCCGGAGATCACCGCCGACCAGATCATGGTCGCCACTGCCGACTACTTCGGGGTCAGCCTGGAGGACCTGCGCGGTCACTCGCGTTCCCGAGTGCTGGTCAACGCCCGCCAGGTCGCCATGTACCTGTGTCGCGAGCTGACCGACCTGTCGCTGCCCCGGATCGGACAGGCATTCGGTGGCCGGGACCACACCACGGTGATGCACGCCGACCGCAAGATCCGGCAGCAGATGGCGGAACGCAGGTCCCTCTACAACCAGATCGCCGAGCTGACCAACCGGATCAAGCAGATCGCCTGACGCCCCGCCGCCCCGCCACCGGGCCCGCCCGCCGGTTGATCCGGCGGATCACGCACAGGTTCATCCACAGGTTTTCCACCGCGGCCGCCGCCGGATGGTGGATGACAGCTGCATCCCGCCCGCCCAGTTGTCCACAGGCTGTGGACAACTCTTGGGGAAACCGCTGTGGATAATCACTATCAGTCACAACTTGTCCACAGGCCAGCCACCGCCTGTGGGGATCCTGTTGAAGGTTCTGGGGACGACGGACCGGCATGGCGCCGGCAGCTTGTCCACAGCTGGGGACGAACCCTCGGGATAACCGGTGGACAACCGGTGGATAACTCGGCACGGCTGTGGGCAGCGGGGCAGCCTGTGGATAACGAACCCGGTTGTACCCAGCCCTCTCCACAGGTAATCCACTGCCATCGAACCCATCTGACCTGCGTAAACGCGAGATGTCCACAGAGTGCACAGCCCCGATGAAGACGATGAGATTTATCTTCTAGACAACAAAAACCAATCACCGGCGTTGGGGATAGGTGTGGATGCAGCCGACCTGCCGCACCTGCCGGTCCGGTCGACCGGCAGAAGTCCGGGGCCGGACGCACGGGCCCGGCGCTCTGGCCTATCGTTCGGTGAGGTCCGTCGACCGATGACGGTCGAGCCGCCCAGGGACCGCCTCGGGTCCGGCACCACCGAAGATCGTTCGATCGAGTCGACGCGGAGGCACGGCATGAAGTGCGGAGGCATGGGATGAAGTTCCGGGTGGAGCGCGATGCGCTCGCCGACGCGGTGGCCTGGACGGCCAAGAGCCTGCCGAACCGGCCGTCGGTGCCGGTGCTGGCCGGCGCGATGCTCCGGGTCACCGACGGTTCCCTGCAGGTCTCGGGGTTCGACTACGAGGTTTCCAGCCAGGTGACCGTCGACGTGCAGGGCGATGCCGACGGCTCGGCCCTGGTCTCCGGTCGGCTGCTCGCCGAGATCACCAAGTCGCTCCCGGCCAAGCCGGTCGACATCGCGGCGGTCGGTGCGCATCTGGAGCTGGTCTGCGGCAGCGCCCGGTTCACCCTGCCGACCATGCCGGTGGAGGACTATCCGACCCTGCCCGAGATGCCGGCCAGCGCCGGTCGGGTCGACGCCCCGACGTTCGCCGCCGCGGTCGCCCAGGTCGCGGTGGCCGCTGGCCGCGACGAGACGCTGCCGATGATGACCGGGGTCCGGGTCGAGCTGGAGGGCAGCCGGCTCGCCATGCTCGCCACCGACCGGTACCGGCTGGCCATCCGGGAGATTGACTGGCAGCCGGACGATCCGGAGATCAGCCTGCACGCACTGGTGCCCGCCCGTACCCTGGCCGACACGGCCAAGACGCTCGGTCCGATCGGCGGCGAGGTCACCATCGCGTTGGCGCACGGTGGGGCCGGGGAAGGCATGATCGGATTCGCCGGCGGCACCCGCCGGACCACCAGCCGGCTGCTGGACGGTGCCAACTATCCGCCGGTCCGGTCGCTCTTCCCGAGCAGCCACAACGCCGAGGCCCGGGTGGGTGTGAGCACTCTCGTCGAGGTGGTACGCCGGGTCGCCCTGGTAGCCGAACGCACCACCCCGGTACTGCTCAGTTTCAGCGCGGACGGGCTCGTGGTGGAGGCCGGCAACACCGAGGAGGCGCGGGCCAGCGAGGCGATGGAGGCCGCGTTCACCGGCGAGCCGCTGACCATCGGGTTCAACCCGCAGTACCTGATCGACGGTCTGCAGAACCTCGGCTCCGCCACGGCGGTGTTCACCTTCGTCGACGCGTTCAAGCCGGCGGTGATCTCGCCGGCCGGCGAGGACGATCAGATCATCCCCGGCTACCGCTATCTGATCATGCCGATCCGGGTAACCCGGTAGCACCGGGTCGCCCGGTGGGCGACGATCGGGCAGCGACGAAGGGGGCACACCGTGCAGTTGGGCATCATCGGTCTGGGCCGGATGGGCGGCAACATGCGGGACCGGCTACGTGACGCCGGTCACCAGGCGTACGGCTATGACCGGGACCCGGCGGTCAGCGACGTGGCCAGCCTCGCCGAGCTGGTCGACCGGCTCGCCGCTCCGCGGGCCGTCTGGATGATGGTCCCGGCCCAGGTGACGTCGTCGGTCGTCGATGAGCTGTGCGGCCTGCTCTCCCCCGGGGATCTGGTGATCGACGGCGGCAACTCCCGGTTCAGCGACGACGGGCCGCGTGCGGCCCGGCTGGCCGAGCACGGCGTCGGCTACCTCGACGTCGGGGTGTCCGGCGGGGTGTGGGGCCGGCAGGCGGGGTACGGGCTGATGGTCGGCGGCGACGCCGAGCACGTACAGCGGATGATGCCGATCTTCGAGGCGCTCAAGCCGCCGGCGGAGCACGGCTTCGTGCACGCCGGCCCGGTCGGTGCCGGACACTACGCGAAGATGGTGCACAACGGTGTGGAGTACGCGTTGATGCACGCCTACGCCGAGGGCTACGAGCTGATGCTGCAGAGCGAGCTGATCACCGACGTCCCCGGAGTGATCAAGTCCTGGCGCGACGGCACGGTGGTCCGGTCCTGGCTGCTGGATCTGCTGGACGCCGCGCTCGACGAGGACCCGCAGCTGGCGGCGCTGCGCGGGTACGCCGAGGACACCGGCGAAGGGCGCTGGACGGTCGACGAGGCGATCCGGCTCGGGGTGCCGATGAACGTGATCGCGGCCTCACTGTTCGCCCGGTTCACCTCGCGGCAGGACGACTCCCCGGCGATGAAGGCGGTCGCCGCCCTGCGCAACCAGTTCGGCGGGCACGCCGTGCAGTCCAGCCCCTGACCTCCGTGTACGTCCGCCGTCTCGAACTGATCGACTTCCGCTCGTACCAGCGGGTCGAGCTCACCTTCGAACCGGGTGGCAGCGTGCTGGTCGGGCCGAACGGGGTCGGCAAGACCAACCTCGTCGAGGCGCTCGGCTACCTGGCGACGCTGGGTAGTCACCGGGTCGCCACCGACGCGCCGCTGGTCCGGGTCGGCGCCGATTCGGCGATCATCCGCGGCCTGGTCGTGCACGACCAACGGGAGCTGTTGGTCGAACTGGAGATCGTGCCGGGGCGGGCCAACCGGGCCAGGCTGGGTCGGTCGCCGACCCGCCGGGCGCGGGAGGTGATCGGTGCGCTGCGGCTGGTGCTGTTCGCCCCCGAGGATCTGGAGATCGTCCGGGGCGACCCGGCCGAACGCCGCCGCTACCTGGACGAGCTGCTGGTCACCAGGCTGCCCCGGTTCGCCGGCGTGCGGGCCGACTACGACCGGGTGGTCAAGCAGCGCAACGCGTTGCTGCGCAGCGCGTACCTCGCCCGCAAGACCGGTGGTGGCCGGGGCGGTGACCTGAGCACGCTGGACGTCTGGGACGCCCATCTGGCCCGGCACGGAGCCGAGCTGCTCGCCGGCCGGTTGGAGCTGGTCACCGCACTGGCCCCGCACGTGGCCAAGGCGTATGACGCGGTGGCGGCCACCAGCGCGGCGGCCGGCATCAGCTACCGGCCGTCGATCGATCTGCCGGATGCCGGGACCGTGCCGTCGGCGGCGGACCGGTCCGCGCTTGAGTCAGCGCTGCTGGCCGCGCTGGGCGAGGCCCGCCGCAGCGAGGTCGACCGTGGCGTCACCCTGGTCGGCCCGCACCGCGACGACCTGCATCTGACGATCGGCAGCCTGCCGGTGAAGGGGTACGCCAGCCACGGCGAATCCTGGTCCTGCGCGCTGGCGCTGCGGCTGGCCGCGTACGACCTGCTCCGCGCGGAAGGCATCGAGCCGGTCCTGGTCCTCGACGACGTGTTCGCCGAACTGGACAGCGGCCGCCGGGAACGGCTCGCCGAGTTGGTCGCCGGGGCCAGCCAACTGCTGGTGACCTGCGCGGTGGCCGAGGACGTCCCGGTAGCGTTGCGCGGGGCACGCTTCGAGGTCAGCCGTGGGGAGGTACGCCATGTCGGATGAGCCGCAGCACGGTGAGCCGGCGCAGGCTGCCGACCAGCCGCCGATCCTGCCCCCGCCGTCGACCGGCCCGCAGTTGGCCAGGGCGGTGCTGGACGCGGCCCGCGCCCGTCGAGAGGCGAACCGGCCCCGCCGCCGGACCGGTGGCGGCAGCGACACTGGCGGAGCCGGGTCGGGCGGCCGACGACTGCGCGGCTACTCGGGTCCGGGGCCGGACCCCCGCGATCCCCAGCTGTTCGGCGACGTGCTGGCCCGGCTGGTCAAGGCGCGCGGCTGGCAACGGCCGGCCGCCGAGGCGACCGTCTTCGGCGCCTGGGAACGGGTGGTCGGGCCGGAGGTGGCCAAGCACAGCCGCCCGGTCAAGTTGGAGAACGGCGAGTTGACGGTCGAGGCGGAGTCGACCGCGTGGGCGACCCAGCTACGTCTGCTCGCCCGCTCCTTGCTGCGCCAGATCGCCGCTGAGGTCGGGCACAACGTGGTGACGAAACTGCATATTCACGGCCCGGCCGCGCCATCCTGGTCGAAGGGACCGAGGCGGGTCCGTGGTCGTGGCCCGCGGGACACGTACGGTTGATCCCCACCCGGCCGGTCCGCTCCCTGGCCGACGCCGGCCGCCCAGGATCAGGCTGCCGCGTCGGCGTAGACGGCGAAGCCGCGATCGGCGCAGCGGCGGTAGAAGCGGGACAGCACCGCCAGCTCCGACCGGGGGAAGCTCCACTGCGGCGCGTCACCGGCGTCGTCGCGGAGCGCGTCGAGCCGGCTGTCCAGCCAGCGCAGCTGCTGTTCGGCGAGCCGGGCCCCGGCGAGGGCGTCGCGCAGCACCGCCCCGACCGTGTCGAAGGTGACGGTGTCGCCGTACCGGTCGTGGCCGTCGACGAACCGCTCCAGGCCGCCGGCGATCCAGGCACAGCCGTCCGGGTCGATCACCGGGTCCTCGTCCTCGGCGGCCGCCTCGGTGGCGTACAGCACTCCGGTCAGCCCCAGCAGCAGGTCCACCAGCTCGGTGTAGGCGGTGGCCCGGACACTGCCGGTCTTCGCGATGTAACCGGCGAGCGCGGCGGTCGGCGCCGCGACGTCGGCCTGCTCCGCCAGCTTGTCGAAGTCGACGAACTCGGCCGGTGCGACCGGTTCGTAGAACTCGCCGACCCGTGGCCATTGCACCGCGACGTTGTCCAGCCCCATCGCAAGCGTCACCCTTCTCCAGCTGGTGGCCCGGGTCGGGTGCGCATCCGCGATGCTGCTGCCCGGTGCGAGCCTGTGCGGTAGCGGCACTGTAGCGGCATCCGGGTAGTCGTTTCATCTTCAGGTGGCCCGGCGGGCCGCCGCACCGTCGGTGCGGTGCCCCGTGGCCGACCGATGATGGATCTGGTGCGTGTGGGGGTGGTCGCGGTGGGTGGGGTGCGGCCGGCTACGAACCTCTCAGCCGCTTTACGGGGGTGCCGCGTCCCGGTTATGTCGGCTCGGCACAGTAGGATCGGAGACAGAGACGAGGGAGACCCGCGCGGCGCGACGATCCGGAGCCCGCCTGGCAGGATCACCGACGAGGTGACCACCGGCAGCCGTGATCGCCGGACCGTACGGGGCCCAGCCGTTCGTGATCCGCGGGTCCGCTGCGGCGTACGGCGCGTTTCGCCACCCGTCGGCGATCCACCCGGAAGATGCGGGTTGTCGGCCATGGTGCCGGTTCGCGTCCGTCCGCCGTCGGAAGATCCGCCGAACCCCGCGTCCCTGTGCCGTCGCGGCCCAGGTGTGCGAGAAAGTGGCTGAGGGTGTCAGCGGAGAACAACCAGGAGTACGGCGCCGAGTCGATCACCGTGCTGGAGGGCCTCGAGGCGGTCCGCAAGCGACCGGGCATGTACATCGGTTCGACCGGTGAGCGCGGCCTGCACCACCTGGTCTGGGAGGTCGTGGACAACGCGGTCGACGAGGCGCTGGCCGGGCACTGCGACACCATCGAGGTGGTGCTGCTCGCCGACGGCGGGGTGCGGGTCACCGACAACGGCCGCGGTTTCCCGGTGGACCTGCATCCAAAGCTGAAGAAGCCGGGTGTCGAGGTCGCCCTGACCGTGCTGCACGCCGGCGGCAAGTTCGACGGCAAGGCGTACGCGGTCTCCGGTGGCCTGCACGGGGTCGGTGTCTCGGTGGTCAACGCGCTCTCCGTGAAGATGGAGGTCGAGATCCACAAGGACGGCCACGTCTGGCGGCAGCAGTACGCCAACTCGAAGCCGACGCCGCTGGACAAGGGCGAGGCGACGAACCGGACCGGGTCCGCGGTCGCCTTTTGGCCGGATCCGTCGATCTTCGAGACCACCGAGTACGCGTTCGAGACGATCTACCGCCGGTTGCAGGAGATGGCCTTCCTCAACCGTGGGCTGACCATCCAGCTGCGCGACGAGCGGGTGGCTGATGACGACGGAAAGCACCGCGAGGTCACTTTCTGCTACAAGGGTGGTATTTCGGACTTCGTCCGCCATCTCAACGCCTCGAAGAACCCGATCCACAAGAGCGTGGTCGAGTTCGGCGCGGAGGAGGAGGGCATGTCGGTCGAGATCGCCATGCAGTGGAACGAATCGTACGGCGAGTCGGTCTACACCTTCGCCAACACCATCAACACCCACGAGGGCGGCACCCACGAGGAGGGCTTCCGGTCCGCGTTGACCAGCGTGGTCAACAAGTACGCCATGGACAAGAAGCTACTCAAGGGCGACGAGAAGCTCTCCGGCGAGGACATCCGGGAAGGGCTCGCCGCGATCATCTCGGTCAAGCTGGCCAACCCGCAGTTCGAGGGCCAGACCAAGACCAAGCTGGGCAACACCCCGGTGAAGAGCTTCGTGCAGCGGGTCTGCAACGAGTGGCTGGTCGACTGGCTGGACCGCAACCCGGCCGAAGGCAAGATGATCATCACGAAGGCCACCCAGGCGGCCCGCGCCCGGATCGCCGCCCAGCAGGCCCGCAAGCTGGCCCGGCGCAAGTCGTTGCTGGAGTCCGGGTCGATGCCGGGCAAGCTGGCCGACTGCCAGTCCACCGACCCGCGCGAGTCGGAGGTCTTCATCGTCGAGGGCGACTCGGCCGGCGGCTCGGCCAAGCAGGGGCGGGATCCGCGTACCCAGGCGATCCTGCCGATCCGGGGCAAGATCCTCAACGTGGAGAAGGCCCGGATCGACCGGGTGCTGAAGAACAACGAGGTCCAGGCGCTGATCACCGCGCTGGGCACCGGCATCCACGACGACTTCGACATCGACAAGCTGCGCTACCACAAGATCGTGTTGATGGCCGACGCTGACGTGGACGGCCAGCACATCCAGACGCTGCTGCTGACCCTGCTGTTCCGGTTCATGCGTCCGCTGGTCGAGCTGGGCCACGTCTACCTCGCTGCCCCGCCGCTGTACAAGATCAAGTGGAACCGGAAGGGCGACGACGCGCAGTACGCGTACTCCGACCGGGAACGCGACGGACTGATCGTGCTGCGCCAGCAGAAGAAGCCGAACGCCAAGCCGGACGACATCCAGCGCTTCAAGGGCCTGGGAGAGATGAACTACCCCGAGCTGTGGGAGACGACGATGAACCCGGCGACGCGTACGCTGCGTCAGGTGACTCTGGACGACGCAGCAACCGCCGACGAGCTGTTCAGCGTTCTGATGGGTGAGGACGTCGAGGCGAGGCGCTCCTTCATCCAGCGCAACGCCAAGGACGTCCGCTTCCTGGACATCTAGCGCCGCGCGCGGCCGGGCGACCCCCCGAACAGGGGCCGGCCCGGCCGCGTCATCAGCAACTTCGCCAGCTTCCACAGCCGTTGTCCAGCACCGGTACGACGGTTTCAAAGGTTGATAAGGGTTAACTGTGACGGATACTCCCGAGTCCTTCGGCAGCGAGCCGGATCCCGTGGCAGCCGCCGCGGCTGCGGTCGCCCGCCACGATCGCATCGAGCCGGTCGGGCTGGAAGTCGAGATGCAGCGTTCGTACCTCGACTACGCGATGAGCGTGATCGTCGGGCGGGCGCTGCCGGACGTACGGGACGGGCTCAAGCCCGTACACCGCAAGATCCTCTACGCCATGTTCGACTCGGGCTACCGGCCGGACCGGGGCTACGTCAAGTGCTCCCGGGTCGTCGGCGACGTGATGGGTCAGTTCCACCCGCACGGCGACTCGGCCATCTACGACGCGCTGGTCCGGATGGCGCAGCCCTGGTCGCTGCGGTACCCGCTGGTCGACGGCAACGGCAACTTCGGCTCCCCGGGCAACGATCCGGCAGCCGCGATGCGCTACACAGAGTGCAAGCTCGACCCGCTGGCGATGGAGATGCTGCGGGACATCGACGAGGACACCGTCGACTTCCAGGACAACTACGACGGGCGGGCCAAGGAACCGGTGATCCTGCCGGCCCGGATCCCCAACCTGCTGATCAACGGCTCCGAGGGCATCGCGGTCGGCATGGCCACCAAGATCCCGCCGCACAACCTGCGGGAGATCGCGGCGGCGGTGCAGTGGTGCCTGGAGAACCCGGAGGTCGACGAGGCGACCACGCTCGAGGCGCTGATCGAGATCGTCAAGGGCCCGGACTTCCCGACCGCCGGTCTGATCGTCGGCACCACCCCGATCCAGGACGCCTACCGCACCGGTCGCGGGTCGATCCGGATGCGGGCCGTGGTCGAGGTCGAGGAGGACAAGAAGGGCCGGACGTCGCTGGTCGTCACCGAACTGCCGTACCAGGTCAACCCGGACAACCTTGCCGAGCGGGTCGCCGAGCTGATCAAGGAGGGCAAGATCGGCGGGATCGCCGACATCCGCGACGAGTCCTCCGGGCGTACCGGCATGCGGCTGGTGCTGGTGCTCAAGCGCGACGCCGTCGCCAAGGTGGTGCTTAACAACCTCTACAAGCACACCCAGCTGCAGGAGACGTTCGGCGCCAACATGCTGGCCCTGGTCGACGGGGTGCCGCGCACGCTGAACCTGGCGCAGTTCATCCGGTTCTACGTCGAGCACCAGATCGACGTGATCCGGCGGCGCACCGCGTACCGGCTGCGCAAGGCCGAGGAGCGGGCGCACATCCTGCGCGGTCTGGTCAAGGCGCTGGACATGCTCGACGAGGTGATCGCCCTGATCCGGCGGTCGCCGACGGTCGAGGACTCCCGGCAGGGCCTGATGCGGCTGCTCGACGTCGACGAGATCCAGGCCACCGCGATCCTGGACATGCAGCTGCGCCGGCTGGCGGCCCTCGAACGGCAGAAGATCATCGACGAGCTCGCCCGGATCGAGCTGGAAATCACCGACCTCAAGGACATTCTGGCCAAGCCCGAGCGGCAGCGGCGGATCGTCTCGGAGGAGCTCGGCGAGATTGTCGCCAAGTGGGGCGACGAGCGGCGGACGAAGATCGTGCCGTTCGACGGCGAGGTCTCGATGGAGGACCTGATCGCCCGCGAGGACGTGGTGGTCACCATCACCCGCACCGGGTACGCCAAGCGGACCAAGGTCGACCTCTACCGCTCGCAGCGCCGGGGCGGCAAGGGCGTCAGCGGTGCGACGCTGCGCCAGGACGACATCGTCAGCCACTTCTTCATCGCGTCCACCCATGACTGGATGCTGTTCTTCACCAACAAGGGCCGGGTCTACCGGGCGAAGGCCTACGAGTTGCCGGAGGCATCCCGTACCGCCCGTGGCCAGCACGTGGCCAACCTGTTGGCCTTCCAGCCGGACGAACACATCGCCCAGGTCATCCGGATCCCGAACTACCAGGTGGCGCCCTACCTGGTGCTGGCGACCCGCAACGGCCTGGTGAAGAAGACCCGGCTGGAGGAGTTCGACTCGAACCGCTCCGGTGGGATCATCGGCATCAACCTGCGGGACGCCGACGAACTGGTCGGAGCGGCTCTCGCCGGCGGGGCCGACGACCTGCTGCTGGTCTCCAAGAACGCCCAGGCGATCCGGTTCACCGCGACCGACGAGGCGCTGCGTCCGATGGGGCGGGCTACATCGGGGGTGATCGGGATGCGGTTCACCGACACCGACGAACTGCTCGCCATGGCGGTCGTCCGGGAGGGGATGGACCTGGATGTTTTGGTCGCCACCAACGGCGGGTACGCGAAACGTACTCCGATCGAGGAGTATCCGGTGCAGGGCCGGGGAGGCAAGGGTGTGCTGACTGCGAAGATCACCGAGCGCCGCGGTGGTCTCGTCGGCGCGGTCGTCATCAGTCCGGACGACGAGCTCTTCGCGATCACCAGCAACGGTGGCGTGATCCGGACTCCGGTGAAGCCTGTACGACGTACCCGGGACCGGAACACAATGGGGGTCAAGCTCATGGACCTCCCAGACGGCGTGACCATCGTGGCCATTGCTCGCAATGCCGACGAGCCTGACGAACAGGACTAGTTGATGACGGAGACCCAGGCGAAGTCGGGGGGAACAGGATCCTCGGCGGCTCCGGTCGACGAGGAATCCGCCGCCGGAGGCACATCAACGGCCACCGGCCGCGCCGCTGTCGGCCGGGCCAGCGTGCCCGGTGATTCGCCGTCGCCCAAGTTCACCCGGGCGCCAGGGATGCCTCCCCCGCCCGACAGACCCGCCGACGACCCAGCCGGTGGCACCGGCGACTCCGTCGACGGTTCGACCCGCGCCGGAGGCACCGGCGACAGCGCCACTCAGCTCGGCGGCATATCCGCCTCTTCCGGAAGGTCGGCACCTCCTGTGACGTCGGCACCTCCTGTTTCATCCGCTCCGCCGGCCAGCTCCGGCAGCGGATTCACCGGTGGAGCGCTCGGCGCCACCGCGGCAAGTGGCACCCGACCGGGCGGTGGGCTCGGGCCCACCGGGCAGTTCGGCACCATCGGCGGCACGGCCCGGGTGGGTACGGCCACTCCCGGCTCGCGGACCGGCCTGGGTTCGCCGACCGTACGCACGATCGGTGGTGCCGGTGCCGGTGCCGGTGCCGGTGCCGGTGTTGGCGCGGTCGGCGCGGCGCGAGTCGGCCCTGACGGTGCCCGCACCGCGCGACCCGGGGTCAGCTCGGCTGCCTCGCGAGGTCCGCGTCGAGCTCGCCTCAACCTGAAGCGGATCGACCCCTGGTCCGTCATGAAGTTCTCGTTCGCGGTCTCGCTGGTGCTGTTCATCGTGGTGATCGTCGCGACCTCGGTGCTCTACCTGGCGCTTGACGCGATGGGCGTGTTCCAGAGCGTCAACGCCAGCCTCGGTGACCTGATCGGTACCGGCACCGGGGACGGTCCGAGCCTGCGGATCACCGCTCAGGGCGTGATCGGCACGGCGGCGCTGTTCGGGCTGATCAACGTGGTGCTCTACACCGCGCTGGCGACGCTCGGCGCGTTCATCTACAACGTCTGCGCCGACCTGGTCGGCGGGATCGAACTGACCCTGGCCGAGCGGGACTGATCCGGCCCGCTCAGGGAAGCGGAGGACGGCCGGGCGGGTCGATACCCATTGGCCCCGGCCGTCCGCGATCCGGTAGTCTCCCCATGGTCCGGCGCTCCGTTCGCCGGCTGCCGGTGGCTTTCGCCCCGAGTTGGGGTGTAGGACACAGGTGCGGTAACCTTGCTCGTCGCGTACGGGGCTATAGCTCAGTCGGTTAGAGCGCAGAGCTGATAACTCTGAGGTCGCTGGTTCGATTCCAGCTAGCCCCACTCCACGACAGTCGAGCGTAAGGGGACACGCCCCATGGTCAAGAAGATCCTCATCATCGCCGGCGTCATCGGCGTAGCCGCGCTGATCGCCAAGAAGGTCAAGGAGACCAGCGACGAGCGTGCCCTCTGGCACGAGGCGACCACCGCTCCTGATCTCCGCTGATCCAACTTCTGTCCCCGGACCGCAGTCGTCACCGCTGCGGCGGGGACCACTCGGGGCCATAGCTCAACTGGCAGAGCACTGCCTTTGCAAGGCAGGGGTTAGGGGTTCGAGTCCCCTTGGCTCCACTCACCACCCGCCCTGACCAGGGCTTGGATGTTTTCCAAGATCCACTAGTACAACATCGGTACAAACCAGTGTTGATCATGGTCGGTGGCTCCCGTCGGCAGCCGCCCGCAACGCAGCCCCGACCAGGCCCCGCGTGCGCTCCCGCTTCGGCCACCAGTGCACGTACGTCTCCAGCGTGATCCGCAGCGTCTTGTGCCGCAGCAGCCGCTGTACCTCCTGCGGCTCGGCGTGGTTCGTGATCAAGGTCGTGGCGAAGAAGTGCCGCAGCGCATGGAACGTGCCGTGCTCCTTCGGCCACCCGGCCGCCTCCCGCCAGCGCGCCCACTCCCGCGACCAGGTCCGGTCAGTGAACGGCCTGCCGCGCGTGGTGGTGAACAACAGCGGCACCGTCCGGCGCACCGGATCACCCCCGCAAATGTCGACCAGGTCGACGCCGACCGGCGGAAACTCGCGGACGTGGTCGGCCAGCATCTCCGCCACCACCGGATCCAGGTCGATCGTGCCGGACGAACGAGCTTTCGGCTCACTGAGGTAGAACCCGTCGTACACCTTGGGTGAGTAGCGCAGTTGCTGAACGATGTGCAGCTCGCCGCGCCCGGCGTCAACGCACCGCGTGCCGTCTTCCATCCCCAGCGCCTCACCGTGCCGGCAGCCCTGACCCGCACCGAGCCAGATGGCCGCCCGGTAGCGCGGCGGGACGGCGTCGATCAGCGCCAACACCTCCGCCTCAGTCGGCACCCACTTCGGCACCCGCGAGACGCCCCGCAGCACCTGGGCCAGCTTCACCCCGTCGCACGGGTTGTCCGGGATGAGCTTGTCCGTGACGGCCGCCGCCAGGACCGCATCCAGCAGCTCGAAGTACAGCCGCAGCGTCGATCCCGGAGTGTCCTCGGACAGCCGGCGGGTCAACCATTCGAGTACGGACGTGAGCCGGATCGACCGCGCCGGCTGGTCGCCGAACACCGGGTACAGGTGCAGCCGCAGGTTCGATTCCACCCGCCGCCGAGTCTCCACCGCCCAACCGATTTCACGGGACAGCCGCCAGCGCTCGCCGTACTCCCGGAACGTGATCTGTCGGTCGGCGAGGTCGACCCTGGTCTCACGGGCGACACCGGCACGGGCATCGGCATCCCACGCGTCAGCGTCGACCTTGCGCTCAAAGAACATGGTGCGAGCCCGGCCGGACGCGTCGGTGAAGCGGACCCGCCACCGCTTGCCCTGCCCGTGCCGCTTCGATGGCAGCCGCTTGCCGTTCGGCCCGCGCTTGTTCAGGTACCAGAGATCATCAACGGGCATGTCAGGCCGCCTGATCCGCGAGCCAGGCCCGCACGTCCGCCGGGTCGTACCGCAGGTGACGGCCCACCCGTGACGCCCGTGGCCCGGTCCGCAGGTACCGCCACTGGTAGAGCGTCGACGGAGGAACCCGCAGGTACGTCGACACTTCCTGAACAGTCCAGAGAGGTTCAATGGTGGGGGTGGTCATTGCTTCCCTTCGCCGCCGTCGCCAGTTGCCGAAAGGTCGTGCCTCGTCTCCTGTGCCGCCCGGTCCTTCGCGGCGAGGAGTTGGGAGCGCCAGCGGGCGCGTTCGGAGATGGAGCGCAGCAGCCGATGCCCCAGCGGGGTGACGTCCGGGTCGTCGGGCCGGGCCAGCTCCCACGCGTGCCGGGACGAGGTCGCGCCGTCGGTGCCGGTCGGCTGGTCGACGCCGGCCAGGTCGGTCGTCGCGCCGAGCAGTGCCCGGACCCAGGCCCGTGCGTCGTGTTTGTGGTCGGTGAGGGTCTTGCCGGACCAGTCGCGGGAGATGAGGATGCGCCGGCCGCCGATGCCGAGGGTGGCGCGTTGGTGGACTTTGCCCCGGCAGCGTCCGGGCCGCAGCTTCGCGCTGGCGTTCTTCGGTTGGACGCCGTAGAGCAGCCAGTTCGCGCACCGGTCGGTGCAGGGGGTGACCTGCAACTGTCGCCAGAACCGTTCGAGGTGCGCGCGTTGCCGGCCGCTGGTGGTGGTGTGGCAGTCGGCGGCGTGTTTGGTGATGTACTTCGTGATGTAGCGGATGGTGCGTTCCGCATCCTGGGTGCCGGGCATGACGCCGCGTGCGTCGACCTGGCTGCCGAAGCGGACGACGTGGACCGGTTCGGCGTCGGGATCGTGGTCGACCGCGTCGAGTGCTTCCGCCCAGCTGGTCAGCGGTTGACGGGTGTGCGGGTCGACCCATGCACCCTGGTCGACGTCCCAGACGGGCAGGTGTTCGCCGCCGTAGTGCTGGACTTCGACGGACGGCCACCACACCTGGTGATAGGTGGCCGCCGCCACTGTCCGCAGGATCTGCCGGGGGATGGTGCCGCGGATCGCGAAGTGAGCGTGAGGCGCGAGTCTGCGTTGCGGTTCGACGCATCCGGCGTACTGGACGTTCCAGCCTTCACACCGTCGGAGGTTCTGCCAGAACCGGTCCAGGAGTCGGGGGAAGTGGACCGCGTCCCAGGCGGCACGGCGGTAGTCGTACCGGTCGGGGTTGACCGGTGTGCCGTCCGGACGAACCGGGCCGTAGGAGTCGAGGGTGAGTGTGAGCCACATCGACGGCCGATACTGGCTGCCGTCGGGTGCGGTGTACGTCTTGCCGATCGTCCGCGCTTCGACAGGCTTGCGGGGTAGGTCGGGTGCGTCCTGGCGCCGCCTGGTCGACCGCTTCCGCCGCTTGCCGTTGTCCTGCGCGTCGCCCTGGTCGACCCCGTCCCCGTCGCCGGTTGGGGTGTGGGGTGGTGCGACGCGGCCGCGTAGTCCTTCGGCGGTGATGGCGTCTTCGACTTCGCGGATGGCGTCTTCGAGGTCGGTGACCTGTCGCCAGTCGGCTTCCCGTACGGCCGCGTCGCGTTCGAACTCGAAGTGCGCCCGCAGAACGATCAGCGCTTTCTGCTCATCCGTGGCCGGTTCGGGTGGCGGCAAGGGTTCGTCGTCGCGGTGCCAGCCGTCGCGGATCTGCGCTTGGCGCAGTCGGCGGTTGCGCTTCGCGCACGGCGGGCACTTGTCCTCACGGGTCGCCCCGCAGGGCAGGTCGATCACCTCGGTACGGCCGGTGTCGAGATCGGTCCGCCGCATCGCGAGCGGACGGATGCAGACGCCGTATTCGGTGGCGACGTCGCGGAGGACGTCGACCGACCGGGGTAGGCCCATCCGCGCGGCACGTGAGCCGGGTCGAGGTTGTTCAACGGTCGCCGGCCGATCGGTGTCGAGTCCGGGCAGGGTGGGGGCGGTCATCGGCCGACCACCATCCCGTTTGCCCGTCGCGGTTGGACGACCCCGAGCGGCGGCAGCACCGACGCGTGACCGGGGACGCGTGCCGGTTCGACGACCGCCGGCCGCTCGACGTGATCCGGTTCCGGGTCGGTGTCGTCGGTGGGGACCTGGTCGACGGTGTCCGCCTGGTCGACGCGCACCCGATCAGCCGTGTTGGCCGCCGTGGTCGACGCCGACGGGCCAGCCGGGACAGCGGGTGCGCTGGACAGCACGACCTTGACCAGGGCCAGGAACGCCAACGACGGGACAGCCGCCACGATCCACCCCCACACGGACGGTTCTGCCTCAGCCACCTGCGCGGCCAACGACAGAAGCGCGAAGCCGACCAGGAGGACGGCGACGAACCCGACCGGTCGACCGGTCCGACGCCGAGCCCGGATTTCCAGGCCGAGGTAGATGGCCATGAGCTCGACGGCGACGGCGTTGGCCCAGCCGATCCAGTGGGGTTGGCCGTGGGCGACGGACAGGTCATGGACGTGGGTGAACGCGGCCGCGCCGGCCATCGAGCCGATGGCGAGCAGGATCACCAGCCGCAGCACCGTTTCGGCACGCTGCCAGCTCATGCGTTGTCCTTGTCGTCGGTGATGGTCAGTTCGATGCGGATACGCCGGCCGGGGCGTCCGTGCCGGTGCAGGAACGTGCTCAGCCCGGTGAGGAAGGAGGCGAGTTGATCGGCGGGGCCGGTCGCGGTGATGCGGATCGGCCGGTGCAGGAGTCGGGCCAGCCACGGCAGCCGGACGAGGAGCCAGGAGGGTCGGTTGAGGGATGCCATGGTCGGGTTACCTCCCGGTCGGGTGGATGGTGGTGCGGATGTGGTCGGGTGGGTCGCCGAGGGAGGCGACCGCTTCGGACAGGCAGCGCCACAGCGCCCATGCCTCACCGGGGGTCAGGTAGACCCGGCGCCGGCCGGAGCCGATGGCGACATACAGCGGGTAGGGGTCGGGGCGGTCGGTGTCGACCCGCACGGAGACAGCTGTTCCGCGTCCGCCGTCGGGGGTGGGGGTCCGCAGCCGGTAGAAGCGCCGCCCCGACGTCGACGTCTGCGTTTCGCTCACCGGGAACCACCCCCGCTGCTGTTGTCGGTGTCGCCCTGGTCGTGCCGGAGGATGTTGAGTAGCGAGTCAGGCAGCAGCGGCCCGGAAGGCCTACGAGGCAACGGAACCCGCCGGGTCGACGCGGCAGTCTGTTCCGGTTCGGGGGCGGTTTCCCGGCCGACCTGGGCAAGGATGTCCGCAGCGGCAACCGGCGCCGCGTACTCTTCGGCCATGGTTTTGATGTCGGTGTCGGTGAGGTAGGAGAACCGGACCCGCACCGGATCAGGGGTGCCATCCAGCAGGACGTAGCCGACGCCCTTGGCCCACGACGGCATCTGATCCGCCAACGCGCCCCGGTTGCGTGCGCCGTCACCCAACACCATGTCCACCTGGGATGCCTCGGTCAGACCGAGCGCGATCCGGGTCGGGAACAGGTCCCGGAACGGCAGCACCTCCTTACGCGGGTCCTGCAACGCGGCCACCACCAGCACGCCGACGCCGGCACCCTGGGACAGCAGCAGCCCCAACGAGGACGCGATCCGCTTACGCAGCTCGACGTCTTGCAGGTACGCCGTCAGCGCCGCCATTTCGTCGATCACCACCACAACGAGGGGGTCATCAACGGTGGGTGTATGGACGCGGACCGTGCCGGCAAGACGTGCCTGCCGCTCCCGCAGGACCGCGACCGCTTCGTCTAGCAGGTCGGCCATGTCGTCGAAGGAGGTGGACGCGAACCGGGCGAACATCGGACGGCCGAACGCGAATTCCATCCCGCCCTTGGGGTCGATCACCCACAGCCGGACCAGCCCGGACGCCACCCCACCCGCCAACGAGCGCACGAGGGACCAGAGGACGGAGCCTTTCCCGCGTCGGGTCGCCCCACCGATCAGCACATGCGTCGCCAACAGATGGAGATGCCAGGTCCGCAGGTCCTCCCGCACCGCCAGCGGCAGCGCGGTGAAGTCCGGCACCGTCGGCACCGGGAACGGCGGAACCGTCCTGCGCAACGCGTCGGTGCGGACCAGGACGACGTAGACGACGTCGGGCCGGTCACGAAACCGGTAAGCGTCGACCTGGCGCAGCAGCCACCCCACCCAGCCACCGCCACGCACCGGCACCTCATCGGGGCGTTCCGTGTAGACCCGTGCATGCCGACGGCCGAACGCATAGGCAAGCTGCTCGGTCGCCTGTTGGAAGTCGGCAGGGGTCTGCCCGCGCAGCATCCGCACCGACAACACATCAAGGGCCTGGTCACAGTGCACGGCCAGGAGTTGCGGTAGCACGGTCTGGTGCTGGTAGACCCGCGACAGGTCACACATGGTCATCGCTTCCCGCCACACCCGCCGGTACACGACCGCGTGCCGCCACCGGCCGAGCACAGGTCCGGCGCACCACGACCACCAGGACGTTTCGTGCCGCCACCGCCACACCGCCGACCCCAACCCGGCCAGAACAACCGGGGTGACCAGCCCGGCAATGCCGTAGTCGAGGTACACGGCGATCGTGATCACGGAGACGGTGAGGATGCGGGGGTGCTTGAGGCACCACCACAGGCCCCGACCGGTCCACCGCGCGAGCAGGCCGAGGAGGAGCGCCCACCAGGGCAGCCGCAGTCGGCGGGGCCGGACGACGAGCAGGTCACCGGAGACGGTGGTGACGACCTCACCACGCGGACGGCCCATCATCGGTCACCCCCGGCGATGGGGAGGAATCGGCCGCGAGCGTCGCGCAGCCGGGGGAACGGCAACACCAGCTGGCCCGCGCACAGCCCACACCGGGCCGCATCCCCGCCGGCAGCCGCGTTGGCGTTGTCGGTGTCGCCCTGGGCGTCGGCAGGGTTGGGGGTGAACATGTTCTTGCAGTCGGCACAGCGGATCCGCGCCCGAGTCTGGGCGCGCTTAACCTGGGACACGTCGGAACCTCACCGAATCTGTGAAGAGGAGGAGTGGGGGGAAGACACCAGGGGTGGGGCTGCCGTCCGCCAAGACCAGACAGCCCCACCCCGAACCGAGTGCTACGACGCCGAGCCCGTACCCGTGCGCGCCTTACCGTTGGAGGCCGCGCCGGCCGGGGCGCGCATCCCCGACGCCCGCAGCGAGTACGCCATCCGCCCGTTGCTGGCCACGTACGGCGTGACCGTCATGTCGTCGAACTCCACCGCCTCGAACGGCGTGCCGGTCGGCGGGACCGGCTGGTGGTCGGCCGAGATCTTGACCGTGGTCTCCCGCGACCGCTTGCCCAACTCCGGGTCGAGGTCCATGACCCGGACCTGCCACACCCGTTGACCCGTCAGCTTGTCCTTCGCCGGCGACCGCCGGCCCGTCTTCTCGTCGTAGTCCTCGACCTCGCCCAGCGACTCGGGCACCAACGCGCACCCCGCCGGGAACACGTCCGAACACCGGACCGAGAACCTCGTTCCGCCTCGCAGAGCCATCTCTGCAACTCCCAACTTGTAGTAACGTCTGCCAACCGGCAGGACCAAAGGTAGGGACTACTTGGCAGACATGTCAACAAGTCTCGGAAAGTGGTCCGGTATACCCCGAATGACCCTTGCGGGCAGCAGCGCAACCCCGCCCGGACCAGCTAACGGGTCGACGGACGTCGACGGACGTCGACGAGCACGGGACGACGTCGACGGGCACGCGAAGAAGCCCCGCCGGTCGGTGTGGACCAGGCGGGGCGGGACGGGTGCCGGTTAGGGCAGGGTGATCGTGGTGTTGAGCGCGGTCAACGCCCGTACCCGTCGTTCGATGATCCGCATCCGGGTCGTGTGTTCGGCCGGTTCGCGGTGCGCGGCCTGGCTGGTGACCTGACCGGGCCACTTGCGGTACAGCAGGCCGGTTTCGGCGTGGAAGAAGCCGCCGGTGATGGTGCTCGCGGCCAGGAGTAGGCCGGTGTCCTCGGACGCGGGCAGGGCCATCCAGCCGCCCAGGGCGAACAGCACATCCGTCCGCAGACACAGGGTCGCCGGATGCACGGGTGCCCGGTAGTTGTTGGCGAGCCAGAACGCGTGCACGTCACCGCAGGCGATCGGCCCGGCGGGTGGGTCGGAGTCGAAGCCGACCGTGGACCCGTCCGGCAGCAGATCCAGCACCCGCGACGTCGACCACCCGATCGACGGGTGTGCGGTCAGGGTGGCGATGTCCCGGGCGAGGACACCGGGGGTGAGTTGGTCGTCGGCGTCGAGGACCTTCACCAACGGCCCGTCGACGCGGTCCATCGCGAGGGTGCGGGCGACACCGGGGCCGCCGGGTCGGCCGACACCGACGGAGATGCGCGGGTCGTCGGGTAGGGCGTCGGCGACGGCCCCGGTGCGTCCGTCCTCCTGGACCAGCCACCGCCACCCCCAGCCGTCCGGCATCTGCTGGGCGGCCAGGGAGGCGTAGGCGTCGGCGAGATAGCCGATGCTCGGCGGGTGCACCGGGGTGATGACCGAAACGACCTGGGTCAAGCAGGCCACCGCGCGAGCGTGTTCGAGTACACCAGTTCGGTGCGGTCGCCGGGCATGACGACGTCGGCGACCTCCACCACCCGCTCACCGATGTCCACCGACGTTTTGCGCACCGTCAGGACGGACACGCCCGGATCGATGTCGAGGAGTTCGGCCTCATCCGGCGACGGCGGCCTAGCGCGGATCTCATCCACGATCCGGTCAAGTTCGATCCCGACCGTGTACAGCTGATGCTGCGTACCACCCGGCCACGGCTCCTTGCCCGCGTCGAGCAGGTCCGGGTTCCCGGCGATCAACGCCACCGGCAGGAACGAGTACGACACCGACAACGGAGCCGACTCCGTGCGGGTCGTGGTCCAGTACACCCGCCGCAGCAACTCCACACCGGGCTCCAGGCCGAACGCAACCGCCATTTCGGCATCGGCCGGGACGCGGGTGTACTCGGCGTGGAACTTCAGATCATCGACCGTCAGACCGGTGTCATGCTCCGTGCCGCCCGTCGCCCGCCGTTCCGCGTCGGGGAGTAGGACGCGGTCCTTCTCCCACTGGTAGCGCTCCGTGTTACGCCGCCGCACCCGCTGACGAGGAGCCCGTACGTAGGTGCCCCTGCCTTGTTCGGCGCGGACCAGGCCCCATTCCCGCAGCTGCCGGATCGCGTTACGCACGCTCGTGCGTGACAGGCCCGACGAGTCGGCCAACTCGGTTTCCGACGGCATCAGGGTGCCCGGCGGCATGTCCCCGGACAGGATCTGACCCCGCAACTGCTCAGCGAGTTGCAGATACCGGGGGCGCCAGTCCTTGGCCGTCACGCCGGCAACGCTACCCCCTAGACGTTCATACGTCTGCCAGGTGGTCGGCGCACCGGCACGGTCCGCCCACACCCCGCCCCGCACCACCCGACGGCTGATCCGTTGGGTCATGGGCCGATCACCAGCGGCTCCATATCGGCCGGCACCAGCACCGTGTAGACCGGGCCGCCGGACTCCTGCCGCACCGACAACAGCGCCGCCGTCGGGAACTCCGGAACCTCGTCGGTGTCGACGACCAGGACCACGCCGCCGAACAGCAGCACCCGCATCCCCGGCTCCAACTGCGCAGCCCGCCGGTACGCCAACCCCTCCACCCGCACTGTCGGGCGGGTGAACGCGTGCAGCAGCCGCGTCGCCTGGTTCAGGCCGCCGAGGAACCGCGCCGCCGGACCCGGCTGCAGCAACACCGTCTGCGTTGACGCGTACCGGGTGACGTCCACCTTCACCCGTACGTCCGACACCGCCCCGTGATCAGCGATCACATCCGCACTGACCCAGCCCGTGCGCTCGGTCCCCGCCGTCACCAGACCGGCCCGGTGCATCCGGTCGCGCGGACCACACCCCGCGCACCACACCGGACACAACACCAGCCCACCCGGCCGGGCATCCTCCCCGTTCACGAGCCGCCCACCTTCCCCCGGTCGCCGCTGTCGCTGTCGTCGCCCGGTCCGGTGCCGGCCGTGTCGGCGTCGGCGAGCAGGCCGGTCAACGCGTCGACGAGCTTGCGCACCTCCGACAGGCGCAACTCAGCACACCCCGCGCCCAGCCACGGCGCAGCCGCGTGCACCGCCACCACCGGCGGCAACCGGTCACCACCGATCAGATAGGCCACCACACTGCCGCCCGCGACACGAGGCGTGCCCACCTGACACAACCTGGACCGGTGCCGCCGCGCCATGTGCGCAAAGAGTGGGGGCACCACAAGCCCACACCGGTCCCGCGCACACCACGCCGGATGCTCCACTGTCTCCGCGCCACCGCCGACCGGGGTCACCGCGACCACCGCCCACCAGCAGCCCGGAACCGCTGACCCACCGTCAACAACGGCGCACCCACCACCAGCGGAGACACCCGGGTCGGTTCCACCGCCCACCCAGGAACGACACGGGCCACCGCCCGCACAGTCGGGCCGGTCCGACGTCGACGACGCCACCACGCCACCAGACGTGACCGCGAAGCTCTCATGATCAGCACCTCCCACGCTGACAGGAGACCGGCGACCCCGCACGCAACGGGGGTAACGCGCAGAGCCGCCGGCCCCACCGCGAGATACGGCGCACCGCCCGGCGGGCGGAGTCGGGTAACGCCGCACCCCGACCAGGACACGCACCACCCGCACCCCCACACAGAGGAGGTGCCACCAGGCAGTACGCGAGCGTGTGGCCGGGACACCACCGCAGCCAACCCCTTGATCACGAGCGGCTAACCCGGCCACACACAGGGAAACGTACCTACAAGTGGACCTGTTGTCCAGATGTGGAAACGAGCAGCCAGACGGCACTTGACTACACAACAGACAGGTAACGTGACACGAGTGCCAACCCCGCACTACGGAACACCCCGCTACCGCCGCGTAGCCGACCAACTCCGCGACCGCATCACCAGCGGCGCCATACCACCCGGCGCACTCCTACCCGCAGAAACCGCACTCGCCAAAGAATTCAACGTCGCACGCGGCACCATCCGCGCCGCCATCAACGCCCTACG
Source organism: Solwaraspora sp. WMMA2065 (assembly GCF_030345075.1). NCBI lineage: Bacteria > Bacillati > Actinomycetota > Actinomycetes > Micromonosporales > Micromonosporaceae > Solwaraspora > Solwaraspora sp. WMMA2065. The sequence goes on from NZ_CP128361.1 coordinate 4,810,329, forward strand.
CCAAGACGGACTCGTCACCACCGAACACGGCCGAGGCACCCACACCCGACCAACACCCGCACCGCGCAGCCCCGACCGCGACCACCAGGACGACGCAGACCGAGGGACCGCCGCAGCCGACTCCGGCGCACAACGCCGCTACGTCGTCCACATCCCGATCCACGCCCACGACCTCACCGCAGCCATCCAAACAGCCCGCACCATCGCAGCGACCCTCGTTGACGCCCGCCCTGACCTACGCGGACTCGACTACCGCAGCGCCACCGTCACCGCCGACGAGGACCAGGCCCAGCACCACCGCGTGACCTGACGTCACCGTTGCCGCGAGTCGTGGTCAACCCCTACTACCGCGCCGCTTCCGCTCCTCGCCGCTGGCGCGGCTGCGGTGCGGGTCGGCTTGGTCCCGACCTACGTCCGCAGCACTCTCGGGAGACCGTCAGCAACCTAAATCTTCTGCCGCTTGTGCAGGGCCGCGTACCAGCAGCAGCCGCCGCCCGCAGTCACTGCTTCCCACGTTGCCGAATAGTTCTGTATTGGATCAAGACGCCGCGCCCAGCGCGGCGCGCGGGCGGAACACCGCCCGGCGGCAAGCCGCCCCGGACCGCTACGCGGCCGGGGCGGAAAACCACCGTCACCACCGGGCAACCGCCCGCCGCGCCGTGTTACTCGGCCCTCGGCGAGAGACGGTTGCCCTTGTCCGGAAGGCATCAAGGCGCAGATCAGGTGCTGGTCTGTCGTTGCCAGTGGGCGAGGTTGTTGCGGGTGGTCAGGGTGTCGGGGTGATCCGGCCCCAGCACCCGCACAGAGTCGGCGAGCAACTCCTCGAACGCGGCGGCCGCGCCGACGACGTCACCCGCCTCACCCCGCCAGGAAGCGACGTTGTTGCGGGTGGTCAGGGTGTCGGGGTGATCCGGCCCCAGCACCCGCAGCCGGTCGGCGAGCAACTCCTCGAACGCGGCGGCCGCGCCGACGACGTCACCCGCCTCACCCCGCCAGGAAGCGACGTTGTTGCGGGCGCGCAGGGTGTCGGGGTGATCCGGCCCCAGCACCCGCACAGAGTCGGCGAGCAACTCCTCGAACGCGGCGGCCGCGCCGACGACGTCACCCGCCTCACCCCGCCAGTAAGCGACGTTGTTGCGGGTGGTCAGGGTGTCGGGGTGATCCGGCCCCAGCACCCGCACAGAGTCGGCGAGCAACTCCTCGAACGCGGCGGCCGCGCCGACGACGTCACCCGCCTCACCCCGCCAGGAAGCGACGTTGTTGCGGGTGGTCAGGGTGTCGGGGTGATCCGGCCCCAGCACCCGCACAGAGTCGGCGAGCAACTCCTCGAACGCGGCGGCCGCGCCGACGACGTCACCCGCCTCACCCCGCCAGGAAGCGACGTTGTTGCGGGTGGTCAGGGTGTCGGGGTGATCCGGCCCCAGCACCCGCAGCCGGTCGGCGAGCAACTCCTCGAACGCGGCGGCCGCGCCGACGACGTCACCCGCCTCACCCCGCCAGGAAGCGACGTTGCTGCGGGCGCGCAGGGTGTCGGGGTGATCCGGCCCCAGCACCCGCACAGAGTCGGCGAGCAACCCCTCGAACGCGGCGGCCGCGCCGACGGCGTCACCCGCTCGACCCCGCCAGGAAGCGACGTTGCTGCGGGTGGTCAGGGTGTCGGGGTGATCCGGCCCCAGCACCCGCACAGAGTCGGCGAGCAACTCCTCGAACGCGGTAGCGGCAGCCGCGACTTGTCCGGTGTTCCCGAGGCTGCGGAGGCTGCGAAACAGCAGCGTATGAGCATCGGGCTGCAGGAGTGCATCACCGCTGGCCATCCGTAGAGCGGTGCTATTGGCACGCAAGGTCTGCGTGGTGTCGTGGTCCCGGTCGATCTCGGGCCAGACAGCCAGTAGAGCGTCAGCGGCGGCCCGGGCGAGAGCGGCGAGGTGGACCGGGTCGAGGGTGTCGCGCGTGACCCGCTGCACCAGGGCGTGGACGCGGACCGTGCCGGTGGCCGTGTCGTGGGTGACAAGGCTCAGTCGGTGCAGGTTCCGTAGCGCGTCGCGTACGTCGTCAGCTGTCACCTGCCGCCCGCTGCGGTCCGCGAGGTGCGCCACGGCAGCATCGGCGGTGAACACGGCCTCGGGGATGCCGTTCGGATCCAGCACAGCGGCGAGGTTCAAGACATGCCGAGCCAGACCGGCTGGCGGATGGCTGTCCGCCACGTCGATCGACAGCGACCACGTGACCGCGACCGTCGCCCGGTGCCCATCTGGGAGAGCGTCATCCGGCGGGACAAGCTCAATCAACCTCTTCCGCCGGTCAGCCAGCCGGGCCCGATAACCGGCAGGATCGATACCCCGGTCCCGGATGAACGCGGCCGCCTGCGCCAACGCCAACGGCAGACACCCCAGATCAGCGGCCAACGCAGCCAGATCGTCATCCTGGTCACCACTGGCACCGATCGCACCGTCAAGATAATCGACAGCGTTATCCGAGCTGAACACATCGACGTCGACCAGGAAACGGCCGTCCGTGTGCAGCACCGGATCACGGCGACGGGTCGTCACCACCGTCCGACCATTGCGACTGTTCGGCGGCCACCAGTCCGCAGCGTCACCAGGGCTATCGAGGTTGTCCAACACGACCAGCCACCGCTTCGACGTGCGCTCCAACCACGACACGAACCGGCTGGCCGCAGCCTCATCGTCCCCGTCTCCCGCCACAGCGGCACCCACCGAGCGGGCAGCGTCGGCGTAACGGGCGACGATCGCGTCACGACTCGACGCCGTCACCCACACCAGCACATCCACCTCACGACCCCGCTCCAACCGGCGCGCGAACTCCGCCGCCAACTGGGTCTTGCCCACCCCACCCATCCCCGACAACACCTGCGTCAACACCGCCGTCTGGCCCGCCCTGGCCGCCCGCGACAGCTCCGCGCCCGCAGGCCGACCCTGAAACCACGCCGCCCGCTCCGGGACCCGCCCGACACGCACCACCGCACCCTTCGGCACCGACGACGGACCACGCTTGACGCGCCGAGCCATGAACCCGTCGACGAGTGCCGCCAAAGCCGCCACGCTGCCGATAATCCCCGCGATCCAGCCAGCCTGTTCCGTACCCGCCCAACCGAACCGAGGCAGCCCCCACCCCCACGGATTCCACCAGGCGAACAGGGCCACCAGGCCACAGACGACAGCCAAGACCGCAAACACAACCGTCCGCCGCCGCCACCGACGAGGAAACACCCGAGCCACGCGCACCATCATCGACGACAAGCACAATCACCGAACTCACCGAGTCGGGATCACGTCATCGCTGCCGGGGCCAGCCAAACAGCGGCAAGCCGACCCACGAAGATCAACTACGACAACGCCAGTACAAACGAGAACCGAAGCAGCTGCGAGAGGCCGAGAGACGTCGAGGAACCCGCCGCAGGCCAGCGAGCCGACGTGTCCGGTTCGACCCGATCCAAGGCCCGGACGCGGGTTAGGGGTTCGAGTCCCCTTGGCTCCACCCACATTATGGCTGGTCGGCGCGCCAGTGCATCGACCCTTGTCGCGCTGGCCAGTCGGACCAGGAACCAGAATCAGCGAATCGTCAGCAGAAGTCGCCGAACACGTCCCGTACCCCCGTCGCTGATGAGCCACGTGGCGTACGAGTTCCTCAGGTCGTGCAAGCGGAGCCCGCCAGCGGCCTTGAGCGCGACCTGGTCGACGGCTTCCCGCTCGGTCGCGAACTCGGCAACCACTCGACGCCGGTCGCGTCGGTCCACTTGGCGTGCCACTTGTCCGGCGACACTTCGGCTACCTTGCCGAGTAAGCCAGCCCGGACCAGCGCCGGACGCCAGACCTGTCGACGAAAGTTTGACCGCCGGAGTGGGCTGCCGTCCCGCGTGGCGAACACCAGCGCGGCCGGCTTGGGCTCTGCGGGCTGTGCGCCGAGTCGCGGGCAGTCCAACGCCATCAGGCCTGCCGGCGGGTGGGCCAGAGGAACCACGTCGTGTCCGTGGTCTGGCAGGTGGTCGACCCAGGCAGGGGCGAGCGTACTGACCGGGCTGATCGACGACTACCAGTTGATGGTCCAGCTCAGCGCCTGAGCCGTGCGGCCCGACGACGATCTGAGGCGGGACAGCTGTGCCCACCGCGTGGTTGGGCGCGGTGGGCACAGCTGTGCGGTACGGAGGTGGTTGAGGTCAGCGCTTCCGGTTCGGGTAGCGGCGACGTTGGGTCAGGTGGACAAGGATCACTCCGCCGACGATCAGCACTAGGCCGACGACCAGGAAGTTCATGGTGTTCGCGCCGGTCAGTGCCAGCGGACTGGCCGACTCGTCAGCATCTGCTTCGTTTGCAAGGTTGTCCACGGCTGGGGCATTGATTCCACCGGCAGCGGCAGTCGGGCTCGGGTCCGCACTCGGCTGTGCGGTCGGCTCGGCTTCCTTCTCCTCTCCGGCAGCGGTCTCGGTCGGCTCCGGCGTGGGCTTGGCTTCCTGCGTCGGCGGTGCCGGATCGTCGGTGACCTCCGCCTCAGGGCTGGCCGGTGCCGGTGTCTCCTCAACGGGCGGTTCCTCGGCCGGCGGTTCGTCGGCGGGCGGTTCGTCGGCGGGCGGTTCGTCGGCGGGCGGTTCCTCGGCGGGCGGTTCCTCGGCGGGCGGTTCGTCGGCGGGCGGTTCGTCGGCGGGCGGTTCCTCGGCGGGCGGTTCCTCGGCGGGCGGTTCCTCGGCGGGCGGTTCCTCGGCGGGCGGTTCCTCCGCTCCGCCGGCTCGCACCTCGATACGGACGGCGTCGATCGCCGGGGTCTGGTTGGCCCGCTGCATCATCGGGATCCGGTGCGATCCGTCGCCGGCCCACGATGCGCACTGGGCGATCCCCTCCTGGGGCAGCCCGGGCACCTGGATAGTGACGACATCCGGCTCAGCACCGCCGCCACCGTCCTCAGTCGCGACGAAGAAGGCCGGCACCGGCTCCGGGTCGAGCGCCTCGGTGGTGCTGGTCAGCATCCGGCAGGCGGTGTGGAAGTGACCGCGGGTCAGTCCGTCTCCGGTCAGCAGCGCGGACTCCACGTAGTACCCGCCCTGAGCCGCCGGGAGGAAGCGGTCCCGGACCAGATTGCGGGTGCTGACCCGCAGTTGGAACGGTTCGCCGACGCCGACCGATTCCGGCGACTCGGTGATCAGCAGCGTCGGGTTCTGCTCTGCCGCACCGACCTCTCCGAACGCTGTCGAGACGCAGCGGCTGCCCACCTGGAAGCCGTCGTGTAGCTCCAATGAGCTGTCGTCGCAGCCGGTCCCGAGCACATCGAGTCCGTTGACCTGCTCGCTGGCCTTGCGATCCGTCCCAGCACTGGAGATCTGGCTGACGGCGATCAGGACCCCGAAGGCGGACAGGGTCGCGACCGCGATGACGGCGCGGCGCGCCCGTCCGCCCTTCGCGGGTCTGGCGGCGCTTCTGTGAGCCGGTTGTCCCATGTGCACACCTTCCGAATGCTCACCGTACTGGGATGTCTGTATTAGGCTCGGGCACGACGGTGCCGGCGGGGGTTCACCGGGAGCGGATGACTAGTCGCCCCGGGCCATACGCACACGTTAGGGAGCGGTTCAATCAAGAATCAACTTCAGCGCCAGAAATGATGATTTCTTGAGCCGCAGGTAAAGAAAACTTATGGCATCGATCTCGAACGCCTGACATCAGCCGTTCGGCTGATGTCGATGTGGTGACTGTCGGTAGTGGTGGGATGTCACCGGCGGTCGTCGTGCAGTAGCTTCTTCTGCACCTTACCCATCGCGTTGCGTGGCAGGTCGTCCACGATGCGCACTTCACGTGGGCGCTTGTGGGTGGAGAGTTCGGTGGCCACGAAGTCGATCAGCGACTGCGGGGACACGCCCTCGGCCACCACGTACGCGACGACCCGTTGCCCGAGGTCTGCGTCGGGTGCGCCGATGACCGCCGCCTCGCGTACTGCCGGATGGGTCAGCAGCACGTTCTCCACCTCGCCGGCACCGATCCGGTAACCACCGCTCTTGATCAGATCGGTCGAGGCGCGGCCGACGATTCGGTGCCAGCCGGCCTGGTCGATCGCCGCTACGTCGCCGGTGCGGAACCAGCCGTCCGGGGTGAAGTCGCCGCGCCCGGCGGCGCCGAGGTAACCGTCGAACACCATCGGGCCGCGAACCTGCAGTTCGCCGATGGTCTCGCCGTCCGCCGGCAACTGCTCGCCGTCCTCACTGGCCAGCCGGGTGTGTACGCCGGCGAGCGGCGCACCGACCCAGCCGGGTCGCCGCTCGCCGTCGGCGCGGCTGCTGACCGTGATCAAGGTTTCGGTCATTCCGTACCGTTCGACCGGTGCCTGCCCGGTGAGCTCGGTGAGCGTGCGGAAAACCGGGGCGGGCAGGGCCGCCGAACCGGAGACGAGGAGCCGGGCGGCGCGTAACGCCCGGGCGGAGGGTCGGTCGTCGCAGATTCGGGACCAGATCGTCGGTACGCCGAAGTACAGCGTGCCACCGGCGGCGGCGTACGCCCCAGGGGTGGGCCGGCCGGTGTGCACCAGCCGGCAGCCGACGCGTAGCGCGCCGATGACGCCGAGCACCAGACCGTGTACGTGGAACAGCGGCAGGCCGTGGACCAGGGTGTCGTCCGGCGTCCACGCCCAGGCCTCGGCGAGGGCGTCGAGGTCGGCGGCGATGTTGGCGCTGGTCACCGGTACACCTTTCGGTGCGCCGGTGGTGCCGCTGGTGTAGAGGATCAGCGCGGGGGCGTCGGACCCGACGGTCCGGCGCTGGCCGGGCCCGCCCTGGTCGGAGCCGCCCTGGTCGGAGCCGCTCCCGACCGGCCTCGTCGGGTTGGGGCCAAGCAGCAGTTGAGCGCCGGAGTCGCGCAGGATGTGACCGCGTTCGACCGGGCCGGCGTCCGGCGGTACGGGGACCAGCGTGGTGCCGGCCAGCAGGCAACCGGTGAGCGCGACGACCGTGTCGAGGCTGGCGGTGGCGTCGACCGCGACGGTGTCGGCGCCAGCGATCTGCCTGGCGACGGCGGTCGCGGCTTCGAGCAGGTCGTCGCCGGACATCGACTGGTCGCCGACGGTGACCGCCGCCGGCCGGCCGGTCAGTCGCGTGGGGTTCAGCAACGCCATCTTCCCGACTCTCCTCCTGCCGGTGGGCGGACCGGCTCCGGACCATTGTCGGCTCTGTGGTTGCCGGGCTGGCGCTCTGGGTCGCCGGCTTCGTCGGACTGTTCGGGTACGGGTACACGGCGAAGTCGCAGCGCGACGCCGCCGCCGTGGACCTGTCCAGGGTGGCGATCGACGACACCGTCACGGTCCAGGTCACTGACGGCGGCAAGTACGGCGTCCGGCTGGAGACCATCGCCGGAGCCGACCGCCCCGACACGGTCCAGCGGCTGATCGACGCTGCGTGGGCTGCTCACCGCCGGATCGGCGGCCGGCGGTGGACTGCTGCTGGTGCTCGGGTCGGTGCTGCCCTGGATCGCCGGTCCGGACGCTGATGCCGTCATGTACGGCGCGGTGGAGACCGCCGGCGGGTCGGCGCTGGGTTCGCGGGCCGGGCTCTCCGGCGGGGACGCGTTCGTGACCCTGCTGGCCGGGCTCGTCGCGCTGGTCGTCGCCGGGTGGTACGGAATGGGCCGGGCCCGCCGGTGGCAGCAGGTGACGATGGCCGGGGCGGGCGTGCTGGCCATCGCCTGGGCAATGCTGAACCACGCCGAGATCGGCGAGCCGGATGGCACCGTCGTGCTCGGCCCGGTCGCCCCGGACAGCCCGGTCGACCAGATCAACTAGATCGACCAGACCGACCGGGTCGGCCTGGTTCGTTCGTTCCCTCCGTTGTCGACGGGCTCTCTTCTGACCGCTACCGGTCAGTTCTGAAACACGCCGTCTGATTCCTGCCACAAATGTTCGTCGCTGGGCACGGAAAATCACATGACTTGTATTTCGGATGTATTTCGCGATGCTATGGGATAAATGAGACGTGAAATCTATGCTTCTCGGCGGTGCTCCCTGCTCACATGATGTCGAAGCGTTTAGTGAAGTTGGATCCAATGGTTCTGGTGGACATCTACCCAGCTCAAGCGGCAGGTTTCGCGAGTGTCCGTGATCAGTCATTCAAACTCCGTTGTGATCAATGGAAATTTGCCAATACGCTGCTAGCGCCCAGATGGGTACCAAGACAAGGGAGGGTCTCTTGAAATCCACACTGCGCTGGTCGGCGATGGCCGGCCTGGCACTCGCGCTGGTCGTCACCGGCGCGCCGGCCGCCCAGGCGGAGTCGTCGCCGTTCAAGTCGGACGGCAACACGAGCGCCATCGCCCGCACCCTCGACGGCCGGGCGATCACCAACGCCAAGATCGCGAAGGAGGTCACCGACTTCTGGACCGAGGAGCGGATGGCATCGGCGGTCGACCTGACCTTCGCGAGGTCGGCGAAGGGTGCCGAATCGACGATCGCCGACGCCAAGCCCAACGGGCCGGCGGGTGCGGTGGCGCCGGTCGCGCCGAGCCTCGGCAGCCGCGGTGACGTCGGACTGATGCTCAACGAGTCGCAGGCCGTCGGCAAGGTCTACTTCACCACCCCCACCGGCGGCACCGCCTCCTGCTCGGCCAGCACCGTCGCCAGCGGCAAGCGTCGGCTGGTCATGACCGCCGGGCACTGCGTCCACCAGGGCCCCGGCGGACAGTGGTACAGCAACTGGCAGTTCGTCCCGCGCTACCGCAACGGCTCGCGCCCGTTCGGCACGTTCGTGGCGTCCAGCCTCAACACCCGTACCGCCTGGATCAACAGCGGCAGCTACGCCGAGGACATGGGCATCGCCATCATGAACAACGGCGGCATCTACGGTGCCAAGGTCGTCGACACCGTCGGCGGCCACGGGCTGCGCTGGAACTACAGCTACAGCGTCTATGTCACCGCTCTCGGTTACCCGTCCAACCTGGGTGGCGGCGAGAGTCAGTACTACTGCCAGGGCACCACGTGGAACCCCGGCGGCCAGCAGATCCGGATGTACTGCAACATGACGTACGGTTCCAGCGGCGGACCTTGGCTGCAGGAATACAACGACTCGACCGGCTACGGGTACATCAACAGCGTGGTAAGCCACGGTGACAACCCGGGCAATGGTCAGTTCGACGGCCCGTACTTCGACAACGACATCAAGAGCCTGTACGACTTCGCCGAAGGTATCTCTCCGGCCTGATCCGTCCGTCCACCTGATCAGTACCGTCCAAAGGTAGCCTCGGCCGATATGGTCGGGGCTACCTCCGCTGCCAGTCCGTCAGCGGCTGCCAGTCCGCTGATTGGCGTGGCTATCTCCCGCCGCGAACCAACGTCGTCGTCACCGGTACGGTCACCGGTGGACGGCGGCTCGTTGTACGACCTCCTCGGTTGTCAACGGGCTGCGTGGGTGGTGGCTCAGGCACATCGGCGCCTGCAGCTTGACGAACCGCGCGCCTTCCACCGCTGCGTAGAACTGTCCGGTAGCCATCTTGCCGACGTCAGGGATGTCGGTACCCTTGGCCCGCGCGACGTCACGGGCCGCCTCGATCTGCACAGGTGCGGTCAACAGGCCGAAGAACTGGGTGGCAGCGTTGCCGGGGATCTGATTGTGCAGCGCCTTCGGGGCCTGGGTCGCGAAGACCAGACCGAGCCCGTACTTACGGGCCTGTGACGTCAACGCGAGGGTGCTCTGGGTGCAGGCGGTGACCGAGCCGGATGGTGCGAGGGTCTGAGCCTCATCCATCACGAACAGTCCGCCGAGTGGCCGGTCGCCGGCCGGATTTCGCTTGATCCAGGTGAACAGGGCGAGCTGTAACTGGTTGACGAAGCTCTGCCGCTGGTGGTCGTGTGGCAGTCCGACGAAGCTGATCACCGAGACGCGGGCGTGTCGGCCCGGCGGCGGCGTGAGCAAGATGCCCGGGTCGACGGGAGTGCCGTCACCGCCGAGCAGCGGATCATCGATCAACGCTGCCTTGAGTAGTTGCGCCATGCCTGCTGCCAGCTTCGGTGCGCTGTCGAGCTGGCTGACCCCGTCCGGTAGGTCGTTCAACAGATCGGTGAACGCCTGCAGGTCGCTGCCACCGTTCTGGGCGTAACCAATCAGTGCCTCGCGCAGCACGGCTCGCCCCAGCCTTGCCTTGTCGGTGCCGCCGTCGACCCGGGCATGTGGCGCGAGGGTGGCGACGGCTGAGTCCACGGCTGCGCGGAACCCGTCGGGATCGTCGAGTACGTCACCGAAGTTCGGGAGCGGTTGAAAGCTCAGCGGGCGGCCGGCACGACGACCGGGCGTCCAGACGACCACGTCGGTACCGGCGAAGTAGGCAGCAGCTTGATCCGGATCCGCAGGACCCCAGCCGGTCGGCGGCTCCGGCCAGGCATCGCCGAGTCGGGCGAGGTCGTTGTTCGGGTCCAGCACGATCGCGGACACGCCACGCAGCGCGCACTCCTCGACAAGCCGGCGGAGCAGCACCGTCTTGCCGGATCCCGAGCCGGCGAATATCACCGTGTGCCGACGCAGTGACTCCAAGTCCATTCGGACCGGGTCCGCCCGGCCGGCGACGGACCCGATCGTCATCTGGGGCGGGTCGATCCCGGCCTGCATCGCCAGCTGCTCGGCGGGCCCTCCGCGACCAGCGGACGAGTTCCCGCTGGCCGCCGGCCGCACCGATACGGAGGCCCGACCGACGGCCCGCACCGGCGGGCCGACCTGCTGCATGGCCGGATCGGGCTCGGTTGGCGCCGTCGTGTCGTGACTGTCAGCATGGCTTTCCCTGTTGGCGTCGGCACCGCCATCGAGCGCGTCGCGCAAGAAAGCGACGGTGGAGGCCGGCTGTCGGGAGGCGAACCATGGCCGCAGTCGTTCCAACCCGTACTGCTGGATCAGCCGTTCCAAGGCGGCAAGGCGCCTGATGTCCGCGGTGGGGAAGGGAAGCGTCTGCCCGCCGGCTCTGGTGAACGCGTCGAGCAGTTCCCGGGTACGTGCACCGGCCGACCAGCCCGCGCTGCGGAGCAGGAAGAGTCGCCGCTTGGTGACCCCTTCGGTCAACCCGGAGGTGGTCATGGCGTTGCGGATCCGGTTGAGCGCCGCGATGTGGTGCGGCGCACAGACGGCCCGGAACGACCAGTGCTCCTCGTCCTCGGTCTCCTCGTCGAGCGTCCGCCGCACCCGGGCGTGCAGGGCCGGCTTGCCGCTGAACGGCAGCGGGTCGAGGCTGAACTCATCGGCCGATCCGCCCTGCGCGGCGATCCACGCGGTCAACCCGGCCTGTAGCAGCGCCGGCACTCTCAGGTCCTCGCTGGACTGCTGCACCGCGCTTGCGGTCTCGGCTGACTCGATCAACTCGGCGTAGCTAATGTCGATCTTGGCGAGCTCGTCGGACTCGGCCGGCACCGACTGCGCGCCTTCCTGCACCTCGGACTTGTCGGACCGATCGGGTGTGGGAACGGCATCGGACCTCGTGGCCGGGCCGTTCTTTCCGGACTGCGCGTGCAGGAGGTGGGTGAGCTCGCGTACCTGCCCGTCGGCCAGACAGGAGCGCACGTGGGTGTCGATCCGACGGAGCAGTTCGCGTGGCGTGAACTGGACGACCTCAGTGAAGGCGGACGGATGGATCGGCCACGTCGGGTACGGCGGGGTGAAGCCCAGCTCGTCGAAGACCAGGCCGAACCGCTTCTCCACCAGCTCGCGGCCGATGTCCGGCGACGGGATCTCCTTGAGCCGCACCGCCTCCCGGAACCGATCCTGCACGGTGTCGGTGGCCTGCTCCTTGATGCTCTGCCAGGTCTGTGGCAGGCAGGAGACGACCGACAGCGCGCGGCGGGTGTTCTCCCGGAGCGACATCAGCCCGCTGGCGATCTGCTCAAGCAGCAATGAGGTCTGCCAGTCGACCTCGCCGCGTACCTCGCGACTGGTGGACTTGACCGACTGCGCGACCATCAGGTCGATCTGGTCGAGCGCGATCACGGTGGGCCCGACCAGAGCGAGCAGCCGGGACGCGTCGCGGACGATCTCCTGCGGTGCTCGCTTGCTACGTCGGATGCCCCAGGCGGCCAATGCTCCCGGGCTTTCCTCGTCGCTGGATGAGAGGAAATCGTGGCCGAGGTCCTGAGCCGTGCCGTCGTCGCTGGCGTACAGCACGAGTGCCCGAGCAGTGTCCTGGCATTCGGTGCCGATCTGGCGATTGATCTTCCGTACCTGGTCTACGAGGGCATCGAGGGCATGCCGGGTCAGTTCGGTGTCGCCGGTGATCGACCGACGGACGGCCCGCGGCGCGTCGACCTCGTCGGCAAGTCTGCGCAGGAAGGTGCGCAGCTGAGAGGTTCCGTCCGGTGCCGGTCGGACGAAATCCTCCAGCAGGGACAGCGAGGTGCTTCGCCAGAACGCGCTGGCCTCCAGGAGCTTGACAAGAAAAAAGAAGCCACCGGCGGTCTGTACCCGTTGACGCAACGCGCCGAGCAGGTGTGTCTTGCCGGTGCCGCGTTGCCCCAGGATCGCCAGTCCCACCGGGCTGGAGTCGACGCTGTCATCCGCTTCGGCGACGCCCTCCATCACCATCTCGATGATCTGGTGATGCAATCCTTCGACGTGGAAGGGAAGCGGCTTCCAGACATCGTCCGGGGTCGGTGCCCAGTTGAACCGTAGTGCGGCCAGCGCTCGCCGCTGCTCGTCGGTCATCCCGGTGGGACCCGTCATGAGGGCGAGATCGAAATCAGATGCCGTAGCTGATTGCCGATGCTGACGGCGGCGTCGCGCTCCTGCGTCCTGAGTACCTTCTGGTTGGACTCCGGCACGATCTGCACGTCGGGGTCCTGGTTGAGCTTGATCAGCGCGGCGTCGAGATCGTCGCGAGACAGATCGGCGAGCACGGCCCGCAGCGCGGCCAGCATGACGTAGTCGCCGGGTTGGTCGATCAGCTCGTGGTACGCCCGACGGATCCGCGTGGCCACGTCGACCTGGCTCGCTTCGCTGCCGTTGGCCGTCGGCGCGACCGGCTCTGCCGAGTCGGTGGTGGAAGCGATCTCGTCGGGCTTGAACTGCATCCGGAACAGGTCGTCCGCTCGGACGCCCGAGTGGTCGATCAGCCGACGAACGAAGTCGAGCACCGTGTAGAGCGTCGCACCTGCGGTGCCGGCACCCTTCGGTGGCTCGTCCTTGCTCAACTCCGCCTTGGCCGCCTCCCACCCGCTGTCGGTCAGGTGCAGGGTGATTGGCTTCTCCGTCACCTCGATCAGCCCAAGGGCTTCCAGGGCGCGGCGATGGGTCGCCTTGAGCCCGGTGACGCCCGCGACGTTGATCAGGTAGCTCTGCTGCAGCGGAGCGGCCTTGACCATCAGGTTGATGAGTACGCACCGCTCGACGAGGGTGAGTTCCTTCTCCGACATGCGGTGCTCCTCAAGGGCGTGAGCGGTCGCATCGACATGGCGATGATCAATAGCTCGGGGTGGCCGGGAAGATGAGGTGCCGGGCCGGGGGTGGCCTGGGCACTGGCCGATTCTGCCGATACCGCTGGATCGACGCAAGGTCCGTCCGTCCGATGCAGATAGCTGACACTCCGCCATGGGTGGATCTTCAATGTCGCAGGGCAGGAGGTCACCTGAAACACCTGTTCGCAGGGGCCGGAAAGTGATCATGAATAGAACCGTTGCCAAATCTCGTCGGTGAGAGGCAGCATGGCTGGTCGGTGCAACCCGGGTGGCGGTCCGCAGAGCGCGGGCTGCGGTCTTATGCCCGTTTCTCGCGGGCGGCGGAGGTGTGCGGTGCAGTCCGAAGTGGTCCGCTACCAGGTCGACGACAAGACGGTAGCGATGGTCGAGATCGATCCGCCGGTTGGTTTTCAGCCGGCCGGGGTCGGCGACGTCGTTGGCTGGGTACGGGAGTCCGCCGCACCTGCCATCGCCGCCGCCAGCGTGTTGTTGGACCAGGTCAAGGCGGTCTCTCCGGATGCCGTCGAGGTGAAGTTCGGCATCAAGGCGACCGGCACGACCAACTGGGTGGTCGCCAAGGCGGCGGCTGAAGGGAATTTCGAAGTCACCCTCGGCTGGTATCCGGGTGGGCCGCCGGACGCCAGCACCACGATGCGGCGCTGACCGGGACGGAGCGGCTGGTGACCGCAGGACCCGACGACTGCTCCTGGCTGGTTGCCCTGCACCGTGGGCAGCACCAGGACACCCCCGTCGGTACCGGCGTCGTTGTGGAGAGCAACCTGGTGCTGACCTGCCACCATGTCGCGTTCGGCAACGACGGGCAGCTGTACGACGACCTCTGGATCTCGTTCCCACTGGCCGAGAAGGTCACCTGGTTCGACCGCCGCCGGATCGGCGGCTGCCCGCACGACGGAATGCGGGATGCCAAGGTCGACCTGGTCATGCTTGAACTCGTGGAGCCGGTGCCGGCCTCGGTGACCCCGGCCCGACTTCGTTGTCTGCCCGCCAAGCCGCTGGCGGGAAGCGCTTACTGGACGTACGGGTTCCCGACGCACGTGGTCGGCGGCTGCCATGCCGAAGGTAGTGTCGGCCAGCCTGGTGGGTGGGGCCGCGTCATGATCCACACCTCGCCGGCCACCCAGCTGAGCAAGGGATTCAGCGGCGGTCCGGTCTGGTCATCCGAGTACCAGGCGGTGGTCGGCGTCGTTGTCACCGCCGACGCTCAGGGCGGCGGCCAAGCCGTGACCCTGCACTACGCCGACCAGCAACTACCGGACATGAAGCTGGCGACTCTGTCCGCCTGGCGGGCCGCCGACGCGGACGACGCCGCCCTTGCCGCCTGGGGATGGGCCCTGGCCACCGACGGCGAGGCAGGCCGGCACTGGCTGCCCAGGGCACGCGGGGTCGCGGTCGACACCGAAGGCGGCGCGCGGTTCCGCGGCCGGGCCGCCGCCCTGCGTCGCGTCGTCGACTGGATCGACAGCGTCGAACCGATCAGCCGGCCGCTGATCGTCACCGGGTCGCCGGGGGTCGGCAAGTCAGCCGTGCTCGGGCGGATCGTCACCACCGCCGACCAGCAGATCAGCGGGGAACTGTCCGACACGGACATGGCCGTCCGAGCTCCGGTCGGTGCGGTTTCCTGCGCAGTGCACGTCAAGGGCAAGACTGCCCTCGAAGTCGCCGCCGAGATCGCCCGTGCCGTCGCCGTCGAGCTGCCCGGCGTACCGGCTGATCTGATGCCTGCGGTGCGCGACCAGCTGAACCACCGACGGACCCGATTCACCCTGGTCCTCGACGCGCTCGACGAGGCGACCGACCCGGCGCAGGCGCGCATGGTGATCGACGACATCCTGATGCCGCTGGCCCGTGACTGTGGCCCTCGGGGCCTGCGGATCGTGATCGGCACCCGGCGCTCAGACCATCACGGTGACCTGATCAGCCGCTTCGGCGGTAACGCGGAACTCGTCGACCTGGACGCGCCGGAGTACTTCGCCGAATCCGACCTGGCCGACTACGCCCAGGCGACGCTGCAACTGATCGGTGCCGAACGACCAGGCAACCCGTACGCCGATCCGACCGTCGCCGCGCCGCTCGCCCGCCGTATCGCCGCCCTCGCCAAGGGAAACTTCCTGGTCGCCGGCCTGATCGCCCGCGCTCACGCGCTGCGCGACAACACCGCGATCGACCCGGACGAGGTGTCGTTCACCGCTACCGTGGCGCACGCCCTGGACACCTACCTGGCCGGGCTGCCGACCGCCGGCCGGACATCGGCCCGGCTGGCGTTGACCGCCCTGGCGTACGCCGAGACGCCGGGACTGCCACTGACGTTGTGGCAGTCCGCGATCGAAGCCCTCGGCGGGGCGGTCACCGAGCCGGAACTCGCCGACTTCGCGCGTACCTCGGCGGCGAACTTCCTCGTCGAAACGGGCGGCGGCGCTCAGCCCGCGTACCGGCTGTTCCACCAGGCGCTCAACGACGCGCTGCTGGCCGATCGGGACGCTCAGGCCTCGCGGCGCGACGACCACGCCCGGCTGCTGGCGAGCTGGACCGCCATCGCGCGAGCTACCGGATGGGCCACAGCGTTCGACTACCTGCTGCGGTCGCTGCCGCAGCACGCGGCCGGCGCCGGCGCGGTCGACGACCTGCTCACCGACGACGACTATCTGCTGTACGCCCACCTGGACCGGTTACTTACGGTGGCGGACGCGGCCGAGGCGCCGCTCGCCGTAACCCGTGCCCGGCTCCTGCAACGGACCCCGCTGGCGGTGGCAGCCGCGCCGGCTGAGCGGGCGGCGTTGTTCTCTGTCGTCGACCGGCTCGACGGCCTGGACAACGGGATCACGGCGGCGGCCGCCCCGTACCGGGCAGGCTGGGCGCACACCCCGCCCCGGCAGGAACGCAGCATCCTCGACGGACACTCCGAGGCCGTCTACGACGTCGCGGCGATCGTCATCGACGGGCGTCGGCTGCTCGCCTCGGCCGGCGACGACGGCACGGTGCGACTCTGGGATCCGCTGACCAACCAGGCCGAGCAGACGTTCACCGGCCACGACGACACGATTCATGGTGTCTGCGCGGTGCGCCTCGCCACCGGTGAGGTGCTGCTCGCCACGGCCAGCCACGACGGCACCATCGGACTGTGGGACCCGCGTTCCGGGCACCGCCGGCACGAGCTGCGTGGCCACGGCGACTGGGTACGCAACATCTGCGCGATCCCAATGCCCGACGGTGACCTGCTCGCCTCCGCCGGTGACGACCGGACGGTGCGGTTGTGGGATCCGGAGACGGGCAGACCAGGCCATGTGCTGACCGGGCACACCGGCTGGGTGACGGCGGTGACCCACGTGCCCGTCGGGGACCGACAGTTGCTCGCCTCCACCGGCTACGACGGCACGGTGCGGCTGTGGGACCCGGCGACCGGTGGGGAGCCGACCGGAGTCCTCACCGGTCACCTCGGCTGGGTCAACACTCTGTACGCGGTGCGTACCCCCGGCCGTACCCTGCTCGCCTCGGCGGGCTATGACGGCACGGTGCGAATCTGGGATCCCGTGATCAGGGCGTGCGTCCAGGTCCTGCGAACCGGAGGTCCGCTGACCGATCTGTGCACAGTCGATGTCAGCGACGGATGCCTGCTGGTCTCGACCGGTGAGGACGGACTGATCCGAATGTGGGAGGTGCCGACCGGCGCCCCGCAGCAGACCTGGATTCCCCGACCGAGCCTGCGCGGGCATGCCAGCTGGATCCGAGCGGTCTGCGAGCTGCCGACGGCGAACAACCGGATGCTCGCCACCGCTGGCGACGACGGGACCGTGCGACTGTGGGACCCGGGCGGCGGACCGCCGGGGGCGGTCGCCGAGCACGACCGGATCGGGGCGGTGACCGCGGTGTGCCCGGTGCCGGGGGACGAGGGCCGGCTGGTCGCATCCGCCGGATCGGACGGGCAGGTACGGATCTGGGACGCGGTCACCGGTGCCCAGCTGCGCGAGTTCCGGGCGTCGGACGGCCCGGTCAATGCGCTGTGCGTCGTACCCGACGAGGAGGAGCCGCGCATCCTGACGGCTGGCGATGATCGAGTCGTCAAGCTGTGGGACGCGCGGGACGGCACACTGCAGGGGGAGATGAACGGCCACTACGAGCGAGTCGCCGCCGTCTGCTCTGTGCAGCACGACGCGGAGCTGTTGGTGGCCTCTGCCGGCGACGACCAGACTGTCCGGCTGTGGCGTCCGTACTCGGGCGACGTGCGCGGGGTGTTACTCGGGCACGTGACCCTGGCCTGGGTGACGACGCTGACCACGGTCGCCGGGCCTGCCGGCGAGCTGCTCGCCTCCGCAGACAAGAGCGGCACCATCATGCTCTGGGACACCGACGGCACGCAGCTCTGGTCGCAGCAGGGGCATCAGGACGCGGTGAACGCACTCTGCGGGCTCATGGTCGCCGACCGCCCGGCGCTGGCATCGGCCAGCGCGGACCACACGATCCGGTTGTGGGACGCCGAGCGGGGCCAGCCGATCCACTGGCTGACCGGGCACACGGGGCCGGTGACCGGGCTGAGCCTGGTCCAGGTGGGTGGGCGTGACCTGCTCGCCTCGACCAGCCACGACCGCACCGTCCGGGTCTGGGACCCACCGACCGCTCGCGCGGTACGCACGATCCCGGTGCTCCATCCAGCGCTGGCCTGCTGCACCGTCGACGACACGCTACTGATCGGGCTGGACCAGGGCCTGCTGGCGCTCACGATCACGAGTTGAGTGCATCAAAGGAGCCCGAGCCGTCGCAGCTCCGCGGCGATCGCGTCGACCTCGTGCAGGCTGCCGTCGGCGACTGCGAGCATGAACGCCTCAGCGCGGTCGACGTCGACGTCCGGGATCGTCGCCCCGGTGTTGAGGTTGATGAAGACCAGCGCGGCGGCCCAGGCAAGGCGTTTGTTGCCGTCGACGAGTGCGTGGTTGCCGCAGATCGAGTGCAGCAGGCTGGCCGCTTTGCCCGCGAGGTCGGGGTAGGCCTCCTGCCCGAAGACGATCGTGCTCGGTCGGGCGGCGGCGGAGGCGAGCAGCCCGTAGTCGCGGACCTTGGCTGGCGTGCCGAAGACGATCGAGCCGATCTCCAGCAGGTCTTCGACGTCGAGATAGACGGTCACTGGGCCAGTCGGTCGAGTAGCTCACGGTGGCGCTCGGCCACATCTGCGGCCAACCCACGCACCTTGGACCGCTTGCTGTGCCTCGCGACGTACTCCTCGATCGCGACGACGATGGTGGCGTTGGCCGACCGGTGCTCGGTCTCAGCGATCTGCTTGAGCCGCGCGTGCAGATCGTCCGGCAGGTTGACTGTGGTAACCATAGGACAATCATATGACATCCAAGTGATACTGGCCGCGCAGCGGACCGGTGACCTGGAGTGGATCAACCGGGTGGCGTGGTCGAGTCGGATGATCGGGTCGGGAATGCACCAGATGACGGGACTTACCGTGCGTACCCGGGCGGTGATTGAATCGACGGACTGTCAGTGGTGCCGGGCCGGGGAGCAGTGGTGGACGTCTTCGATGTACGCGACAAGCTCATCGAGGACTACAAGGAGTTCACGTCCAGCTTCGTCGACCCCCGCGACCCGAAGATCGCCGAACACATCGCGGAGTTGACCGCCCAGGGCTACCAGTGGCCGGCACCGTTCCTGTCGCTCAATCCCAACTTCGCCTCCGGCGGCAGGGTCGACGAGCTGGTCCAGCAGGGCCTGCTGCACCCCGACAACGAGCGGATCTTCCGGATCAAGCGCCAGCCGGACGACCCGGGGGCGCGGCCGCTGCGGCTGCACCAGCACCAGCGGGAAGCGATCGAGATCGCCCGGGACCGGCACAGCTACGTGCTGACCACCGGCACCGGTTCCGGCAAGAGCCTGTCGTACATCGTGCCGATCGTCGACCGGGTGCTGCGGGCCAAGGCCGCCGGCACCTACCGGCCCGGGGTGAAGGCGATCATCGTCTATCCGATGAACGCGCTGGCCAACAGCCAGCTCAACGAGCTGACGAAGTTTCTCAGCTGGGGCCTGCCGGGCGGGACCCCGCCGGTGCGGTTCGCCCGCTACACCGGGCAGGAGAACACCGAGGAGCGGCGGCGGATCCTCGCTGACCCGCCGGACATCCTGCTCACCAACTACGTGATGTTGGAGCTGGTGCTGACCCGGCACGCCGAACGTGGCCCGCTGACCCGGGCCGCCCGTGGCCTGTGGTTCCTGGTCCTCGACGAGCTGCACACCTATCGTGGCCGGCAGGGTGCCGACGTGGCGTTCCTGGTCCGCCGAGCCCGGGACGCCTTCGCCGCGCCGCAGGTGCAGTGCGTCGGCACCTCGGCGACGATGGCCTCCGACACCACCGGCGCAGACCAGCGGATCAAGGTGGCCGAGGTGGCGAGCCGGCTGTTCGGCACCACCGTCGAACCCGGCCACGTGATCGTCGAGACGCTGGAGCGGGCCACCAGCGCACCGGCCACCAGCGCGCCGGTCGGCGGCGCTCCGGCCACCGGAACGCCGGCCGGCACCGGCGCGGACCCCGCCGGTCTGCGTGACCGGGTCCTGCGGTGGGCCGCCACCGAGCCGCCACAGCCGGACGTCGACGGGTTGCGGACCGATCCGTTGGCAGCGTGGGTCGAGGGCGCGTTCGGGGTGGAGCCCGACCCGGTGACCGGCCGGCCGGTGCGGCTGCGCCGGCCCAGGACGGTCCCGCAGGCCGCGGACCTGCTCGCCGAGCTGACCGGGGTGCCGGGCCGGGAGTGCGCCACCGCGATCGAGGCGGTACTGGCCGCCGGTGCGGGGCTCGACGACCCGGGGACCGGGCGGCCGTTCTTCGCGTTCCGGCTGCACCAGTTCCTGTCCAAGGGCGACAACGTCTACACCACGATCGAGCCGCCGTCGGTGCGGCATGTGACCAGCCGCTACCAGGCGCTCTCCCCGACCAGTACGGTCGACCAGTCGAAGGCGCTGGTCCCGTTGGCCTTCTGCCGCGAATGCGGCCAGGACTATCTGATCGTCCGGCGCGCCGACCACGGCTTCGAGGCGGGCAGCGAGGTGGAGTCGGCCACCGGTGACGCCGGCTACCTCTACATCAGCGACGACCAGCCGTGGCCGGCGGATCTCGACACCGTGCTCAGCGACGCCCGGCTGCCGTACTCGTGGACGCTGCTGGCCGACGACGGGCGCACCATCGTGGCCCCGACGAAGGAACGCCACCTGCCGGAGCTGGTGCATCTCGACCCGATGGGCACCGAGCAGGCACCGGGGCAGGGGGTGCCGGCGGCCTGGATCTCGTCGCCGTTCCGGTTCTGTCTGCGCTGCCAGGTGTCCTACGAACGCCAGCGCGGCAAGGACTTCGCCCAGCTGGCGAAGCTGTCCGTCGAGGGCCGCAGCTCGGCGTTGTCGGTGGTCGGGGCGAGCGTGGTACGCGCGTTGCGGGCCGCCCCGCGGCTGCCGGCGGAGGCCCGCAAGCTGCTCGCCTTCGTCGACAACCGGCAGGACGCCTCGCTGCAGGCCGGGCACTTCAACGATTTCGTCCAGGTGGTGCAGTTGCGTGGCGCGCTGTACCGGGCGGTGGCGGCGGCCCCGGACGGGTTGACCCACGAGCGGGTGGCGCAGCAGGTCACCGAGGCGCTGCGGCTGGAGTTGGGGCAGTTCGCCCGGACCCCGGAGGTGCGGTACGGCAAGGACGAGATCTGGCGGGCGCTACGCGAGGTGGTCAACTACCGGCTCTACCTCGATCTGGAACGCGGCTGGCGGGTCACCATGCCGAACCTGGAGCAGACCGGCCTGCTGCGGATCGGCTACCGCTATCTCGACGAGGTAGCCGTCGACGAGGAGATCTGGTCGCGCAGCCACCATCTGCTGCGCGACGACAAACCGGAACGCCGCCACGACGTGGCCTCGACGCTGCTGGACGAGCTGCGCCGCAACCTGGCGATCGACGTACGGTGCCTGACCCAGGACGGTTTCGACGAGATCGACCGGCTGTCCCGCCAGCAGCTGGCCGAGCCGTGGAAGCTGGGTGAACGGGAGCGGGCGGTCGTCGCCGGGGTCGCCTACCCGAAGCCGAGCGGCAAGGGCGAGCGGCGCAAACTGCTGCACTTGTCCGGCCGGGGGGCGTTCGGCAAGTACCTGATCCGACAGTACGGCAAGGACGGCTGCACAGTCGCCGACGCGCAGGACATGATCCGCGACCTGTTGGCGGTGCTGGCCGAGGCGACCCTGGTGATCGAGGTGCCACCGGAGGGCGACGACCTGGTCAGCGGCTACCGGCTGAAGTCGGACGCGCTGATCTGGCAGGCCGGGGACGGCACGGTGGGCGCGGAGGACCGGGTCCGCAAGGTGCTCTCCGGTGAGGCCGGTGCCCGGGTCAACACCTTCTTCCGGGACCTGTACCGGGACACTTCGCATCTGCTGGCCGGGTTGCAGGCGAAGGAACACACCGCCCAGGTGGAGGCGGCGGACCGGCAGAAGCGGGAGAAGCAGTTCCAGGAGGCGGCGCTGCCGCTGCTGTTCTGCTCGCCGACGATGGAGCTGGGCGTCGACATCAAGGATCTCAACGCGGTGGCGATGCGTAACGTGCCGCCGACGCCGGCCAACTACGCCCAGCGGGCCGGGCGGGCCGGCCGGTCCGGGCAGCCGGCGCTGGTGGTCACCTACTGCTCGACGGGCAACGCGCACGACCAGTTCTATTTTCGACGCCCGCAGCTGATGGTCGGTGGTGCGGTGCAGGCGCCCCGGCTCGATCTGGCCAACGAGGATCTGGTGCGGTCGCACGTGCAGGCGATCTGGCTGGCCGAGACCGGGGCCGAGCTGCCCAGTTCGCTGGTGCGGCTGTTGGAGACCGGCGGGGAGGCCCCGTCGCTGCGGATCCGGCCGGAGTTCGTCCGCAAGCTGCGCGACGACGACGCCCGCAAGCGGGCGCTGGCCCGCGCGGAAGCGGTCCTGGCCGGCGACGTCGGCGGGGCGTCCGGCGGGAACCCAGGCGGGGCGCTTGCCGGGGCTCCCTGGTGGCGGGACCGCTGGGTCGCCGACACGGTGGAGCAGGCGTACGACGAGTTCGACGCGGCGTTGGGCCGCTGGCGGCAGCTCTACCAGGCGGCGCTGCGCGAGTATGAGGTGCAGAACCGCCGGGCGGTGGACACCAACGTGACCGGCAAGGCCCGGGACGAGGCGAGCCGGCGGGCCAACGACGCCCGGGTGCAGCTGAATCTGCTGGCCAACGAGAACTCCGACGAGCCGCAGACCGACTTCTACACGTTCCGCTATCTGGCGTCGGAGGGTTTCCTGCCCGGCTACTCGTTCCCCCGGCTGCCGCTGGCCGCGTACGTGCCGGGGCTGGCCGGTGGACGCAAGGGCGACTACATCCACCGGCCCCGGTTCATCGGGATCAGCGAGTTCGGCCCGGGTGCGTTGATCTACCACGAGGGTGCCCGCTACCTGGTGCGCGGCGTGCAGCTGCATCAGGTGGCGTCGAACGCCGACGGGGTGTTGACCTCGTCGGCGCGGCGGTGCGCCGAGTGCGGGCATCTGCACGACGACGAGGTCGGCTGGGACGTGTGTGTGAACTGCGGGCAGGGGCTGGGCGCGACGGACACCAATCTGCTGCGCCTGTACACGGTCCGCACGCAGCGGCGGGAGCGGATCTCGTCGGACGAGGAGGAGCGGCGTCGGTCGCTGTTCGAGATCGAGACGTCGTACCGCTTCCATGATCATGGTCGGCGGCCGGGCCGGTTGACGGCGGCGGTGACCACCGCCGACGGCAGCCCGCTGGCCGAGCTGGTCTACGGCGACGCGGCGACGGTGCGGCGGGCCAATCTGGGGTTGCGTCGCCGCAAGGAGGCCAGCGTCCGGGGCTTCTTCCTGGATCCGGCGACCGGTGACTGGCTGTCCGAGCGTAAGGCGACGGAGAAGAACCGGGCCGACGACGAGGAGCTGACCTCGGACGAGGCGGCGATCACGGCGATCGACAAGGTGGCCGCGCCGGAGCGGGTGATCCCGTACGTGCAGGACCGGCGCAACATCCTGGTGCTGCGGCTGGCCGAGCGGGTACCCGACGACATGGCGGTGACCCTGCTGTACGCGGTGGAACGCGGCATCGAGGCGCATTTCCAGCTGGAGGATTCGGAGCTGACCGGTGAGCTGCTGCCGGATCCGGATGACCGTGGCCGGATGCTGTTCATCGAGAGCGCCGAGGGCGGGGCGGGGGTGCTGCGTCGGCTGGTCGAGGAGCCGCACGCGGTCGCCCGGGTGGCGGCGAAGGCGTTGGAGATCGCGCACTTCGACCCGACCGGGGTCGATGTGGACCAGCCGGATGCCGGTGCCGACCACTGTGTCCAGGGCTGCTACGACTGTCTGTTGTCGTACTCGAATCAGGGGTTTCACCGGCGGATCAACCGGCACCTGGTGGCGCAGCTGTTGGTGTCGTTCGCGTCGGCGGCGGCCGAGCGGCCGGCGGCCGGCCGGCCGCCGGGCGGCGACTGCCCACCAGTGGGCAGCGACGGGGCGGCTGGTGCCGGTAGCGTCGACGGGCCGGTCGCCGAGTTCGTGGCCTGGCTGGCGCGCGAGTCGTACCGGGGGCCGGATCCGGTGGCGGATCCGGTGGCGGGGGCCCGGCCGGATCTGACCTACCGGCAGCAGCGGGCGGTGGTCTTCGTCGATGAGCCGGGCGTGCAGCCGGGTGCCGGGCGGGACGTGGACGCCGAGGAGAGTGTGATCGACGCCGGCTGGACCCCGATCCGGGTGACTGCCGGTGACTGGCAGAGCGCGGTGGGTCGGTATCCCGGCGTGTTCGGGCGGCGGCAGGGAGGCAGTGCGTGACGGTGGCGGCGCAGCGGTTCGAGCCGGGGACGTTGGTCACGGCGCGGGGCCGGGAGTGGGTGGTGCTGCCCGAGTCGGAGCCGGAGGTGCTGGTGCTGCGCCCGCTCGGCGGGGCGGACGACGAACGCGCGGCGGTGCTGCCGGATGTCGAGGAGGTCCGGTCGGCGACGTTCGCGTACCCGGATCCGACCGATGCCGGCAACGCCAGCCGGGCCGGCCTGCTGCGGACGGCGCTGCGGATCGGGTTCCGCTCCTCCGGCGGGCCGTTCCGGTCGTTGGGCGCGGTGGCGGTGGAGCCCCGGCCGTACCAGCTGGTGCCGCTGCTGATGGCGTTGCGTCAGGACCCGGTGCGGATGCTGATCGCCGATGACGTCGGCATCGGCAAGACCGTCGAAAGTGGGTTGATCGCGGCCGAGCTGCTGGCCCAGGGCGACGCGGACGGGTTGGCGGTGCTGTGCAGCCCGGCGTTGGCCGAGCAGTGGCAGCGGGAGCTGGCGGCCAAGTTCGGCATCGCCGCCGAGTTGGTGCTGCCGGGCACCGTACGCCGGTTGCAGGCGTCGCTGGTCGGCTCGACCGATTCGGTGTTCGACCGCTACCGGCACGTGGTGGTCTCCACTGATTTCATCAAGCGGCCGGAGCTGCGCGAGCAGTTCGTCCGCGGCTGTCCCAACCTGGTCATCGTCGACGAGGCGCACGGCTGCGTGCCGGACGACGACCGCCGGGCCGGCAAGTCCCGGATGTTGCGCTACGAGTTGGTACGCCGGTTGGCCGCCGACCCGGCCCGGCAGTTGATCCTGGTGACGGCGACGCCGCACAGCGGCAAGGACACCGGGTTCCGCAATCTGCTCGGGCTGCTGGATCCGGAGCTGGCCACAGTAGACCTTAACCAGGTGGCGGGTCGGGAGCGGCTGGCCCGGCATTTCGTGCAGCGTCGCCGCGCCGACATCCGGGGTTTCCTGGAGGACACCCCGTTCCCGGAGGACCGGCACACCACCGAGCGCGCCTACCGGCTGTCCGGCGAGTACCGCGACCTGTTCGACGACGTGGTGGCGTACGCCCGGCAGGTGGTGCGGGATCCGCTCGGCGGGCAGGTGCGCCAGCGGGTGCGGTACTGGTCGGCGTTGGCGCTGTTGCGGGCGTTGGCGTCGTCGCCGGCCGCGGCGGCGGCGACGCTGCGGACCCGGGCGGCGAACGCCGACGCCGACAGCGCCGAGGACGCGGACACTCTGGGTCGGGCGGCGGTGCTGGATCTGCCCGACGACGAGACCCAGGAGTCGGCCGACGCGACCCCGGGCGCGGACCCGGGAGCGGACGGTGGCGGCGGCAGTGCCGAGCAGCGCCGGCTGCGGGAGTTCGCCCGCCGCGCCGAGGCGCTGGCCGGGGCCGGCGACGCCAAACTGACCTTGCTGGTCAAGGAGGTCAAGACGCTGCTCGGTGACGGCTTCAACCCGGTGGTGTTCTGCCGCTACATCGACACCGCCGAGTACGTCGCGCAGCGGCTGGAGGCGGCGTTGGGCCGTAACTTCGCGGTCGGCTGCGTCACCGGGGCGTTGCCGCCTGAGGAGCGGGCGGCCCGGATCGCCGAGCTGACCGCCGACACCAGCCGCCGCCCGGTGCTGGTCGCCACCGACTGCCTGTCCGAGGGGGTCAACCTGCAGGAACGGTTTCAGGCGGTGGTGCACTACGACCTGGCGTGGAACCCGACCCGGCACGAGCAGCGGGAGGGCCGGGTCGACCGGTTCGGCCAGGTCGCCCCGACGGTACGCGCGGTGATGATCTACGGCGCGGACAACCGGATCGACGAGATCGTGCTGAAGGTGCTGCTGCGCAAGCACAACCGGATCCGCGAGACGTTGGGCATCTCGGTGCCGGTGCCGGACGCCAGCGACGACGTCCTGCAGACGATCGCCCACGAGCTGCTGGTGGCGCCGGAGCAGCCGGAGCAGTTGACCATCGACGCGCTGGCCGCCGGCCCGCGTGAGGAGCTGCACCGGCAGTGGGATTCGGCGGCCGAGCGGGAGAAGGAGTCGCGCACCAAGTACGCCCAGCGGGCGATCAAACCGGCCGAGGTGGCCGACGAGTTGGCCGAGATCCGGGCCAGTCTGGGCACCCCGGCCGAGGTGGCCGAGTTCGCAGCGACCGCGCTGGCCGCGTTCGGCGCCGATGTGGTCGAGCGGCCGTACGGGTTCGACGCCGACCTGGCCGGGCTGCCCAGCCAGGTCACCGACGCCTTCCCACCCCGGCCGACGAAGGCGGGGCAGGGCAGGGCCGGGGTGTTGCAGCTGCGCCGTGAGCTGCCGACCCCGCCGGGCGCGGCACATCTGGACCGGACCGACCCGTACGTGTCGGCGCTGGCCCGGCAGGTGCTGGAGTCGGCGCTGAATCCGTCGCTGCCGGCGGACAAACTGTCGGCGGAGAAGCGGCCGGCGCGGCGGGCCGGGGTGATGCGTACCGCTGCGGTGTCGAAACGCACGACGCTGCTGCTGGTGCGGTTCCGGCTGCATCTGACGTTGCCGGCCGGCGCGGCGGCGGGCGGTGAGCCGCGCCCGATGGTCGCCGAGGAGGCGCGGGTGCTGGCGTTCCGGGGTGCCCCGCAGGCGGCCGAGTGGCTGACCGAGGAGGAGACGGCCGCGCTGCTGTCGGCGACCCCGACCGGCAACGTGCTGCCGGACGCGGCGACACCGCTGCTGACCCGGGTCGTCGGCCAGCTCGACGCGGTCACCGACCATCTGTCGGCCACCGCCGACGAGCTCGCCGACCGGCTGCGGGCCGCGCATCTGCGGGTCCGGGAGGCGGCCGGGCAGCGGGTCCGCCGGCAGGTCACGGTCACCGCGCAGAAACCGGCCGACGTGCTCGGCGTCTACCTCTATCTTCCCGGAGGGCAGCAGTGATGAGCGGCGCGGTGGTCTATCCGGCGGTACGGGTCGACGGCGGCCTGCTGCCCGGCGGTCTGCTGCAGCGCATCGGCCACGGCGACCGGGAGCTGCCGGGGATGGACCCGGCCGCGTACGGCCTGCAGTCGGGTGAGTCGGTGCGCCGCTACGCCAACCGGTCGTTCGCCTACCTGCAGGAGGTGTGGCGGGACTTCAGCCGGCAGCGGGAGCGGGCCGGCGACGGCGCACCGGCCCGGCTGACCCGGGAACGCTGGCTGCTGGTGCTGCTGCGGGAGCTGGGCTTCGACCCGTTGACGCCGGTGACCGGCGGGATCGCCGTCGACGAGTTGACGTTCCCGGTGTCGCACCGGTTGGACGCCGTACCGGTGCATCTGCTCGGCTGGGGGGTGGACCTGGACCGGCGGACGGCGCGGGTGCGCGGCGCGGCCGGCGCCGCCCCGCATTCGATGGTGCAGCAGCTGCTGAACCGCAGCGACCGGCACCTGTGGGCGGTGCTGTCCAACGGGCAGAAGCTGCGGCTGCTGCGGGATTCGACGACGCTGGTCGGTTCGGCGTCGATCGAGTTCGACCTGGAGGCGATTTTCGACGGGGAGCTGTTCGCCGATTTCGTGCTGCTGTACCGGTTGGCGCACGCGTCCCGGATGCGTCCGGCCGAGCCGGCGGCCGGGCCGGCGTCGTGTGTGCTGGAGCAGTGGCGGGCGGCCGGCGCGAAGCAGGGCGAACGCGCGTTGGAGCAGCTGCGCGACGGGGTGGAACGGGCGCTGGAGATCCTCGGCACCGGGCTGCTGACCCATCCGGAGAACGCCGCGCTGCGCGGCCAGGTCGCCGACGCGACGCTGCGCCTGGAGGACGTGAAACGGTCCCTGCTGCGGGTGATCTACCGGTTGCTGTTCTGGTTCGTCGCCGAGGACCGGCATTCGCTGCTGGATCCGCAGGCGGACGCGGCGACCCGGCGGCGCTATGCGACGTTCTTCTCGGCGGCCCGGCTGCGGGATCTGGCGGTGCGGCGGCGGCATTCCCGCCACGGCGACCTGTGGGAGGCGGTCCGCCTGGTCTTCGACTCGCTGGGCCGGGAGGCGGGCCAGCCCCGACTGGGTCTGCCCGGTATCGGCGGGCTGTTCGAGCCGGGTCCGCTGGACCGGCCGTTGGCGGCGGCGAAGCTGTCGAACCGGCATCTGTTGGAGGCGGTGGAGGCGCTGGCGGTGCTGCCGCAGCGGCGCGGCGGCGGCCGGCAGCGGGTCGACTTCCGGCACCTGGGCGCGGAGGAGCTGGGCAGCGTCTACGAGTCGCTGCTGGAGCTGCGGCCCCGCTGGGACGCGTCGGCGTGGCGGTTCGGCACGGAACGGCTGGCCGGCAACGAACGCAAGACCACCGGCTCCTACTACACTCCGTCGTCGCTGGTGGAGTCGCTGCTGGACTCGGCGCTGGATCCACTGATCGACGAGGCGTGCGACCGGCCGACCGCGCCGGAGCGGGTGGCGGCGCTGCTGGAGTTGACGGTCTGCGACCCGGCGTGTGGGTCGGGGCATTTCCTGATCGCGGCGGCCCGGCGGATCGCGAAGCGGGTCGCCGCGGAGGAGACCGACGAGTTGGAGCCGACGCCGCTGGCGGTCCGCTCGGCGCTGCGTCGGGTGATCGGCCGCTGCATCTACGGCGTCGACGTCAACGAGATGGCCGCCGAGTTGGCGAAGGTGTCGCTGTGGCTGGAGGCGATGGAGCCGGGCCGGCCGCTGGGCTACCTGGACGCCAACATCCGGGTCGGCAACTCGCTGCTCGGGGTGACGCCCCGGCTGCTGGCCGACGGCATCCCGGACACGGCGTTCACCGCGTTGACCGGCGACGACAAGAAGGTCGCCGCCGCGTTGAAGAAGCAGAACGCGGTGGAGGCCGGCGGCCAGACGGAGCTGCTGTGGAGCGGCGGCGTCCAGGTCGGCAACGCCACGCTCGCCGAGGAGGCCGCCCAGATCACCCGGGCCGAGCCGGGGTCGCTGGCCGACGTGCACGTGCAGGCCAAGCGGGCGCAGGTCCTGGAGCAGGAGCGCCGTCACGCCCGGCTGGTCGCGGATGCCTGGTGCGCCGCGTTCGTGCAGCCAAGAACCCCAGATTCCCGGGGTACGGCGATCACGCAGGCGGTGTTGGAGCGGCTCGGCAAGGGTGAGGCGTCGCTGGAGTTGGCCGCGGTCGAGGAGCAGGTGGAGCGGCTGCACCGGCAGTTCCGCTTCTTCCACTGGCACATCGAGTTCCCGCACATCTTCCGGGTGCCCGACCACGGACCGGTCAACGACGCCACCGGCTGGCAGGGCGGCTTCTCCTGCGTCCTCGGCAACCCCCCGTGGGAGAAGATTGAGTTCAAAGAGCAGGAGTTCTTCGCGGCACCAGCGCCACACATCGCGAACGCGGCCCACGCCGCAGCGCGGAAGAAGGCGATCGCCGCACTGGAGCACGCCGAAGAGCCCTCATATCAGTCGCTGTACCGGGACTACCTGACCGCTGTCCGCGAAGTCGAGGCGATCAGCCACATGATCCGCAGCTCCGGACGCTATCCACTGACCGGCCAGGGCCGGCTCAACACCTACGCGATGTTCGCGGAGTCATCTCGCATCACCCTCGCACCTGCCGGCCAGCTCGGCATGATCGTCCCGACGGGTATCGCCACCGATGCGACCACCCAGGACTTCTTCAAGAATCTGGTACGTCGTCGGAGTCTGGTGTCACTGTTCGACTTCGAGAACGAGGACAAGGTCTTCCAGGGGGTCGATCATCGGGTCCGATTCTCGTTGTTGACGGCGGCGGGTGTGCGGCGGCCGGTTGATCAGGTGTCGTTGGTGTTCCGGGTGCGGCAGGTGGATCAGATTGCGCGGCGGGCGTACGCGTTGACACCGGAGGAGATCAGTCTGTTGAACCCGAACACGGGGACCTGTCCGGTGTTTCTGTCCCGGCGGGACGCGGAGATCACGTTGGGGATCTACCGGAGAGTTCCGGTCCTGTGGGACGAGGCCAAAGTGGGCGGCAACCCGTGGGGTATCTCTTTCAGTCAAGGTCTGTTCAACATGGCCACGGACTCGGGGCTTTTCCGAACGAGGGAGGTCTTGGAGCCAGAAGGCTGGACGTTGGAGGGCAACCACTTCGTCCGAGGCGACGAGCGGATGTTGCCGTTGTACGAGGCGAAGATGGCCCACTTCTACGACCACCGGCTGGGTACGTACGAGGGGGCGACGCAGGCGCAGTTGAACGTCGGGACACTGCCCCGCTTCACCGACGCCGATCATGACGATCCGGCGCGGCTGCCACTGCCACGCTATTGGGTGTCGAAACAGGCGGTGGACGAGCGGCTGGCCGGTCGTTGGTCTCATGACTGGCTGCTGGGTTGGCGCGACATCGCCCGCAGCACCGACGAGCGCACCCTGATCCCAGCGCTACTTCCCCCTGTCGCTGTGGGTCACACTACGCCGCTCGTAATGAGTAGTATGAGTCCTGGATCGTTGCTCGGTTTGCTGGCCAACTTGAGCGGTTATAGCATCGACTATGTTGCGCGACAAAAAATTGCAGGAACTCATCTCACTTATTCCTACATCAAGCAATTCCCAATAATTGGTCCGGAAGTTTATTGTGGCGATGCACCCTGGGACTCGACCTCTTTGCTGCAAGACTGGATTTCAGCGCGGGTTCTTGAGCTTGCCTACACCGCTTATGATATGCGGGGACTATCCTCAGTCGTTGGGGAAACGGGTCAGCCCTTCCGGTGGAACCCTCAGCGACGTGAACTTATCCGTGCTGAACTCGATGCTGCATACTTCCATCTTTTCGGGGTGGATCGGGATGACGTCGACTACATCATGGAGACCTTCAAGGTCGTCCGAGAGAATGACGAAAAGGCGCACGGCGAGTTTCGCACGAAGCGCCTGATCCTGGAGTGCTACGACGCGATGGCCGATGCCATCCGCACCGGCCAGCCGTACCAAACCCCGCTCGACCCCCCACCTGGCCAAGGCCCACGGCATTTGTAGAGGCACGCGTACCTAAGGATTGACTACAAGGGATGGTGGGTTGCGGTGCTGATCGCGATGTGGGGGCGAGGGCATCGGCAGGCGATAGGGGGCTCCCTGATCTGGACGAAATCGTTGACGGCATCATCGACATCTTCGATCGACCGCAGGTGTTAGGGCCGTCCCTAGTGCGTTGGCGGCCGGAGCGATCATGAGCGCGATGGAGCAGGTCGGCGCGCGTTTGCGAAGTGCAGTCACTGCGATCCGATCAGCTGCCATGACGGCCAGCCAAGCATCGCGGCGACTTTCCGACGTTGCGGACTCGTTGCGCATTGGTCTGCGTGGCTCGGCAGCTCCAGCCACAGACGGCCTCCTTTCTTCCCTGGCGACCGCCATCGAGGCGGCCGCAAACAGCGCAAGAGACGCGAGAGCCGGGGCGGACGCGGTCGAGGCATACATGATCCATATCGGCATTCCGCTTGGCGTCAGTAGTGGATCGCCCGAGGCATCCAGTCTGGCTGGAGAGCCGTCATCGCCTTCAGCGGCCGTGCTCGCGGCAGCAAGCGAGGTGCGCGCCGTGCTGCCCAGGGGCAGCAAGACCGCCGGCGTTCTGCTCAGCTCAGACGGCCAGGACCATGGCGGACTCATCTGGAGCGGCGACGACGGACCGGGACGTGGTGCACCTGGTCTACGCCGGGATTCTCCGTTGCGATGGCACCAGATGGCCGCCGCTACCCAGCATGTTGAAGGCCATGTAGCGGCTATGCTGCGCCGCCCTGGCGCGCCGACCGAGGCAACCCTGGTCGTTTCTGTGCAGCCGTGTGGAGGCCCGAAGGGTTGTAACCGGCGACTGGCCGAGATGCTACCTGTAGGCACCACCTTGCGCGTGTACGTCGCTGGTGCAGACAATAGAACCACATGGTGGGCGGACTATCGCGGGAATGGAAGAGGGGTCGCATGAGCAGCGGATATCTGCTGTACTGGGGTGCCGACAACACCGCCTCGGCAACGACGATGGAGGAAGTGGACGAGATCCTTGATCGCGTTTCCGCTGCCGGTCCGAACATGGTTGATCTTACCGCTGACGGTAACGACGATGCTGGCTTGCAGATCGGGGTTGGCCATCCGCACCGGGCGGTCGTGCTCATTTTCGATGAGGATGGTGGCTACATCTGGCAGCCGGACGTGCCCGAATGGAAGGAATCAATTGAGTTTAGCTATGGAGGTCAGCCCGCTGTTTACTCGCCCGCCCGGACGAGAATAACCCCAGTAGCTGCTCGCCGCGCCGTTGGCGAATACCTGAGGACCGGTGCGCTACCAGCCGACATGCGTGTCGACCCAGAAAATTGAGGGAGGGTCACTCGCTCCCAGATCGGCGGAATCGAGGCTGGGATCGCTGTCCTCGTCCCACGTCACGCCGGTTGGGCGATTATCGGTTGCTATCAGTTGACGGACAAGCACGAAGGCCACGTCAGGTGTGATCCGGGTTTCGGCGGGGTGGTAGCTGGTGGGCTGGCCGCCATATCCGAACTCGATCTCACAACTCCATGGCTCAATACCAGGCTCGACCGCGTACCCGCCGGCTGGCTCGCCGAAGTAGAGCACGAACGATCGGTCCGGATGGCCTACCCCGACTTGGACACCGCCGTCAGGTCTACCGCCCGAGTAACGGAACACGTCGACTACACAGGGCTGTCCAACATCGTGGAGCGCGCGGAGCACCTTGTCGATCTGCGCGGGGTCGCTCACGACGGCGCGACCTGTCCCAGGCCAGGTGACCTCGTACGTCGTCATCTGCCTATTCAGAGGGGGGCCGGTCAGACCTGGCGCGGACGGATGAGGACGTCGTAGATGGGGGAGTTATCCCAATTCGGCCGGAGCTGGGCGACGGTGTGCCAGCCCCAGGAGGCGTACGCGGCCTGCGCTGGGGCGTTTTTCGGGTCGGCGAGCAGGGTGGCTCGGGACTCTTCGCGGTTGCCGAGCAACTCGTCGTGCAACGCGCGGGCGATGCCCTGTCGCCGCCAGGACTCGCGGACCATGAGCTCGCTGATCGCGAAGGTGCGCCGCCCGTCCTCTGAGGTGAATCCGTCCGGTACGGGGGTGAGCAGCCCTGACCACCAGCGGTCCGACGACAGCGGGAAGCCGTAGGCGTAGCCGACGAGTTCGTTGCCGACTGTGCCGGTGACGAGCTTCCAGCCGGGCAGTGTCATATGCCCGTTGATCTGCCGGCGGTAGCGGTCCTCGCCGTGGAACGCGTCGGCCGGCTCGTCGTATATCTCGATGTAGACGGCGACCAGGTCTTCAAGGATTGCCTTCGCCTGGTCAGCGTCGTAGACGTCGAGATTGAGACCGTCGACCGTCATCAAGTCGCCTTCCTTCGCGTCCAGTCTCTAGTGGGCTAGGCCGCGAGAACTGCCAGTGGGTGGCTGTTGGTCCGCTGTCCCATGATCTCGCCGATGGTCGTGCTCTCCGAGATTCCCAGATCGACGAGAGAGCGCGCGTCTTCGTCGAGTTCTTCGCTGTTGGTGAAGTGGAAGGTCCAGATGAAATTGTTTGCCACGCTGCAGACAATTAGTGCAGCGTCCCCGGAGGGGCGGAGTTGCGCCGCCAGTTCGCCGAGCGTGTCGGAAGCGACCGCGCTGATGAAAAGAACTTCGCCCGTTCGGGTGCGGGGCGAACCAAGGAGGTCGTACCGCTGCCGCTCATCCGTCAGTGCTGCCCGGAGGCGGTTGGCAGTCGCCGCACGGTCCTTGTGATAAGGATCTTGAGCTACTCGAATGACGTAGTCGGCATCGGTTGAGTCGTAAATCTCCTCAACGTGGATCCGGAGGTGCGCAGGCAAATCGACTCCGGCAAAGCGGAGGATTTCGGATAGATCCTCGCGAAGTTGTAGAAAGCTGTCGCGACCGCCCGCCAGCCCGGGAATCTGAGGGCTGTAGATGACCCAGTCTTCCTCGTCGGTCTGTGGAGAAACCACAATCAGGTCGAGAACGGTCTCAGGCATCCTTCAACACCTCTCTCACCTCGTCCAGTGACAGCCCTGCCTGCTGGGTCGGCCGTCAGGCGACCTTGGCGGCGTCGTACGCCTCGATGAAGTCACGAGCCGCCGGCACGTGAGGAGCCGTCCGCCCGAGGTCGGCACGCAGGGACGCCAGGCGCTTCCGCGTGCGCCGAGACTTAAGCGACGCGACGGCAGGCAGAACGTTGAGCGCGATCACGCCGGATCCCGCATGGTCGCCCTGTTGGTTCAGGGCCGTAGCCATGTTGAGCTTGCCCAGGTACTCGTTCCGCTTGAAGACCGGATCGGGGCGTTCGAGTCGGCCGATGAAGCTGGCTGCGGCTCGGTCGGGGCGGTCGAGCGCCAGATGCGACAGACCTTCGGTTGCGTTGACCTCGTGGATGGTGACGAACCCGATGTAGTCCGGATCGTCGTCGTGTAGACCACGGTCGAATTGGATCTTGGCGTTCACCAACTCCCGGCCGAAGCTTGAGGCGTCTTTGCCCTTGGCGTGGGCGAGGCTGGATCGGAGATGCAGCAGCGTCTTCAAACGAGGGGTGGCCCACGGCGCTGCAATCCGCTGAGCTGCCTCGGCGTACCGCAGGGCTTCGCGTGGATTCGTATCGCGCACCAGCATCGAGAGTTGCTGGAGCGCTTGCACTTCAAGGCGCGGGTCGTCGCGGAGCCGGGCACGGATGACGGCTTCGTTCAGGTAGTGACGGGACTCTTGGTGGCGCTCGGCGTCGAGAGCAAGCCAGCCCACCTGCGATTCCAAGTCCCCAAGGCAGTCTTGCAGAGCCTCGCTGACCTGATGGTTATAGCTGGCTTCGCGCTCCCAGCGGGCCAGGCGGCGGTACATGGCGAGGGCAATGTCGCACAGGCTGTCGCCGCCTACAACAGCGTCAGCTCGCTCGAAGGCCATGATCGTCTCGGAGACCTGCCGCATGTGCTCCATGCCGAGGTGCTGCGGCACCTGCGGCGATGTGATCCAGTCGCGCAGTGGTGTGGCGATGCCGAGCCCAGCGAGAGCGGTGTTGATCGCGAACGCGCGGCGGTCCACAAGATCACCTCCATCGGGATCCCCGAATGCCACGGTACCGCCGGAATCGGTGCTGTCCAGAGCGAGATCCGTCGGTTCGCCAGCGAGCAGCGCATCGAGCTGATCAATCGGCAGGTCAAGGGCTTCGGCGAGTCGTGCCCGTACCGCTGGGTGTGGATCTGTCTCCCCGCGCTCCCATCGGGCGACGGTGGTGCGGTCGATGTACAGGTGTGCGGCGAGCCCTTCCTGAGTGAAACCGGCAGCCTTGCGGTGCTGGATGAACCGGTGTCGCCGTGTCGTCGTCACCTGGACGCCCTCCCGTCGCGTCGGATCAATGTCCACGGTGCACGTAGTACACACAGAAGAACAAGATCAATGCAACGGGCTGTGGATAACCTTCTGGCGCTGTGGATTACGTGGAAGTTCCACGGCTCGAAACCGAGGAAAGCGTGATAGTGCAGCTCGGTGCGGGTGTCGCTACAAACGTGCATCACGAGCGCGGCACAGCGTGCACCAAACATGCGCTGTTCTCCGGCCGTGTGCGCCCGGCATCGTGGTGGCACGGCCCGGGGCGGGTGCCCGGCAACGCGGCTCCCAGGTCTGCAAACTCGGTTGGCGTGATCCCGCCCGCCCCGGTGCCTCTCCACGATTCTCTCCCCCATGGAGGCACAACGTGTTCAGGCGCAACGCGGCGACCGTACGGCACCGGCTGACGGCGGCGACCGGCGGCGACTACCAGAGCAACAGCGGACGCAACGGCGTACGGCGATCGCGGCTGACCGGGCCGGCGGTGCGCGCCATGCGGTTCCTGCCGCGCCGCTGGCGCGGCGGCCTCGACCCCGACGAGGTGTACGGCTACCTGGAACGGGTCGCCGACGAGGTCGACGAGCTGCGCCGTGAGCTGCGGATGGCCTGGGGCGAGGCGGACCGGGTGCGTAACGCGCTGCGCGAATGGCAGACCGAGCAGTTCGAGGCACGGTTCGACCCGCAGCGGCAGTCCAACGGCCGGCACCACTATTACGCGGGTGCGCGGTGAGCAGCGGGCCGTCCGTCGAGGAGGCGGTGCCGGTCCGCGAGGACCTCGTCGCCGTCTACCGGGACGTGCTGGCCGCCCACACCGACTCGCCGACGCTCAAGGTCTGCGTGTCCTGCCTGCGGAGCCGCTGCGACGACTGGCGCTGGGCGTACGAGCGGCTCACCGCCGCCGGCCGGCTCCCCGACGGAGTCACCGACGACGGACCCGCACTTCCTACCGACGAGGAGGAGTAGCTCCCATGAGCTTGTACGACGGCGCGACGTACCCCGGCATCCTGGTGCGCGACGGGCCGACCGGGCAGCGGGCCGCGCTGGCCGGCGGCCCCGACGTGTGGGAGGTCATCGCCGCGCGGCACGCCATCAAGGCCGCATCCCCGGAGCTGGACGGCGACGAGCTGGTCACCGAGATGATGGCCAGCACCGGGCTGACCCGGCACAGCGTCGACGTCGCGCTGCGCTACTACGCCGACCACCGGGCCGAGATCGACGAATGGATCGCCGCCAACGAGGCAGCCGCCGAGCAGGGCGAACTGCTGTGGCGAGCCGAACAGGCCCGACGAACCGTCAGATGAGTCGGCCGGTCTCAACCGGCAGCGCCGTCGCCGTTCATCGGCTCCAGATAGTCACGCAGGATCTGCCACCCTGCCGCGTCGCCGGCCGAGCCGGTGTGCGGGCGGCGAGATTAGGTACTTAGCACCTGTCTGTCCGTAGATTACCGATATGCCATGCTGGCAGCTTGACTGCTAGCTCCTCGCCTGGGGCTACACGCTCACATGATCAGGTGCAGACTTCGCAACGCGGTCGCCGTACCAGCCTAGGACCAGTATCGTTGAGAGGTTAGGTGCTAGGTGTTGCCGGGTACTTTGGTACCAAGGTACTGTAGGTCACTGGAAGGGGGGCCTCATGGCTGCAACGTCCGCTCCCATCAAGGTTGACGTCGGTACTGACCAGCTCATCTCTCACGCCGCCCACTTTCTGGGCATGGCCAAGAAAGACATCGTCGACGCTGCTGTGCGCGAGTACATCGAGGCACATCGTAGCGAGATCAACGAGGGCGTTCGCGCTGCTCTTAGCCACCTTGACGGTTCGTCCAGGTCCGCTGTCTCACTCCTTACCGGGGTGCCTGCTGATCGGCTTGACGAGTACGGTGGCATGCCTGACGGGCGCTGAGCCCGTCTGGATTTTGGGCGGGTTTGGGCTCTAAACTCATCGAATGAGCGGTGAGGCCAAGCCCGTCCGACCAACGCGCGTCTGTATGACGAATCTTGATCTTCGAGTTCCACCTATCACCGAATCGCTCAGTGAGCATGATCATGATCTGATAGTAGAGGCTCAGCGCTTACCGGAAGCACATGCTGCTGGAGGTGTTGAAAGGGTCGTTACCCTGAAGGACCGCGTGTGGTTCAAAGTCAAGACGGGTCGTTGGCGCGGTGTTGCCACTCGCTTGTTGGAAGCAGACCACGCAGATGCGGGACCACAGGTTCGCGCTGCTCCATGGTGGATGGGAGCCGCCGGATTTAGACGCGAGGGCGATCCGGCCGACTTCTATGAAGCCCTTGCGGGAGCTGTTAAGCGCGAGGGTGGATCATCCGAAAAGTGGCTACCTGCAGACTGGGACTGGAAACGCCTCGAACTAGAACATGCCGCAGCATGGGAGGTGGAAATACGTAGGATCGTATGTGACCTAATTGCTCGATCTCTCCGGAGTGGCCACGTTTATCAGGCAGAGTTCCACAACTACAGCGTGAGGGCCTGGGCCAGGGCTAACGATGGCGAGACCTACCTGGTTATAGGTGCTGAAAACGTCGCCGATCCGAAGGTGTTCGCGGTAATCATAAACGCGATTCCTGATGTTGATCTCAGCAGCTGGATGCCAGAGCCAAACGGTGTGGTTGGGTTGAATCCTGGTCCCGGTGAAATAATCTGGTCAACCATTTTGCCACCAGCTGTCGCTGCACGGCTCCTCGACGGATATCCCGGAGACTGAGCTGCGGCGCTAAACGGCTCCATCAGCTGCGCCACCGCCCGGACACCGGTCGCCTACGGGTACGTACGCCGCCGTGATCGATCCGTCGCCCGGCTCCAGATGCCACAGGTCCCGCTCCGGTGGGCGACCAGCGCCGTGTCCCAGTCGATCAGCCGCCACCCGTCGACGGTACGCATCGTGTTGCCCGGGTGCGGCTCACCGTGGGTCAGCACCATCCGGGCGGCGGGCCGCCCCACCGTCTCTTCGGGCAGCGCCTCCGGCGGCGTCAACACCCCCGCCACGGTAGAGCTCCCACCCATTCCGGCAACCGAACTGCGCGCTGCTGTCAGGGGGCATCCGTGATCCACCGGCGACTGGACGGCGTCCACCGGCCGCGGGGCACCTGACGGCCCAGAATGGGATCGAGACATCGCCCGACGTGCTGCAACGCGGCTTCGATGCGGTGCAGGTCGGCGGGCAGCGAGCTGCGCCGGGCTGCGGCGCGGTAACCCTCTGGCCAGCCTTGCCCTGGCGAGCACATCGCGTCGGGCAACGTCACCGGGCTCCGGGCGTACCGGACACGTTGGGCCAGCGCGGAGCTGAGCAGGCCTGCGTCCAGTTGCTCGATATCGACCAGCAGGACCAGGTCGACCAGGTCCCGGTAGCGGTTCGAGGGGACGCCGCCGTGCGTCTCGTACATCGCGGTGATCTTGTCAGCAATTTGGTCGACCAGCGGGTAGAGCCGAAACGGTGGAAGCGCCGGGATGCTGTCGATCTGCAATACCGGGGTTGGCAGAATCGGCTCGACAGAGGCCACGAAGTGGCGCTCGCAGGAGACGTCGATGTCGAAGCTCTCCCACTTTGTCGCACCGGTGTAGGCCTCGGTCTTCAACCGGAGGGCGTCCTCCACGGACAGCGGTATTGATCGGCGTACCTCGAAGCGCAGGTGGTCCCCGAGGTCACGGCGGCCGATGCGGCGCAGCTCAGCCTCGGCCTCGACCGGGTCGCTGGTGAGGTGAAGGAGGTCGATATCGCGGCTGTGTCGCGCCCCAGGCAGCCTGGTAAGCAGCCCGATCCCGCCCTTGAGCACCCAGGCTGACTCGCTGTCGTCGAACACACGGGCGAGGAACCGTTGGTACAGAAACTCGCGGCGGAGCTCGACGAACGGGCGATCGCTGTCGCGGGCGACGGCTTTCAGCTTGGTGTCGATCGCGGATCGGAACGCAGCCGGGGATCGGTACGGGTTATCGGTGTTCATCAGGCTTTCTCGGTACGTCGGCAGGTCGCTGCCGGTTTAGTTGATGGAGCACGGCCCGCAGCGGGTCCAGGTTGTGGGCCGTGCTCAGTTGGACGATCTGCCTGGCCAGGCGCTCGACGAGGTCCAGCGCGTCCGCTGGGATGCCTGACTCAGCGAGTAGGATGTCGACGAGGCTTTCGCCGTTGCCCGCGACCGCGCCGTAGGACCCTGCGAAGGGTGCCAGCTCTGCCGAGATGTCGGTGAGCGGCACGCTGTGTTGCGTGACGGCGTCCCGGACGGCACCGGCGAGGTGTCCGCGATCGGCACGGCTGGCCGCGAGGTCCCGCAGGGTACGCAGCGGTGTGGTTGTCGGCAGGCCGTCGACGAGAGTCCAGTCCGTGTCGTCGAAGGTGCCTCTGCGGAGTAGGACGTCCGTGCGGCGGGTCTGGCGACGGACGATCGTGGTGAACTCCAGCAGATCGGCGTCCAGGTTGCCGAGTCGTTGTAGCTCTGCGGCTGACCGGTGGGA
Organism: Solwaraspora sp. WMMA2065; assembly: GCF_030345075.1. Lineage (NCBI taxonomy): Bacteria > Bacillati > Actinomycetota > Actinomycetes > Micromonosporales > Micromonosporaceae > Solwaraspora > Solwaraspora sp. WMMA2065. The sequence continues at coordinate 4,850,244 of NZ_CP128361.1, forward strand.
GACGATCTCGGTGGGGCCGGCCGCGATTCGTTCCGCTGCGGTTCGGCGCGGGTCGAGGGCGATCCACGCCGCCCGTAGGTCGTCGTGCGGGTCGGGAGGGGTGCCTGCCAGGCGGTAGACGCCATGGGCGAGCCGGTCAAGCTCTCCGGCACGAGCCATGCTGGCCAGCCTGACTGCGGTGATCCCGAGATGCGCGGCCTGTGCTGTGCTGATCATGCCCCACTGGTCGCTGGCGACGCCGGCCAGAGCTGTCGAATTTGTCCGGTTCACCGCCACTCCCTGCTGCAAGATTTCGCTGCCTTCTGCAATATTAGTCGTACAGGCAAGTTTTGCAGTAGCTGAGCCGAATATTGCAGCCCTCGCGGTGGCTGTGCCGCCATGTTTACGCCTGAGCTAACCTCGATGTTACTAACATCGGTGTTACTAACATGGGAGTTAGCGTGGCGAGCTTCGTTGGGCGTACCCGGGAACTCGGCACCCTCGCCGCCGAGCTGGACCGGATCGCCTCGGCCCGGGACGACCGGCCCGGCCGCTGCCTGCTCATCCGAGGGCGGCGGCGGGTCGGCAAGTCCCGCCTGGTCGAGCGGTTCGTCGACGACGCGCAGGTGCCGTACCTCTACTTCACTGCCGCCGGTGCCGGCACCGCCACCGAACTGCGGCAAATCGCCACCGACGCGGCCGAATCCACCCTGCCCGGCCGGGACCTGATCGCCGCCGCCAACCCGTCGGACTGGGACGCCGCGTTTCGGCTGCTGGCAGCGGCGCTGCCCGACGACACTCCCAGCGTCGTCGTCCTCGACGAAGTGCCCTATCTGATGGATCCCGAGCAGCAGTTCGAAGGCATCCTGCAGCGGGCCTGGGACCGGCTGCTGTCCCGCAAGCCGGTGCTGCTCGTCCTCATCGGCTCCGACCTGGCGATGATGGAGGCGCTCAACGACTACCGTCGGCCGTTCCACCAGCGCGGCCGCGAGATGGTGCTCGGCCCGCTCAACCCGGCCGACCTCGCCACCATGCTCGACCTGCCACCCGCCGACGCGATCGACGCCGCCCTGATCACCGGTGGACTGCCGCTGGTCGCCGCCGAATGGCCGCCCGGCACCAGCGTCTGGGACTTCCTCGGCGTGGCGCTGGCCGACCCGACATCGGCGCTGCTGGTCTCCGCGGAACGGTCACTCGCCGCCGAGTTCCCCGCCCAGCTCCAGGCCCGCGAGGTGCTGACCGCGATCGGCTCCGGCCAGCGGACGTTCACCAACATCGCCCGTACGGCCGGCGAACTGTCCTCGACGTCGCTGCACCGGTCCCTGGAAACCCTGCAGGTCAAGCGGCTCGTCACCGGTGAACTGCCGCTGTCCACCCGCCCGTCGAAGGACCGCCGCTACCGGATCGTCGACCCGTACCTGCGCTTCTGGCTGCGGTTTCTCGCCGCCGCGATGCCGGAAATCGAACGCGGCCGGGGTGACCTGACCCTGGCCCGCATCCGGACGAGCTTCCCGAGCTGGCGGGGCCGGGCCGTCGAGCCGCTGATCCGCGACGCACTCGCCCGGCTGCTGCCCGACGACTCGCTGCCGGCGGCACCCGCCATCGGGGCGTACTGGACCAGATCGAACGACGTCGAGATCGACATCGTCGGTGCCGACCGGGCACCGATCGCCCGCGAGTTGTACTTCGTCGGCTCGATCAAATGGCACGACCAGGCGCCGTTCGACGGGCACGACCTGTCCGCGCTGTTCCGGCACCGGGCAGCGCTGACCGACGAGCCGGTGCCGACCGTTGCCGTTTCCCGCAGCGGCGCGTCCTGTCGTGGCCTCGACGTGCTCTATCAGCCCGCCGACCTGCTCGCCGCCTGGCAGGACCGGTAGCGCGTGGTGATCTGTCGGCTACTCGACAGCGGAAGATTGCTGATCGTGACTGAATGATTGCCACATGTAGACGCGGGGGCTCGGCCTGGGGAGGACGAGCATGGCGGTGGCGCACTCGGCGGTCAACCTGGTCGGCAGCCTGCTGCCCGGCGGCGTCCTCGGTCGCATCCGCGACGGCGACCCGACCGTGCCCGCCATCGACGCCCGCTCCTATCACCTGACCGCCGGCGAATCCGTCCGCCGGATCGCCAACCGCGACTTCAGCTACCTGCGCGACGAATTCCACCGGTACGCCGACCAGCAGTCCGGCACCGGCAGCCGCCGAAACCGGCGGCGCGCCGCCGACGACTGGCGGCACACCCTGCTGCGTACCCTCGACTTCGACGGCATCGAACGCCTACCCGGCGGCATCGTCATCGACGAACAGCCGTTCCCGGTCAGCCACCGATGGCAGCAGGCCCTGCCGGTGCACCTGGCCCCCTGGGGCGCCGACCTCGACCGGCGGGCCGCCGGAGCGCCACGCGGCACCCGCTCCCCGGCCGACGCCGCACCGCACGTGATGGTGCAACGGCTGCTCAACCAGAGCGACCAGCACCTGTGGGCGGTGCTGTGCAACGGGCCGCAGCTGCGACTGCTGCGCGACTCCACCAACCTCGCCGGCAGCGAGTACCTCGAATTCGACCTGGCGGCGATCTTCCAGGGCGAACTGTTCGCCGACTTCCTGCTGTTCTACCGGATCGCGCACGCCAGCCGGTTCGAGATCAGCGACCCGCAGGCCGGCGCCGCCTCCTGCCCGCTGGAAGAGTGGCGCACCTACGGCGCTCGGCAGGGCGAACGCGCCCTCACCAGCCTGCGGTACGGCGTACACGACGCGTTGGAAACCCTCGGACAAGGCTTCCTCAGCCACCCGCACAACCGGCAGCTGCGCGACGACGTCGCCGCCGGCCGGCTGACCCTGGCCGATCTGAAACGCTCCCTGCTGCGGCTCGTCTACAAGCTGATCTTCTGGATGGTCGTCGAGGACCGCGGCGTCCTGCTCGACCCGCACGCCAGCCGGGCCGCCCGCGACCGCTACGACACCTACTTCTCCTCCCGCCGGTTGCGCCGCCTCGCCGACACCCGCCGCCACTCCTGGCACGGCGACCTGTGGCAGAGCACCGCCCTGGTGTTCCAGCTGCTCGGCTCGGAATCCGGCGGCCCGGTGATCGGCCTGCCCGCCCTCGGCGGCGTCTTCGAAACCAGCGAACTCGACCTGCCGCTGCGCCGCGCCCAGCTCACCAACTCGGCGCTGCTCACCGCCGTCACCCAGCTCAGCGTCCTCACCGGCCGGCGGGCCGACCGCCGGCAGTGGGTCGACTGGGCGCGGCTCGGCGCGGAAGAACTCGGCAGCGTGTACGAGGCACTGCTGGAGCTGCACCCCTGCTGGGACGCCCACACCGGTACGTTCTGCTTCGTCAAGGTCAAAGGCAGCGACCGGAAGAAGACCGGCGCCTACTACACCCCGCCGACCCTCGTCGACGAACTCCTCGACTCCACGTTGGAGCCGCTGCTCGACGAGGCCTGCGACGCCGACACCCCCGCCGGACGCGTCGCCGCCCTCGAACGCATCACCGTCTGCGACCCGGCCTGCGGATCCGGGCACTTCCTCATCGGCGCGGCGCGCCGCATCGCCCGCCGCATCGCCATCGAGGAAACCGACGACCTGGAACCCCACCCCGACGCCGTCCAGGCCGCGATGCGCAAGGTCACCACCCGCTGCCTGTACGGCGTCGACAGCAACGAAATGGCCGTCGAACTGGCCAAACTCTCCCTCTGGCTGGAAGCGGTCGAACCCGGCAAACCCCTCGGCTACCTCGACGCGCACCTGCGGGTCGGCAACTCGCTGCTCGGTGCCACCCCGGCACAGCTCGCCGCCGGCATCCCCGACACCGCGTACACCGCCCTCGACGGCGACAGCCGCGCCGTCGTCACCGCCCTACGCCGGGAAAACGCCAGCCAGTCGCCCGGTGTCCGACCACTGACCACCGACAGCGTCGGCAACCTCGACCTCGCCGCCGAAGCCGCCGCCATCGCCCACCTGGCACCCTGCGAAACCCTCGCCGACGTGCACATCCAGGCGCAGCGGGACAAGACCCTCGACCCGCACCGGCGCCGCCTGCGGCAGATCGCCGACGCCTGGTGCGCCGCGTTCGTCGCCCCGAAGATCCCCAGAAACCGGGCGTACGGCATCACCAACGCGATGCTGGCCCGCATCGCCGCCGACGAGCGCAGCGACGACGTCGAGCGCGCCCGGCAGCTCGTCGACACGATGGTCCGGCAGTACGGCTTCTTCCACTGGCACATCGAGTTCCCGCACATCTTCGAGGTCCCCGCCGACGGGGTCCACGCCGACAAGGCCGGCGTCGACCCGGTCACCGGCTGGCGCGGCGGCTTCAGCTGCGTACTGACCAACCCGCCCTGGGAGCGGGTCAAACTCCAGGAGCAGGAGTTCTTCGACGGCCAGCACGAAGCGGTCGCCGGCGCGCCGAACGCCGCTGCCCGCAAGAAGCTGATTGCCGCACTCGCCGACAGCCCGCAGCCCGCCGAGCGTGAGCTGCACCTGAACTGGACGAAGGCTCTGCGCACCGCCAGCGGTACCAGCCACCTGCTGCGCACCGCCGGCCGGCACCGGCTCACCGGACGCGGCGACATCAACACGTACGCCGTCTTCGCCGAGACCAGCCGGACGCTGCTCGCCCCAACCGGTCAACTGGGCATGATCGTGCCGACCGGGATCGCCACCGATGCGACCACCCAGGACTTCTTCAAGGACCTGGTCCGTCGTCGGAGCCTGGTGTCACTGTTCGACTTCGAGAACGAGGACCGGGTCTTCCAAGGTGTGCACAACCAGTTCAGGTTCTCACTGCTGACTCTCTCGGGCGGTCGTCGGCCGATCGATCAGGTGTCGTTGGTGTTCCGGGTGCGGCAGGTGGATCAGATTGCGCGGCGGGCGTACGCGTTGACGCCGGAGGAGATCGGTCTGTTGAACCCGAACACGGGGACGTGTCCGGTGTTTCTGTCCCGGCGGGATGCGGAGATCACGTTGGGGATCTACCGGCGGGTGCCGGTGTTGTGGCGGGACGACGCGCCGGACGGTAACCCGTGGGGTGTGTCGTTCATGGCGATGCTGCACATGGCGAACGATTCGGAGTTGTTCCTTGGCTACGACGACCTGGTCGGCGACGGCTGGTTCCTGGAGGGCAACTACTTCGTGCGGGGCGACGAGCGCATGGTGCCGTTGTACGAGGCGAAGATGGCCCACTTCTACGACCACCGGTTCGGTACATACGAGGGCGCGACTCAGGCGCAGTTGAACAAGGGAAACCTGCCCCGCCTCACCGACGACGACCACGAAGATCCGGCGCGGCTGCCGCTGCCGCGCTACTGGGTACCGAAGCGGGCGGTGGATGAGCGGCTGGTCGCGCGTTGGTCGCACGACTGGCTCCTGGGTTGGCGTGACATCGCCCGCAGTGTCGACGAACGCACCCTGATCCCCACCGTCGTGCCACGGGTTGCCGCCGGCGACAAGCTGCCGATGATGCTGGTGCCACAGCTTCCTGACTGCCTGCAGGCGAACCTCAGCAGCTTGGCGCTGGACTACGTCACCCGGCAGAAGTACCCGGGCACGTCACTGAAGCAGCACTTCGTACGCCAGTTGCCGTTGCTGCCGCCGCAGCGGTACGGCGAACCGGTGCCCTGGGATTCGGAAGCCGTCGACCTATCGGCGTGGATCCGGCCCCGGGTGCTGGAGCTGACCTACACCGCGTACGACCTCGCACCGTACGCCCGTGACCTCGGCGACGACGGCGGGCCATTCCGATGGGACCCGCAGCGACGCGAACTCATCCGCGCCGAACTCGACGCCGCCTACTTCCACCTGTACGGGGTGGACCGTGACGACGTCGACCACATCATGGAGACCTTCAAGGTCGTCCGGGAAAAGGACGAGAACGCGCACGGCGAGTACCGCCTCAAACGCCTGATCCTGGAGTGCTACGACGCGATGGCTGCTGCCATCCGCACCGGTACGCCGTACCGTTCCCCGGTCGACGCGGCTCGCAGACGGCATCGAGATCCCGCCACGTCCGTCAGCAGCGAAGCCTAGTCGGGCAGGGACGAAATGCCGACTATTTACTACGCGCGGGCGATCGACGGTCTGGACCGTGGGACAGTACTTGCTGAAGGCGCCCTGGTCGGCGAACTTCTGCGAGCGCGCGGACTCGACATGGTCGATCCGGTTTCCGAATGGTCGAAGAACGAACCTAGCTGGGCCGGGGGCAGTGGTGATCATTCAAGCATGGTCGAGTCGGATCTTCGGCTGCTGAGAAAGTCGGATGTCGTCCTAATGGACGTCTCAATATCCGGCAGGAGCTACATCGGCTGTATCTGTGAGTTGGTCTATTCCTATATGTGGAAAATTCCCGTTGTGGTGATCGTTGGCGATACTGGACATGAGGCGCGACCGTGGCTTCGTTACCATGCTGCCCACATCGTTACAGGGCGACAGGCGGCAATAGACGTAGTGTCGGAGATTCTAGCGACCTGACCTTCCGCGAGTCATGGCAATCTGAAGGAGGAGCAGGCTCACCGGGACGCCGACGCCAAGGGCGACATCTTTGGCGGGAAGTGTCTCAGTTGCTACTACGATGGCCCCTAGGGCAATGGTTAGCAGTAGAACGGTCGGTGCCCAATTTTTTCTAATGCCTACGAGCAAAGATTGGTAAAGTTTGGCGAAAATTACAAGTTGTAGCGGGGTTGAGGCGTCTGGGCCTCCCTTCATGACGGCTGTACCGGACGAGAGTACCGTTATGCTTTCACCGTTCTGAAGGATTGCACTCTTGAAATCTGAAAGGGCTTCAAGAAACGGCCAAATTGTCCACATTGAAAGCGCCGTGGAGCCGTCGACTCCAGGCCACCTTCCGTCGTCGTCCTGACTCTCTAGGATCGTTCTAGTCGCTCTCACTGTCAGGTTGTAGTCGATTGATGATGGCTGCCGAACAAGTGCGCCTAGTACGTAGGGCAGACCGTGATGCCAGATTGAGTTCTGCCAGGTGTGGTTGGTCCCGTCAGGGCCTATCCGTGTGATATTGTAATTTTCGAGGCGCGCGTCGTCGTCATATATAGTGGCCGTATCGGCCGATTCTTTGAGCCATCGGTAAGCATTTTCTACCGCATCGGAGAAGGACCTGTCATTCCGATAAATGTTGCTTTCAACCAGCGCGACCAGGACGATCGCGGTGTGCGTCACGGTGGGAGCTTGGCCGCTACGTTCACCCCAGGCCCGAGCCTTGCTGTCCCGCGCACCGATCAGCCAGACAGCTGCTGCGCGGAGGGCCGGAGCGGTGCGATCGAGCACCCCCAGGGCGCGTACAGCCATAGCCGTAAGCCACACTCGCGACGCTTGACCCTTAAATGCGCCCCAGCCGCCATCATCGTTCTGGTTGTGGATTAGCCATGATGCAGCACGTCGAATATCTGGTGCATTGGTCGCGAACGCGAGACCTGTTCGCTGCATGAGGTGGCAGATCATTGCGGTTGCCTCAGTAACCGGTTGGCCGAAACTGGTATTGGTCGCCCAGCCACCGTCGAGCAGCGGGTCCTCGGAGGAGATCTGACGGTGCCTGAGAAACTGGAGACAATGGTCCTGGTGCTCAAATTTCGCTTCGTGTAGGAGAAAACTGCTCAACGCGGTTATTGTTGCGGATGGGCCAGGGGTAGGGACATCCAATAGGTGGTACCAGCCGCCCTGCGCCTCCTCTGCGGCGTGATATGTGCGGCGCAGCAGGTCCAGTGACTTCCCGACCCGGGAGTCAATGTTCTTGCGATCAATTTTGTCCACGGTCATCCCAGGGGTGAATGCCGATGATGTGCGGCGACTAGACTGACTTGTATGCGACCGTGCTGATGAAGGCGCTCTCCTTGGTGGACGCGTATCTGCCAAGATGGGTTTCAATCATTTCGATCTGCCAGTCGTGGAGGAGGTCCTTGACATATCCTTCGTCGAAAAAGTGCCGAATATGTCCGCACCGGTTGAAGATATGCTCATCTAGCTTTTCGCCATCGCCGTAGTAAGGATCATCCGTTGACTTCACGCAAAATACCAAAACGCCGCGCGGCTTGAGCACTCGATGAATCTCGGAAAATATCTGACGCGTCGCATTGTCTCGAAAGTAGTGTAGTGCGAGATGGGAGAATATCCCGTCAAATGATTCGTCGTGAAATGGGAGAGGTTTCGATATGTCCCACACTTGGAGGCTGCGCTTCACCTTCCTTAGCATCCTTGTCCGATGTGGGACAATCGTGCGGGCCTGCTCGATTGCGACCGCCGAGAAGTCTATGCCCCAAACGTTGCATCCAGCAAGCGCCATTGCGCGAAGATCGTGGCCTTTCCCGCATCCGAGATCGAGGACATCGGGGTTCTTGTTGGTGTCCGGAAGTTTTCCAAGGAAGGTGCTGCGGATCTTTCGGTGTATCGAGTCCTTGCCTGTGGCTCCGCGCCTGCGGTGCCAGCCATCCCAAAAAGCCAGTTGATCCGGAAGCTTCTGATCTTTTGTGCTAGGCATGTTCTCGACCGTCTGATAGAAGTTGCGGTTTTCTTGTCTGAGTGCGACTCGAGTATCCTCGTAGCCGTTTTTGTGTCTGTTCAATATTCTCCCACTGTGGGTATACGGCATAATCCCATTCATTTGGGCGTCCAATGACTTTGGCGATATGCCTTCTGAAGAACTGGGAAACGCCAACGTCGCGTGCGTAATGCGCACTCTGGCCGGACTCCCGGTACATCAGGTATCCGTCATTCCTCAGTGATGCGGGGATCTCCTCGATGCGGGACAGGGATCCGACGAAGCCGACATCCAGTTTCAAGAGACTCAACGAGTAACTTCCCGGAACGATGTGAATGTGAGAGTGCGTTATACATGCCGACCTTCGGCGTTCGGTGTCGCGGCATGATCCGTGCTCGAATGCGGTCGCCGGCCCATAGGTGTCCTCGATCATTTGCAACGCTCGCCTGACGAACACGAGGAAGCCTTCGGCTAGGTCCCGCGGCATGCCCCATACCGAGTTGTGGTGCTGCGCTGGTGCGACGAGGATGTATCCGGGAACGAAGGAGCCGACTGCGCAGATCGCGGCTCCGACACCCGGTTCTCTGAGCAGAGGTCGGTCGTACCAGGGGAGGTCCAATTCTGGACTTCCGCTGATCTGGCAGAACAGGCAGGTTTCCCGGCTACCCTCGGCGGCAGCAAGCATGGCGACAAGTCTCCTTCTGAGGCCGTACGGTAACCGAAAGTAACATCAATTTCCTGTCGATACAGTCCTCCAATCGGTTGATCTGCGTCAATGAGGGTCTGTGCGGGTAAGGCTGCCATGCTCGCACAGGCATGATCACCATCCACCGGAAGCTAGGTGGGTCCCGGGTCGGCTGCTGAACCGCGCGCCCTACGCTGCTTCCGAAGTCGATCGAAAGGTGGCGTCTGTGGCTGACGGTGTGCGGAACGGGCTGCTGGTGCGTACCTGCCTGGAAGTGCTCCGCGACAGCGGGCAGCGGCTGCATGGCCAGAAGGTGCTGCACCAGGTGGCCGACCGGATCGAGCTGAACGAGGCTGAGCTTCGCCCCCACCCCAACGGTGCGCAGGCCTGGGTGGTCGCGGCCCGCTTCCACGCCGGTGACGCCGCCACCATCGGTTGGTTGATCAAGCGGGACGCGCTGTGGTGGATCACCGACGACGGCCGGGCCGCGCTCGAGACGTACCCCGACGCGGACTCGCTCTACGCCGAGATCACCCGGCGCTACCGGGAGATCTTTCGCGACCGCAAGCGAATCCGCCGGAAGTACGACGACCGGCTCGAGAAGATCACCAGCACCCTGGAGCTCGTACCGGCCGGCTCCTGGACGGCGTACGACGATCTGGCCGAGCTGGTCGACGGCACGCCGGACGACATCGCCCACCTACTGGCCGACACCTACGTCGACAACGCGCACCGCGTACTCAACGCTTCCGGGCGGGTTCCCGATGCCAGGCACCAGCATGCCCGGCTACGCGGTAGCGACCTGGCGGCCCGGCTCAGCGAGGAAGGTGTCGAGTTCGTCGACGGTCGGGCGAACGCCGAACAGCGGATCACCGCTGACTTCCTCGCCGAGCGACTCGCCGAGACCGCCACCCTCGCGGCTGAACCCGTCGCGCGGCGGGCCTGGCTGGTCCGGGGCAGCAACGTCGACGGCGCCGACCTGGTGCCGCAGTGGCTAGCCGAAGGTTGGGTGTCGCTGGCAGCCTCCCAACTGCCGCAACTCGGCCCCGGCATCGACGAGCAGCAGCTGACCCAGGCCGTCGCCGACGCCTACCGGCACAAAAGCTATTCGGTACGGGAGAAGCTGACCGGCGAGTTCAACGCCTTCCTGCGGCTGATGCGCGACGGGGACTTCGTGGCGACCGCGCACCACGGCGACGTACACCTCGGGTTGGTCACTGGCCCGCCCAGCTTCACCGGCGCCGGGGAGCTGCCGTCCCACCTGCGCCGGCCGGTGCGCTGGCTGGAGCTCGACCCGCCGGTGGACCTGTCGGCGCTGCCCGCCGCCCTGTCCAACCTGTTGCAGAGCCAGGACGACGTGGTCGACCTGACCGACGGGCTGGCCGCGCTGGAACACCTCGCTGCGCCGCTGCTGCGCGAACCGGTGCCGACCGCGGCACCGGCCACCCCCGCGACGCCGCCGCCAGGTCCGGTGGCGACCCCGACCCCGCCGCCGGCGGCCGAAGCGCGACTCGGTGACGTCCCCGCCGACCTGGCCGACACGCTGCTGCTCGACCTCGACTGGCTGCGGGAGCTGCGGGAGCTGCTGGCCAGGCGGCGGCAGATCATCCTGTACGGCCCACCCGGGACCGGCAAGACGTACGTCGCCCGCGCCCTCGCCGCCCGGCTCACCGAACCCCACGCGGTACGGCTGATCCAGTTCCACCCGTCGTACACCTACGAGGACTTCTTCGAAGGATTCCGGCCCGAGGCCGGCGACGACGGCACCCTGCGATTCAAACTCACCTCCGGACCGCTGCGCCGGCTCGCCGACGCCGCCAGGGAACACCCGTCCACGGTGTACGTGCTGATCATCGACGAAATCAACCGGGGGAACCTGGCGAAGGTCTTCGGGGAGCTGTACTTCCTGCTCGAATACCGTGACCAGCCGATCGCGCTGCAGTACTCGGCGAAGGACTTCACCCTGCCGGCCAACCTCTACCTGATCGGCACCATGAACACCGCCGACCGGTCGATCGCCCAGATCGACGCCGCGATGCGCCGCCGCTTCGCGTTCGTCGAGATGCACCCCGACCGGCCGCCGGTGGCCGGCCTGCTGCATCGCTGGCTCACCGCCCGCGACCTGCCCACCGAGGCCGCCGACCTGCTCGACGCGCTCAACGCCCGGCTCGCCGACGCCGACTACGCCGTCGGGCCGACGTACCTGCTGGACGAGGCCGACCACCGCGACCCGGACGGCCTCGACCGGGTCTGGCGCCATGACATCCTGCCGCTGCTCGCCGACCACCACTACGCCGACGACCTGGACGTACCCGGCCGGTACGGGCTCGACGCGCTGCGGACCGCCCTGGCTGATCGGCAGCCCTCACCGTGATCCGGGTGATCCAGCTGCGGGAGGCCGGTCCGGCGCTGGACGTGGCGCTGACCGGCGAGCAGGCCCGCCAGTTGGCGGCGGCCCGCGCGGGCCGGCAACCGGTCGTCGAGGTACGTCCGGGCCCGACGGCCGGGCGTTGGCTGCTGCGCGCCACCCGGCTCGTCGGCGCCGCCCGCATCGGCGACCTCGACGTGTACGTAGCCCCGAAGGTGCCGGTGGCGCGGCTGCTGTTCCTGTTCGGCTACGCGCGGAACCCGCACCGGTGGCAGCCGACGAGCCTGCCGTTGGGGGCCAGCGACGAGCTGGCTCCGGCGCTCGCCGAGGCGCTGTGTCGGCAGGTCGACCGGGCGATCCGGGGCGGGCTGCGGCACGGCTACCAGGAGGTCGACGCCGCAGCGACGGTTCTGCGCGGGCGGATGATGCCGGCCCGGCAGTTGACCCGTCGGCTCGGCCAGCCGCTGCCGCTGGAAGTCCGCTACGACGAGTTCACCGCCGACACGCCGGAGAACCGCATCCTGGTCAGCGCGGTCGAACGGATGCTGCGCGTTCCCGGGCTGGTGCCGTCGGTGCGTCGCCGGCTCAGCCAGCTGGCTGAGCGGTTCCCCGGTGTCGCTCGGCTGCGTCCCGGTGCCCCGGTGCCGATCTGGCGTCCGGGCCGCAGCAACGCCCAGCTGCACACCGCCCTGTGGCTGGCCGAGCTGGTCCTCGCCGGATCGTCGCTCGACGCCCGCGTCGGTGACCGGGCCGCGAACGGCCTGCTGCTCGACATGGCGCGGGTCTTCGAGTCGTTCGTCGCCGCCGCGCTGCGGGCCGTGCTGCCCGCCGGCCAGCTGCGCACCCAGACGGCCGGTCACCTCGACGAGGCCGGCCTGATCGACATCCGCCCCGACCTGACCTGGTGGGACGAGGGCCGGGTGGCTGCGGTGGCCGACACCAAGTACAAGACCCGGACGCCCGTCGACGATTTGTATCAGATGCTGGCCTACTGCGTCGCGTACGGTCTGGACACCGGTCATCTCATCTACGCCGGGGAGGGCGGTCCGACCGCGCACGTGGTCCGCCGGACCGGGATCCGGATCGTCTGCCACCGGATCGACCTGGACGGGTCCACTGGCGACCTGCTGGAGCAGGTACGGCGGGTCGGTGCCGGGATGACGCTGGGCCGACGCCCGGTACGTGGGTCGATAGAGTCAGCGGCGTGAACGCGGCGTACCTGGTGGTCCTCGGTGAGCGGGCGGCGATCCGCTGGGTGCTGGAGCAGCAGCGGATGGCGTTCCCGGCGACCCCGCGGGCTGAGGTGGCCGCGTTGGCCGCCGGCGACCGGCTGCTGCTGTACGCGACCGGGGCGCCTGGCACAACCCGACCCGTGACCGGGGCCGGGTGATCGGTACGGCGACCGCGACCAGCGCGGTCCGCGCCTTCGACTTGCTGGCCGGCGCACTCCGGCCGATGCTGGCCGCCCGGCCGGCAGCCACCCTTGTCGATCTTGTCGCGACAACAGGGCCGATGCCGGGTTTGCGGCTGACATCGCCTACTTAACGGCAAAGATGACAACGAGTCGTTGTTACGCCCAGGTAGGGCGGTAATAATTCGGCCTGTGGGCATAGCTTCATTTGCGGGACGATTATCCTCAAGTTCGGATTGAACGAGCCGCTGGTTCCTCCCGGGCTAACTTGAAGTATTGACATGCTTGCGCTCCGGTTGGGGCGCTGTTAGCCTTCTGTCCGTGGCCCGGTCAGGGGCCGGTAGGTCGATCTATTTCACCTGAGTTACGCCCGCCAAGACAGTCTCAATCAACCACCCCTTGGGACGTTCTATGTCGACGATGTGGCCGAAGTGATGACCGCTGCCTCAACCGCTGATTCAACGCCGACTGATGGAAACCGTAAGAGGGATTTCCGGCTGTACTGGATAGCCGGGGCCGTCGACCAACTCGGGTCGCAGACCTCCGGCATCGTCTTTCCGCTGGTCACCCTCGCGATAACCGGTTCACCGGCGGCCGCCGGTCTGGTGGGCGCGCTGGCCTTGGCCGGTCGACTTGTCGCCGCGCCGGCGGCCGGCGTACTGGCCGACCGGTTGCCCCGCAAGCGGATGATGGTGGCGTCACTGCTGCTGGCCGCCGCCACGATGGCGGTGCTTTTCGTTTCGGTCGCCAGCGGTACGGCGACCCTGGTGGTGCTCGCTGCCGCCGCCTTCGTCGAAGGGCTCGCCCAGAGCGGCTACGAGGCGGCCGGCGCGGGCTCGATCCGCCGGGTGCTGCCGGCCGACGACAAGAAGGCGCTGTCCCGGCTGGAAGCGCGCAATCACGCCGTACAGATCGTCGGTCCGGTTTTCGGTGGCGCGCTCTACCAGATAGGCCGGTGGGTGCCATTCCTGGTGGACGCTGTGTCATATGTGGTGTCCGCATTTCTGGTCGGTGCGATCCGCACCGATCTCACCCCGGACCGTGCCGAACGCACGTCATTCCTCGCCGATCTGCGGGACGGCCTGCGTTTCGTGTGGCGGCAACCGTTCCTGCGTTTCGTGACCATCTGGGCTGCCGGGATCAATTTCACCTTCGGCGCACTCATCTACTACGCGATTCTGACCGCCGGGCAGCAGGGCGCGGCCGCGTCGTCGATCGGCCTGGTGCTGACCGTGGCCAGCGTAGGCGGGTTGACCGGCGCGTTGTTGGCGCCCGCCGTGTTCAGCCGGGTCCGGCCGATGACCGTCATCGTCGTCGCCTCCTGGGCGATGGTCGCCCTGGTCGCGGCCATGTCGCAGGCCCGGCAGACCTGGACGTACGGCCTGCTCTTCGGCCTGGTCTTCCTGCTCAGCCCGTTGCTCGGGGTCATCTTCCAGTCGCGGGTCATCGCATTGACGCCGGACGAGCTGCAGGGCCGGGTCGGCACCGTGATGGGCACCGCCGGCGAGGTGCTGCAGACCCCGGCGCCGCTGCTCGCCGGCCTGCTCGTCGCCTGGTACAGCCCGACCGCCGTCGCGCTGATCTTCGCCGCCGCACTGGCCGGGCTGGCCGTCTACACGACGGTCAACCTGCGCCAACTGCGCGCCGGGGCGGAGGACCCACCCGACGACGCGACGTCGACCGAACCCGACGCGACGTCGACCGGACCCGTGGCAGAGGAGGCACGCCGATGAGCCGTGAATACCGACTGTTCTACCCGGCACTTCCAGCGGTCGCCGAGCACGCGCCGCACCGGGTGGTCTACGTCGGCGACGCCGACGGTCGGTGCCAGATCCTGGCTTGGGACCGCCGGACCGACACGGTCACCCAGCTGACCGACCGGGCGACCGGAACGATCCGGGCCGCGTTGGACCCGGACGGCGAGACGGTGTGGTGGTTCGACGACGACCTCGCCGGGGTGGGTGTCTGGCGTACCCGCGACTTCCCGAACAGCGCCCCTGACCAGGTCACCTCGGCGGTCTCGGCTCCGGCGCTGCCCGGGGTGACGCCGGCGCGGCACGCCGGGATCGCGATGGCCGACGACGGAACCGCCCTGGTCGGGCTCGCCGACGACGACGGCCTGACCCTGCACCGGCGCGACCCGCACGGACGGATCACCGAGGTCACCCGGACCGCCGGGTACGCGTACCTGGTCGACCTGGACCCGACCGGTGAGCTGGCGGCGGTCGGCACCGACCCGGCCGCCGCGGACGCCGTGACCGTGGTCGGCCGCGACGGGGCCACGGTCGGGGTGGTGTCCGGCCAGCCGGATCGGCGGGTCTGGGCGCTCGGCTTCGCCCCCGGCGGCGGTCAACCCCGGCTGCTGCTCGTGCTGGAGCAGGACGACCGGTACTTCCCGGCGACCTGGACCCGGACCGACGGGCTACAGCCGCACAGCTGGTGCTGGTTCGACACCGAGATCACCGCGAGCTGGTACCCGGACGGCCGGCGGATCCTGATTCGTCAGGATCGGCACGCCCATACGATCCTGCACGAGGCCGACCTGACGGTGCGGGCCAGTGCGGTGCTGCCGACTCCGCCGGGCAGTGTGCTGGACGCGGCGGTCTGGCCGGACGGCGACGTCGTCTACATCTGGACCGACTCGCTGACCCCGCCGCAGCTACGGTCGGGCCGTGACGTCCGGCTGCCGGACAGTGGCGCCGGTCCGGACCCGGCGGCGTCCGCCACGGTCGACGACTACCAGCGGCAGGAGCTGTGGGTGCCGGGGCCGGGCGGGCCGATCCACGTGCTGCTGACCACACCGAACGACGACCGGCGTACCCGTCCCGCCGTTTTCCTGGTCCACGGCGGACCGTCGCAGCACGCGCGGGACGCGTACGACCCGCTGGTGGAGATCCTGGCCAGCACCGGCTGCGCGGTGGTGCGTGCCAACTACCGGGGGTCCAGCGGCTACGGCTCCGCCTGGCGTAACGACTTCAGCTCCGGCGTCGGGCTGACCCAGGTCGCCGATCTGGCGGCGGTCCGCGGGCATCTGGTGACCGAGGGGTTGATCGAGGCGGGACGGGTCGCCCTGTGGGGCACCTCGTGGGGTGGCTATCTGACCCTGCTCGCCCTCGGTGTGCAGCCACGGCTGTGGCGTCTCGGGGTGGCGATCAGCCCGATCGCCGACTACGCCGCCGCGTTCCATGCGGCGTCCCCGGCGGTCCAAGCGCTCGACGTGATGCTGTTCGGCGGCACCCCGGAGCAGGTTCCCGAGGCGTACGCCCGGTCGTCGCCGGCCAGCTACGTCGACCAGGTCACCGCGCCGGTGCTGCTCGCCGTCTCCAGCGACGACGTGCGTTGCCCGCCGGCTCCGGTGGAGCGGTACGCCGGCCTGCTGGCCGCCCGCCGCGTTCCGCATCAGCTGGTCCGCCGCCGGGCCGGGCACGACGACTTCGACGCCCGCAGCCATCTGTCGCTGATGCAGACCGTGCTGCTGTTCATGCAGCGGCACTTCGACGGCGTGCAGGAGGAGGGTACGGCGGTCGCGCTCGCCATGGCGCGGCCAGTGGCCTGACCCTGTTCCCCGCACGTTGGCAGGTTCGGTCCGATCGGGAGAGGAGGTGAACGGCATGCGGAAGAACGTTGTCGAGAACGACCCGATCAACGGCAACCGCGACCAGCTTCGCAGCGCGAACGTCACGGTCACGGTCTCGGTCAAGATCAAGTTCTGATCCGGGTCGTACGGGGTGGAGGCGGGCGGGTCGCGCCCTGGCCGGCATCGCCTGACCGCCTCCATCCCATCGCCGTGGCCGTCGCCACCCCACCGGGTCCTGACCGCCTCCGTACCTCCGGCACACCTGTCCACCTCCGACACCCGCGCTGACCGGGTTCGTCGGTAGCGGCTCGCATAGAAGGGAAGGGCACATGCGGATCCTGCTGGTCAACATGCCGTGGTCATCGATCGATGTCCCGTCGCTGGCACTGGGCATCCTCACCAACAGCGTCCGCCAGAAGATGCCGGACGCCGAGGTCGAGGTGATGCACGCCAACCTCGACTTCGTCGACTGGGTGGTCGACCGACGTGAGTTCGGCCTCGGCGACTACTACTACTATTCGCTGTTCACCTACTTCTCCGGCTGCGGTGACTGGGTCTTCTCCTCCGCCCTCTACGACGACCCTGAATGGCGGGTCAGCGAGTTCACCCGCGTCGTCCAGGGCCAGATGTCCGAACGCGACCTGAGCCGCAACATGGACCTGCACCGGGCCGCGCCGGAGTTCATCGACGAGATCGCCGCCCGGATCGTCGACCGGGCACCAGACCTCGTCGGATTCACCTCGACGTTCCAGCAGAACACCGCAGCGCTGGCGACTGCCCGGGCGGTGAAGAAACTCGACCCCCGGATCCGTACCGCGCTCGGTGGGGCGAACTGCGACGGCGAGCAGGGCGCGGCGCTGCACCGCAACTTCTCCTTCATCGACTTCGTGGTACGCGGCGAAGGCGAAGCCGCGTTCCCCCAGCTGCTCACCGCGCTGGCGGCCGCACCGGCGGACAGCCCTGCCGACTTCTCCAGCATCGAGGGCCTGTGCTGGGCCACCCCGGACGGCCGACACGTGGCCAACCCGATGAGCACCGCACCGCTGCCGCCGGCTGAGATCGTCAGCCCGGACTACACCGGCTACTTCGAGCGGCTGGCCCGCTCCAAGGCGAACAACTGGGTCGAGCCCCGGCTGGTGGTGGAAGGCGCCCGCGGCTGCTGGTGGGGCGAGAAGCACCACTGCACCTTCTGCGGGCTCAACGGCTCGTTCATGCAGTTCCGCAGCAAGCATCCCGGCCGGTTCTACGACGAGATCATCGGGCTGGTCGAGCGCCACCAGGTGCTGGACATGTTCGTCGTCGACAACATCCTCGACATGAGCTACGTCAACTCGCTGCTGCCCCGGCTGGCCGAATCCGACTACGACCTGCGGCTGCAGTACGAGATCAAGTCGAACATGCGCGGCCCGCAGGTGCAGGCCCTGGCCGACGCCGGCCTGGTCAGCGTCCAGCCAGGCATCGAGAACCTGAACAGCAGGGTGCTGAAGATCATGGACAAGGGGGTGACCGGCTGCCTCAACGTGCGGATGCTGCGCGACGCGGAGACCAGCGGCATCACCATCGCCTGGAACTACCTGTACGGCTTCCCCGGCGAGACCGACGCCGACTACCAGTCGATCATCGACCAGATGCCGGCCCTGCACCACCTCTGCCCACCTGACGGCAGCACCCGGATCGCCATCGAACGGTTCAGCCCGTACTTCGTCAAGCCGGAACTCGGCTTCACCGACCTGCGGCCGGCCGCCCAGTACCGGCTCATCTACGACCTGCCCGAGTCGGAGCTGATGGACCTGGCGTACATTTTCGACACCCCGACCCAGGGCATCGACGAGGATCTCGCCGAGACGCTCGACCGGGCCGTCACCGGCTGGCAGCACGAGTATGCCCGCAGCCGGTTGACCCACCACGACCTCGGCACCGAGATCGTGCTGGTCAGCGAACGGCGGCAGTTCGACTGGCACGTGCTGCGGTTGACGGATCCGACCGAGGTCGCCGCCTTCCGGCAGCTGGACCAGCCGCACAGCGTCGCCTCACTGGCCCGGCGGATCTCCGCGTCGGAGGAGGAGGTGGCCACGCTGCTCGCCCGCTGGAGCGACCTCGGCCTGCTGTTCAGCGACGCCGACCAGTTCATTCAGATCGCACCGCAGGCGATGAACCAGGACCTGCTCCGCATCGACCACCTGCACCAGGAGCGGGCCGCCGCGCAGGCGGAAGCCGCGTCAACGGATCCGGCCACGTCCGCCGGGCACCCCACGCCCGAGCCCGCGCTCACCGCCGTCTGACAGGAGCACCGCGTTGATCAGCACCGACATCGAGGCACCGCCGACCGGGCCGGTCGTGGTCCGACTGCACCGGGACCACGATCCGGCGGTCGCCGACATTCCCGGCATCGACCTGGGCACGGCCGAGTTCACCGGGTCCGCCGCCGACACCGTCGGGGACTGGCTGGACCGGGGGGTACGCAAGGTGGCGCTGCCCGGCACCGTCGACCTCACCGCTGCCGACTCGGTGACGGCGGCCGACGCGGTCCGCCGGCTCGTCCTGGTCCGCGAGTTGACCAGCTACGCCATCGAGGTGGACTGGTCGATCCGGCTGCCGGGCGGCGACGGCGACCTGTGGCGGGTGTACGGGCATCTGCGTCCGCCGGCGACGGTCGAGATCGTCGGCGCAGCGGGTGCCACTGGCGCAGCCGGCTCCGTTGACGCCGCCGGCTCCGCCGGCGCCGAGCCTGATGCCGAATCCGACCCGGGTACGGTGGCCGCTGCCGCCTGGCGGGACGCCTTCTACTTCGACAAGTGCACCTACCGGCGGGGCCCCGGCTTCGTCCAGGTCCGGGACCGGCGGGCCGGTCGGCTCAACCTGCTGACCATCGACGACCCGGCGTACCTGGCGGTGCTGGAGCAGCTGCTCGACGGTGCCGGGATGACCACTGTCGACCTGGACATCGCCCGCGAGTTCGGCGAGGAGGGTCTGGTCACGAAGGTGGGCGACCAACTGGTCTGGTTGCCGCACCGGCTGCGCCGCTGGCCGCTGCCGTCGATGGTGGTGTGACCTCGTCGCCCATCGCCTCCGCCGGGACGCCGGTCCAGCGGGAGTACGCGCTGTCCACGAAGTACGCCTCGCCCGGATCCCAGGTGTGCCCGGTGGGCCGCCGATGGTAGAGGTAGCCGAGCGGATGGGTTCGGTAGATGGTGGCGCCCTCCGCCCGGAGCCGCTCGATCAGCCCGAGGTCGACCGAGCGGGGCACCGGGCGCCAGCCGCCGACGGCCTCCAGATCGCTCTTGGCGAGCAGCATCGTGCCACCGGCGACCACTCCGCCGTACGCCTCCGGGATGCCGGACCGTCGGCGCAGGGTGACGCCCTGATCGTCCAGGTGGACGAACTCGGCTCCCTTGCCGACCAGGGTGGCCCCGGAGTAGTGCCGGGCCAGCACCAGGTCCCAGACGTGTTCGACGCCGTAGCTGTCGTCGTCGTCGAACTTGGTGATCAGTGTGCCGCGGGCGCGCCGGGTGGCCGCTGCGAGCCCGGCGCCGAAGTCGACCGACTCCGGCAGGTGCAGCACCTCGAACGGGCGGCCCGCGTCGGACAACGCCCGGCGGGCCGACTCCGGCAACTCGATGCCGTGCAGTCCCAGGATGATCTCAATCTCCGGATAGGTCTGCGCGATGATCGCGGCCAGCGCGGTGGTGACCAGCTCCGGCCGCCGGGTGATCAGGACCGCGCTGACCGATGGCGGCCGACCGAGTGCCGGCAGCCCGCCGTCGGCGAGGCCGGGCAGCCGCAGTCCTGCGGCGTGGCCGCGCATCGCGGCCCGGCGCTGCCGTACGCTGCGCGCCTCGACGGTCAACGACCCGTCCGGCCCGGCTGACCCGTCCGGCCCGGCTGATCCGTCCGGCTGTCCGGTGACGAGCACGCGTAACTGCGGGTCGAGCAGGTCGGCCACGGCGGGCGGCAGGACCGGGGCGTGCACGAGCACCCCGGTCGCGGCGAGCTGCACCAGCAGCCCGGCGGTCTGCTCGGGATGTTCACCGGGCACCAGCCGACAGTGCACCGCGCGGACCCGCCGCAGCGCGGCCAGCGCCGCCGCGTCCAGCCCGGGGCCGGTCAGTGACCCGTACCGGGACGATCCACTGACCGGTCCGCGGAACCTGCTGGCCCCGGACCGGTCGGCGCGGGCGAACTCGAGGGAGATCTCTGCCGCCTCCGGCCGGTACGCGGCAGCCAGCCGGCCACGCGGGTTGATCCGTTCGGCGTCGATCAGCACGAGCCGCTCGCCAGCGGGTGTCGTGACCGCGTGCCCGGTGCCGGCCAACCGGACACCGTACGCCGCACCGCGCTCGCCCTGCGGGCCGGTGGTGTCGTGGCCGGGATCTGGCGGGCCGGTGGTGTCGTGGTCAGAATCTCGCGGGCCGGCGGCGTCCCGGTTGTCCAGCACCAGGTCGTGGGCGCGAATCTCGTCGCGCTCCGGCAGCGGTCCGGCGGTCAGCACGGTCGCCCCCGCCGGCAGGTACGCCGGCGGGGCACCGAGGGCGGTGACGTCGGCGGTGCCCGGGGACGGCATCGTCCGGGACCCGTCCAACGCGCGCAGCGCCGCCCGTACCGCCGACCGCAGCGGCACCGGGGCGGCGAGCGCCATCCGGACGGTGGCCGCGCCCCGGCGCAGCCTGGGCAGCCCGACCCGGTGCCGACGCAGCTGCGGCAACGTGCCGACATTGCCGGACCAGCCGAGCCCGGGGTACCGCCACCAGACGACGACCACGGTGGCGGCGCGTACCGGCTGACCGGCAGCTGGGTGGTGGGGCAGGTCGCGTAGCCGGTCCACGGTGCCGGCGATCACCAACGCGCGCCGGATGCCGGGTAGCCGCAGCACCCGCAACCCCACGGCGCGGCCGAGCCGTTCGGCGGGGTGGGGTGCCGGTAGTCCGGTGAGGCGCCAGGTGATCCGGCTGCCGGCCGGCGCGGAGGCGTCGGAGCCGGCGTCTCGCCTCACCTGATCGCCCCCTCCTCGGCTTCGTCGTCGACCGCACCGCCCCGGGCGGGTACGGTGCCCGGCAGCGCCGCCGCTGCTGGCGGTGTCCGACCGGCGGTTGCCGGCCGCTCACCGGCTCCAGCAGCTCCGCTGGCCCCGCTGACCCCGGTGGCTCCGCTGGCCCGGCCGGGCAACCGTTTGCGCAGTGACCAGACGGCCATCAACGTCTGATAGAGAGAATAGGCGTTCGCCGCGACGAGGCGGTGCTTGACCGTCTCGCTGCCGTTGCCCGGCACCTGGTACCCGCCGACCGGCCGATGCCGGTGGTAGAGCTCGTAGGTGCGCCGGAAGTAGCGCCGCCGGTGGGACCTGGGCACCCGGTGCGGGTGCCCGAGCACCTGAAGGCAGTGCCAGATCATCCGACCGAAGATCAACGGGCGCAGGGCGGCGGCCCGGCCCGGGTGGGCGTCAAGGTAGGTGAAGACCCGCTGCCACTGGTCGAAGACCTCGAAGTGCCGGTCGCTGACCGTCCGGGTGATCGCGCCGTCGTGATGCTGCCGGTACGCGTAGCAGTCGCGATCCAGCACGGCGATCCGGTCCACGGCGACCAGCAGCGGGATCACGAACGAGACGTCTTCGTACCAGCCGGACTGGAAGGTGATCCCGGTGTCGACCAGCCGGTCCCGCTTGATGATCTTGTTGCAGGCGATCCACAGCACGTCGAGCAGCCCTGGCTCGTCGGCGAAGCGGAACACCTCCGGAAGTTGGCGGCCCGGGGCGATGCCGGTGACCGGATGTTCCTCCGCCCGGCCGTCGGGATGGACCCGGGAGTACCCGGTGATCAACAAGTCCGGGTCGGTGTGCTCGAGCCGGTCGGCGACCGCGGCCAGCGAGCCGTCCGGCAACCAGTCGTCGCTGTCCACACACCATACGTAGCGACCGCTGGCATGGGCGATACCCGCGTTGCGGGCGGCACCCAGCCCGCCGTTGCGGTCCAGGCTGACCACGGTGATCCCGGGGTGTTGCTGTGCGTAGCTGGCCAGAATGGCGCTGGACCCGTCGTCGGAGGCGTCGTCCACCGCCACGATCTCCACGTCCGCACGATGCTGCGCCAGGACCGAGTCGAGGCATGCTGCGAGGTACTTCTCGACCCGGAACACCGGGATGATCAAGCTCAGCAGTGCCATCGGTGCAGCGCGCCTTCCACGTATGTCGGTGCGTCGGTCCGGCGGCGGGGGTCAACCGTCGGTCCGACATCGTCCGTCGGGTAGGGGAAGGGGGCCCTGGCAAAAGGCTAACAGCTGGTGACCAGCTGGCGAACGCCTGGGACTTTCCCGCCCGTGTCACCGATCGTCGCCCACCCGACGTCTATGTCAGCAGGGGTCGGACACCGGCAGGTCCACACCGGGGAGGGTGCCCAGGCATGGGAGTGCAGTGTGTACGGCGCGGCTGAGATCAGCCTGCCCGGGCATGTGGTGGGCAAGCCGCGACCCGCCGTCGACCAGGCGGTCTCCGCGTCCACGGCCCCGGACGGGTCGAGGGCGGCGGACCGCGCCCCGTCCGGGGCCGTGGACGCGGAATTCGTCGCGTTCGCCTCGGCGGCTGCGCCACGGTTGCGCCGCACCGCCTACCTGATGTGCCGCGACTGGCATCTGGCCCAGGACTTCACCCAGACGGCACTGGCCAAGATGTACACCGCGTGGCGGCGGGTGTCCCGGTTCGACAACCTGGAGGCGTACAGCCGCAAGGTGCTGCTACGGGTGGTGCTCGACCACCGCCGCCGGCTCAGCGCGCGGGAGCTGCCGATCGCCGGCCCCCGCGAGGACGGTGATCCGGCCCGGTCCGCCCGGCCCGAGCTGCGGGTCACCATGATCGACGCGCTCGGCTGTCTGCCGCCCCGCGACCGGGCGATCGTGGTGCTGCGCTACTGGGAGGACCAGAGCGTCGAGACCGTTGCCGAGACGCTCGGCGTCTCGGTGTCGGTGGTCAAGACCCAGAGCCGGCGTTCCCTGGCCCGGCTGCGGGAACTGCTCGGCGACAGCCGCGCCGACCTGCTGGCCGAGGACTCCTGATCAGCGGGCGGCAGCCGGCGTCCACGGGGGCAGGCAGCGTCAGCGGGCGGCCAGCCGGCGCAGCCGTTGGCGGCCCTGGCGGGCTACCCGAACCCCGCGCCGCGCCGCGCGTCCGGCCTGGTAGCGGGCCATCCGACTCCACCTTGCCGGCGTCGCGGCGGCGGTGACCAGCGGGTCCGAGACCACCAGACGCAGCCCGCGGCGGCCGGGTGCGACCCACACGGCACGGCCCCGGGCGGTCAGTGTCGCCCGGGTGCCGGGCGCGCCCGGTGCCGGCGGGAGTACCAGTTCGGCACCGTCGTCGCGGGCGACGACCCGCAGCGCGTACCGGCCGCGGGGCAGCGTGGCCAGCGGTACGTCGACCCGCCAACGGAGCCGGCCGCCGCTGCCGTCAGCCACGGTCAGCGGCAGCCGCAACCGGGTGTCGCCGATCTCCAGCACCAGGTCGTCCCGCTGGTCACCGGGCGCGCCGCCGGGGCCGGGCAGGCCGCACCAGCCGGTGAGCCGGACCACCTCGTCGCCGGCCGGGTCGCCACGGCGGACGCTGTGCACGCCGACGGTCGGCGCGGGTAGCCGCAGCAGGTCCCGGTAGCGGTCCCAGCGCGGATGGTCGAGGTAGAGCTGCCCGCCGCGCAGCCGGACCGGGCCGTCGTGCCGGGGCTGGCGTACTCCGTCCGGGTCCTGCTCGTAGAGGGCCACCGCGCGCAGCCCGGCGTGCGGGCTCCGGCTGAACTCGGCGGCGACCGGCACCGGTACGTCGGCCAGCAGCGCCGCCATCCGGCGGGTGAAATCGGCCAGCTGCCCGTCGTCGAGGACGTCGGCGGCCCGCCCGGCGTAGTGCAGTTGCATGTACGCGACCCACCGTCGGATCGCCCCGGCCACCTCGGGTGCGACGTCGGAGCTGCCGGTGACCAGCCGTTCGATGATGTTCAGATGCTGCATGATCTTCGCCGGTCGGAACCGGCCTTCCATGATTGACGAGCCGTTGCCGCGCTGTCGGTAGAGGTAGACCAGTCGTGGGCTGAGCGCGGTCAGCGAGGAGCGGACCAGCAGCGGCACGGTGAACAGGACATCCTCGAACGCGCTGCCCTCGGTGAACTCGGCCCCGACCTGGTCGACCAGGTCGCGGGCGAACACCTTGTTGCAGGCCGACGGGTTGCCGATCAGCAGCGGTGCCTCGGCGACGGACCCGATGGTGCGGGCCGGTCCGACGATCTCCGCCCGCCAGGGCGGGCTGGGCCGGGGCGGGAAG
Source organism: Solwaraspora sp. WMMA2065 (assembly GCF_030345075.1). Classification (NCBI taxonomy): domain Bacteria; kingdom Bacillati; phylum Actinomycetota; class Actinomycetes; order Micromonosporales; family Micromonosporaceae; genus Solwaraspora; species Solwaraspora sp. WMMA2065. Next base: position 4,875,039 of record NZ_CP128361.1, read on the forward strand.
CCGTGCATGTCGCCGACCGCCACCTGCGCCCCGGCCCGCTCGGCGAGGTCGACCAGGTGGTCCAGCCCGCCGTCGGGGTAGAGGTCGTCGGAGTCGAGGAAACCCAGGTAGTTGCCGGTCGCCAGGCGTACCCCATGGTTGCGAGCGGCACCGAGACCGGCGTTGTCCTGCCGGACGTAGCGGACCCCCGGCGCCCGCCGGGCGTAGTCGCGGGCGATCTCGCTCGACGAGTCGGTGGAGCCGTCGTCGATGACGACGACCTCGATCTCGGTCCGCCGTGGCTGGCGGTCGATCGACGCCAGAGCCGCGCCGAGCCAGGCCTCGGTGTTGTAGACGGGTACGACGACGCTCGCCCTCGGGGCAGCCACGATCACCTCTCGGCGGGTTGTCCGGCGGTGCCGCGCCGCTCCCGGCGGCGGGCCGGGCACGCGGTGGCGGCGGCGGTCAATCTACCGCGCCCGGGTGGCCGGTGCCCCTCGGCACGGCTCGCCGGCCGCCGGGTGCATGATGGCGGACGTGCTGGGGAAACTGCAGACCGAACCGGTCCGGAGCCGACTCGACCTGGTGGCCGCGCCGGTGGCCGCCGCCGTCGAGCAGTGGTCGGCCGAGGTGCCGGTCGACGTGGACGATGTGGCGGTGGCGTCGATCGACCCCGAACTCGCCGACACGGCCGCCTTCTGCGCCGCGTACGGGGTGGCGCTCGACGAGTCGGCCAACTGCGTGGTGATCGCCGGCAAGCGGGGCGGTGTCGTCCGGTACGCCGCCTGCATGGTGCTGGCCACCACCCGGGCGGACGTCAACGGGACGGTCCGCCGGCTGCTCGACGCGCGTAAGGCGAGCTTCGCCCCGATGGCCGACGCGGTGCAGAGGACCGGGATGGAGTACGGCGGGATCACCCCGATCGGGCTGCCGCCGGAGTGGCCGATCCTGGTCGACGCGCGGGTGGTGGCGGTGCCGCACGTGGTGATCGGTTCCGGGGTGCGGGGCAGCAAGATCGTGGTTCCCGGTCCGGCGCTGGGGGTACTGCCCAACGCACGGGTCGTCGACGGGCTGGCGGCCCCAGCCGGCACCTGACCGGCTCCGCCGGGGGTGAGCTCCGGTGCCGCTCCGCCGGGGGTGAGCTCCGGTACCGCTCCGCCGGGGGTGAGCCCTCGGCGTCGGTGACGGTACGGTGATCGGCGGGCGTCGGCGTCGGGTCAGCGTGGACACCGGTGAATCAGTCGACGGCATTCCGGTGACTGAACGGTCGTTCAATTCGGGTCGACACACGGTTAGGCTGGCCAGGTGACGGTAGATCAGCAGACGGCAGCGACGGACGGGGCCGAGCCGAGCGCGCCACGGCGACGCTCACGTCGCGACGAGATTCTTCAGATCGCGGTCGGGCTCTTCGCGGCCCGCGGCTACCACGGCGTGTCGATGGACGACATCGGCGCCGCCGCCGGGGTCACCGGTCCGGCTCTCTACCACCACTTCGCCGGCAAGGAGGCGATGCTCGCCGCCGCGCTCATCCCGGTCAGCGAGGAACTGCTCGAAGGCGGACGTGTCCGGGTCGCGGCGCGGCCCGGCGACGCCACCGCCGCGCTCGCCGCACTGATCGAGTTCCATGTCGAGTTCGCCCTGGCCAACCCTGCGGTCATCGCCCTGCACCTGCACGAGCTCGACCGGTTGCCGGAGGAGCCGCGCCGGCGGATCCGGCGGCTACAGCGGCTCTACGTCGAGGAGTGGGTGGCCGTGCTCACCGCGCTGCGCCACGACCTCGACGCGGCCGAGGCCCGGGTGCTGGCGCACGCCGCGTTCGGCCTGATGAACTCCACCCCCTTCCTCGGCGGCGAGGTCGACCGGGAACGGCGGGCCACGCTGCTGCGCGCCGCCACCCTCGCCGCCCTGCACGGCTGAGCAGCACACCGGGCACACCCCCGCGCCCGGCAGCGGGCGCCGCACCCCCGCGAGGAGAGGCATGATCGAGTCGTTGCTGGTGGCCAACCGGGGCGAGATCGCCCGGCGGATCATCCGTACCGCCCGACGGCTGGGCGTCCGGACCGTCGCCGTGCACTCCGAGGCCGACGCCGGCATGCCCTTCGTCACCGAGGCCGACCAGGCGATCTGTGTGGGGCCCGCGCAGCCGGCGCAGAGCTACCGCGACACCGGGGCGATCCTGGCCGCCGCCAAGAGCAGCGGCGCCCAGGCGATCCACCCCGGCTACGGGTTCCTGTCGGAGAACGCCGACTTCGCTCGCGCGGTCGCGTCCGCCGGCCTGATCTGGGTCGGGCCCGGTGGTGACGCCATCGAGGCGATGGGCGACAAGATCAACGCGCGGAACCTGATGTCCGCCGCCGGGGTTCCGGTGGCCGCCGGCACCACCGAGCCCGCCGAGACCGTCGACGCCGCACTCGACGCCGCCGCCACCATCGGCTACCCGGTGATGGTCAAAGCCGCCGCTGGCGGCGGCGGAATGGGCATGGGCGTCGCTGGCGACACCGCCGCGCTGCGTACCGAATTCGACAAGGTCCGGGCGTTCGCCGCGCGCATGTTCGGCGACGGGTCCGTGCTGATCGAGCGCTACTTCCCCCGGGTACGCCACGTGGAGGTGCAGATTCTCGGCTGGCGGGCGCCGGACGGCACCGACCGGGTCGTCGCCCTCGGTGAGCGGGAGTGCTCGGTGCAGCGGCGCAACCAGAAACTCGCCGAGGAGTCGCCGTCGCCGGCCGTGACCGACGAGATCCGGGCCGGGCTGCTCGCCGCCGCCGTACGGGCCGGGGAGGCGGTCGGCTACCGCAACGCCGGCACGGTGGAATGCTTGCTCGACCCGGCCACCGGCGAGTTCTTCTTCCTGGAGATGAACACCCGGCTGCAGGTCGAGCACCCGGTCACTGAGCTGGTCTACGGTGTGGACCTGGTCGAGGAGCAGCTGCGGGTGGCCGCCGGCCTGGAGCCGACGTTCGACCCGGCCACCCTCGCGCCGCGCGGGCACGCGATCGAGTTGCGGATCAACGCCGAGGACCCGAAACGCTTTCTGCCCGGACCGGGCGCGATCACCGCCTGGTCGGAGCCGACCGGCGACGGGGTCCGGGTCGATTCCGGGTACGCCGCCGGCACCACCGTGACGCCGTTCTACGACTCGCTGATGGCCAAGCTGATCGTCTCTGGCGCCGACCGGGCCGAGGCGATCGCCCGGGCCCGGGCCGCAGTCGCCGCCTTCGAGGTGGCCGGGCCAAAGTGCAACCTGCCGTTCTTCGCCGAGCTGCTGGACAACCCGGAGTTCGTCTCCGGTGACTACGACACCGGCATCGTCGGCCGGATGCGGTGAGGTCCGGTCCGACGCAGTCCGTCGCGTCGACGCGACGGTGACCTTCACCGGATCCCATTGAGTGGACGGCACGGGCGCGGGATGCTGGACGGATGGCAGCGACGCCCCTTCCCGAGTCCGTGTCGATCCGCGAGGTCGGGCCGCGTGACGGCCTGCAGAACGAGCAGCCGATCCCGACCGAGGGCAAGGTCCGCCTGCTGGACGCGCTGTCCGGCACCGGCGTACGCCGGATCGAGGCGGTCTCGTTCGTCCACCCGAAGGCGATCCCGCAGATGGCCGACGCCGACGAGGTGTGGCGGCGGGCCCGGCGGGCGCCCGGGGTGCGCTACTCGGCGCTGGTGCCGAACCTGCGCGGGGCCCGCCGGGCACTGGACGCCGGCTTCTCCGAGGTCGAAGTGGTGGTGTCGGCCAGCGACACGCACAACCGGCGCAACGTCAACCGGTCCACCGCCGAGTCGTTGGACGACATCGCCGCGCTGATTCCGCTGCTGCACGCCGCCGGGGCGCACGTCGAGGTGATCGTGGCGACGAGCTTCGGCTGCCCGTACGAAGGGGAGGTCGACCCGCAGCGGGTGGCCGGGATCGTCGACCGGGTGGTGGCCGACGGGGCGGACCGGGTGGCGTTCGGCGACACCACCGGGATGGCCACCCCGCGCCGGGTCCGCGAGCTGGTCACGGCGGTGCGCGACCGGCAGGCGGCCGTACCGGTGCTGCTGCACTTCCACGACACCCGGGGTACGGCGTTGGCGAACCTGCTGGCCGCGCTGGAGCTGGGGGTCACCGAGTTCGACGCCAGCGTCGGCGGCCTGGGCGGCTGCCCGTACGCGCCCGGGGCCAGCGGCAACGTGGCCACCGAGGAGGTGGTGCACATGTTGCACGACATGGGCGTCGAGACCGGGATCGACCTGGATGCCCTGCTGGCCGCCGCCGCGCTGGCCGAGGAGCTGGTCGGCAGGCAGCTTCCCTCCGGGGTGCTGCGTGCCGGCCCGCGTACCCGGCTCACCCCGACCAGCTGACCCGCTGGCGGGGGTCGCGAGGGTGACCGTCGTGCGGTAGCCTAACGATCGTTTAGTATGGGCTGGCGCGAGGGGGCGGCGTGACACTGGACGGTGAGGCGCTGGATCGGCTCGACAAGCGGATCCGGGCCGGCGGCGCGGAGAAGTACCATGCGGCGAACGCCGCCCGGGGCAAGCTGTTCGCCCGGGAACGGGTCGACCGGCTGGTCGACGCGGGCTCCTTCGTGGAGGACGGCCGGTACGCCAACGCCCTCGCCGACGGGCTGCCCGCCGACGGTGTGGTCACCGGCACCGCCACCATCGACGGTCGACAGGTCTGCCTGATGGCCAACGACTCCACGGTCAAGGCCGGCTCGTGGGGCGCCCGTACCGTAGAGAAGATCATCCGGATCATCGAGCGGGCGTACGACGCCGGCCTGCCGATGGTCTACCTGGTCGACTCCGCCGGGGCCCGGATCACCGATCAGGTCGACCTGTTCCCCGGCCGGCGCGGTGCCGGCAAGATCTTCTGGAACCAGGTCCGGGCCTCCGGGGCGATCCCGCAGGTCTGTGCCCTGTTCGGGCCGTCGGCCGCCGGCGGTGCCTACATTCCGGCGTTCTGCGACGTGGTGGCGATGGTCGAGGGCAACGCCAGCATGTACCTCGGCTCGGACCGGATGGTCGAGATGGTCACCGGTGAGAAGACCACGCTGGAGGCGATGGGCGGTGCCCGGGTGCACTGCGCCGAGTCCGGCGTCGGGCACTTCCTGTGCAAGACCGAGGACGACGCGCTCGATGTGGTCCGCCGCTACCTGTCCTACCTGCCGGGCAACTGGCAGCAGCCGCCACCGGCGACGGCGGCGGTCGAGCCGCCGGCCGGGGTCGACCTCGCCGCGCTGGTGCCGGCGAGCGAACGGCAGGCGTTCGACATGCGCCGGTTCGTCAAGGGACTGCTCGACGAGGGCAGCTTCCTGGAGATCCAGGCGTTGTGGGCCCGCGAGCTGACCGTCGGCTTCGGCCGGCTGGCCGGCCAGGTGGTCGGCGTGGTCGCCAACAACTCGATGTTCAAGGGCGGGGTGCTGTTCGTCGACTCCGCCGACAAGGCGACCAGGTTCGTGCAGCTGTGCGACGCGTTCAACGTACCGCTGCTGTTCCTGGCCGATGTGCCCGGCTTCATGGTCGGCAGCGCCGTGGAGAAGCAGGGCATCATCCGGCACGGCGCGAAGATGATCAGCGCGATCTCGGAGGCCACCGTACCGAAGATCTGCGTCGTGGTCCGCAAGGCCTACGGTGCCGGGCTGTACGCGATGGCCGGCCCCGGATTCGAGCCGGACGCCACCCTGGCCCTGCCCACCGCGAAAATCGCGGTGATGGGCGCGGAGGCTGCGGTCAACGCGGTCTACGCCAACAAGATCGCGGCGATCGACGATCCCGACGAGCGGGCCGGCTTCGTCGCCGCCCGCCGCGCCGAGTACGAGCGCGACATCGATCTGACCCGGCTCGCCAGCGAACTCGTCGTCGACGACATCGTCCGACCCGAACAGTTGCGCGCCGAACTGGTCCGACGGTACGCGGCGGCCACCGGCCGGGACCGGCACTTCTCCCACCGCAGGCACGGCGTCACTCCGGTCTAGCGGCACCGCAGGTGCGGCACCCGGTGCCAGTGACAGGCGACCGGGCTGCGAGTCCTCCAGAAAGGATCTGAGCATGGACTTCAGGCTGACCGACGAGCAGGAGGCGCTGCGGGAGAGCGTCCGCGAGTTCGCCCGCGAGGCGATCGCGCCGGTGATCGGTGACTACTACCAGCGGCATGCCTTCCCTTACGACATCGTCCGCCAGATGGGCAAGATGGGGCTGTTCGGGTTGCCGTTCCCGGAGGAGTACGGCGGGATGGGCGGCGACTACTTCGCGCTCTGTCTGGTGCTGGAGGAGCTGGCCCGGGTCGATTCCAGTGTGGCCATCACGCTGGAGGCAGCGGTCTCGCTCGGTGCGATGCCGATCTACCGGTTCGGCACCCCGGAGCAGCGCGAGCGGTGGCTGCCGGAGCTGGTCAGCGGGGCGGCGTTGGCCGGTTTCGGGTTGACCGAGCCGGGATTCGGCTCCGACGCCGGAGGGACCGCCACCCGGGCGGTGCGCGACGGTGACCATTGGGTGATCAACGGTTCGAAGGCGTTCATCACCAACTCGGGCACCGACATCACCTCGCTGGTGACGGTCACCGCGGTGACGGGGAGCAGGCCGGACGGGTCGAAGGAACTGTCCACCTTCATCGTGCCGGCCGGGACGCCTGGGTTCACCGTCGCGCCGGGGTACTCCAAGGTCGGCTGGTGTGCCTCGGACACCCACGAGTTGACGTTCGACGATTGCCGGGTTCCGGCCGAAAATCTGCTGGGTGAGCGTGGTCGGGGGTTCGCGCAATTTCTCCGGATCCTCGACGAAGGGCGGATCGCGATCGCCGCCCTTGCGGTCGGCCTCGCGCAGGGCTGCGTCGACGAGTCCGTCCGGTACGCGGGTCAGCGCCGCGCATTCGGCCAGCTCATCGGCGGGTACCAGGCGATCCAATTCAAGATCGCTGACATGGAGGTACGGGCGCACACCGCCCGGCTGGCCTACTACGACGCGGCCGCCCGGATGCTCGCCGGTGACCAGTTCAAACGTCAGGCCGCGGTGGCGAAGCTGCACGCCAGCGAGTGCGCCGTGCAGAACGCCCGGGAGGCGACCCAGATCCACGGTGGGTACGGCTTCATGAACGAGTTCCCGGTCGCGCGATTCTGGCGCGACGCGAAGATTCTCGAGATCGGCGAGGGCACCTCGGAGATCCAGCGAATGATCATCGCTCGTGATCTTGGGCTGGCCGACGCTTGATGAGCTTGTAAGGGTGCCCCGGAGGGCACCGCACCTCACCGGTTGTGTCGGAAATCCGTTCCTTTCGGGTCGTCAGCCGGACGGAAAGCTGACCCGGGCACCCTGCAATGCGTACCCTCTCCTGCCATGAGTCCGGATCATGCTCCTGACCAGAGCAGGGTCGGGTTCGACGAACTACTCCGCAGCCGACGGCTGGCCGTCGGCCTGACCCAGGCGGAGCTCGCCGCGGTGGCCGGGGTCGGCGTGCGTACCGTCCGGGACCTGGAACGGGCCCGCACGGCCCGGCCGCAGCGGACCACGGTCGATCTGCTCGTCGCCGCGCTCGGCCTGACCGGAGAGGACCGGGCCGAGTTCCACGCGGCGGCGCGGGGCCGGCCGGCCGAGCCGCGTCCGACGATCCCGCGCCAGCTGACCCCGGCACTCGCCACCGCAGCGTTCCCGGCCGGGCCGCGCAGCGAGGCTGCCGGCGACATCGAGACATTGGTCGGGCCCGGCCGTAGCCGGGGTGTCCCACTGCCCGGCGAACTGATCGGCCGCGACTGTGACGTGGCCGACCTGGCCGGCCTGCTGACTGCGGGACCCGGTGCCGGGGCAGGGCTGGTCAGCCTGGTCGGACTTGCCGGAGTCGGCAAGACCAGCCTGGCGCTCGCGGTCGCCGCCGAGGTGACCGACCGGTATCCGGGCGGCACCGGTGGCATCGTCGTCACCGAAGGCTCCACCGTCAGTGACGTACTGACCGCCACCGCTACCGTCTTCGGCGTCGGGCGGGTCAACGACCTGGCGGCCCGGCTAGCCGACGGCCCGGCACTGCTGCTGGTGGACGCGGTGGAACGGGCACCGGTGGCGATGGCCGACGCGCTGCACTGGCTGACCCGTACCGCTCCGTCGCTGCAGGTGGTGGCGACCGGCCGGCACCCGGTCGGACTCCCCGGTGAACGGGTCTGGCCGGTCACGCCGCTGGAGGTGCCGCCGGCCGACACCGAGGCCGATCTGGCCACGGTCGCCGGCTACCCGGCGGCGCGGCTCTTCCTGGCCCGGCTCCGGCAGGTACGCCGGGAACCGGTGCACCCCGGCGAGGTCGGCGCGCTGGTCGGGCTCGTCCGGCGGCTCGGCGGGCTGCCGCTGGCCATCGAGCTGGCCGCCGCCCGGGGGCGGGCGCTCGACCTGAACGAGATCTTCAACCGGTACGGCGACCGGCTGCTCGACCTGGCCGTGCCACCACCCAGCAGGGAAGCCGTGGCGGTGACTCTGCGCGACGCGGTCGCGGCCAGCTACGCGCTGCTCACCCCCGCCGAACGGCGTGGCGTACGTCGGCTCTCGGCGTTCCGCAACCGGTGGTCGGTCGAGCTGGCCGAGGGGATGCTCGCCGAGGATCCGGTCCAGCCGGATGTTGGCCAACTCGACATCGGCCAACTCGACATCGGCCAACTCGACATCGGCCAGCCCGACATCGGCCAGTCGGATCAGGACGGTCGGGTCGACGCGGTGCCGTTCCTCGACCGGCTCATGTCGTTGGGGCTGCTCGGTGCCCGGGGCGCGGGTCCGTACCGGTTCCGGCTGATCGACGTGGTGCGGGATCTGGCCACCGAGCGGGCCGCCGCACACGGCGAACTGTCGGCGATCCGGCGTCGGCACGCCGTGCTGTTCGCGCGGCTCGCCGAGCGGGCGGCGGTCGACCTGGCCGGGCCGAAGCTGGTCACCGTCGTCAGTCGGCTCGACGAGGTGGCCAGTGACCTGTGGGCCGCGCTCGCCCACTCGGCCAACGACGACCCGCACACCGCACTGCGCCTGGCCGCCGCACTGCCCCGGTGGTGGCGGTTCCGGGGACGCGACGTGGCCGGACGGCGCTGGCTGCGCCGGCTGCTCGACGACCCGCGGTCGGCCGACGCGGACCCGGCGATCCGGGCCTGGGCCCAGATCGGCGTGGCTCAGCTCGCGCTGGAGCACGACGCCGGCCCGCAGGAACTTCCGGCGGTCCGGTCGGCGCTGGTCACCTTCATCGAGCTCGGGGAGACGTCGGGTGAGCTGGCCGCGCGTACCGTGCTCAGCTCTGCCTGCCTGGCCGCCGGTCGGTTCGACGAGGCGCGGGCGCACTCCGAGGCGGTGCTTGCCCTGGCCGGCCGAATCGGCCGGATCCGGGAGATGACGCTCGCCCAGCACGCGTTGGCCCGGCACGAGATCCGATCGGGTGACCTGCGGGCCGCCCGGCGCCGGCTCGCGGCGGTTGACCGGCTCGCGGCCAGGTCCGGCGAGGACCGGTTGCGGCTGCTGGCCCGGGCCAACCTGGCCGAGGTGGCCAGGCTTGAGGGCCGGTACGCGCGGGCAGCCGACCTGGGACGCCGGGTGTTGGCGGCGTTGACCGCCGTCGGGGATCCGAGTCACCGGCGGCAGGTGTTGGGCATCGTCGGGCTGGCGCTGGCCCAGGACGGCCGCCTCGCGGAAGCGGCCGACGCCCTGACCGAGCTCCGTGGCCAGGTGATGCCGGTGGAGGGGGTGGACCGGCCTGGTCACCCTGCCGACCAGGCCGGGCCGGGCGACGATCCCCGGTGCGCGTTGATCGAGGCGACCCTCGCGGCGCGGCGCGGGGAACGGGAGCTGGCGACGGAGTGGTACGCCGTGGCGGCCCGTTCGCTGGGCAACGGCCCAGAGCCGCGGGACGCGGTGGAGGCGATGGTGGAGCTGGTGGTGCACGCTGAGACGACGGCGTCGCGGGCTTCGGCCCGGGACCGGTTGGTGGCGGCCTGCCACAGTGCCGGGATCACCCTGCTGCCCCGGGAACGGGAGGCGGTGGGTCAGGGATGAATCAGGTCAGGACGCGGACGTCCGGCGGGGCCATCACTGGCCGCCCGCCGGACGTCGACACGCCCCCCGGGTTGGCGCGGAATCGCCCCCCGGCCTGGACCAGATGTCCTGGCCTTCGCGCCGCACCCCCCGTTACGTTCCCGGTCGCCAGTACGCTATCCGGCCCATCCGAGCTGTTTGCGGCTTTCAGAACTTTATGTCGTTGATCAAGGGTGCTTTCTGCCGGTCCTTCTGCCGGTGCCGGCGTCGGTCAACGGACCGGCGCGGTCACTTCGTCACTGCCGGCGGTTGCCTGCGGATGCACCGCGTCACGAAGGTGTCGGAGGGTGTCGAGTAGTGTCGCCAACTCCGCAGGCTCGAACTGGCCGGTGAACCACTTGTCGATCAGTTGCAGGTGGCCGGGGAGGGTGTCGTCGAGGCGTTGCTGTCCAGCCCGGGTGAGCACCGCGTACGAGCTGCGCCGGTCGGACGGGCAGGCGCGCCGGCAGACCAGCCCGTCGCGCACCATCCGGTCGACCACCCGGGTCGCGCCACTGGTGGACAGCGCAGCCTGAGCGGCCAGGTCGGTCATCCGCAGCTGGTGACCTGCGGAACGGCGCAGCCGCATCAGCACCTCGAACTCGACCGTCGACAGGCCGTGCTCCTCGAACTGCGCCGCGAAGCGGGCCGCGAGCCCGGTGTGGACTTCGAAGAGGAGGCCGATCGCGGTGATCCGGGGATCGTCGGCGAGGTTCTCGGTCACCAGGTCATCGTAGCAGTACTTGACATGAGGAATATTGCCTAGTCTATTGTTGCTGTCGCACATGTTCCCCCTTCAACCGAATGTCCCGCGAGAGGCAGTAGCCATGAGCACCGACCAGACCACCCGCGAGTGGAACGGCATCACCATTCCCACCGCCGGCACCTACGAACTCGACCAGGCCCACCGGCGGGTCGGGTTCGTCGCTCGCCACATGATGGTCAGCAAGGTCCGCGGTGAGTTCACCGACGCCACCGCCACCATCACCGTCGCCGAGGACCCGCTGCAGTCGTCGGTCACCGCGGTGCTGCAGGCGGCCAGCATCAACACCGGGCAGGCCGACCGGGACGCCCACCTGCGAAGCGGCGACTTCCTCGACGTCGAGAAGTTCACCACCATCGAGTTCCGCAGCACCGGGATCGTCTCGCACAGCGGCAACGAGTTCGTGCTCGCCGGTGACCTGACGGTCAAGGACGTGACCCGGCCGGTGGAGCTCGCCGTCGAGTTCGAGGGCGCCGGCCGCAGCCCGTTCGGCCAGGACATCTTCGGCTTCACCGCCAGCACCGAGATCGACCGTGAGGAGTTCGGCCTGACCTGGAACGTCGCCCTGGAGACCGGCGGCGTGCTGGTCGGCAAGAAGATCAAGATCGAGATCGAGGGCGAGGCCATCCGTCAGGGGTGAACCCCGGCGCCCGTACCCGGCGCGACACAGCGGCACCCCGGCCACCTCCTCGGTGACCGGGGTGCCGCTGTCTGTAGTAACCCCAGTAGAAGACGCCCGTCGGATGTGAAAAGGTGAAACCGAGCGCTTCGGTCCGCTCACTTTGGGGCGATCAACGCCTGTCCCGGCTGGGGGAGCCGACGACAGCTGCGGTCGAGCAGGGTTGCACCACCACACAGTCGGAACGGTTCTGCCGCGCCGCTCGGCCAGCGAGCGTGGCGGCGGCCGTTCGGGGCGCGCCGGGGAGGGCATTATGGGCAGGGATGTCGGTTCACGCGCGTCGTTCAGTCGGGAGGATCGCGTACGCTACCGGCAAAAGGTCCGCCGCTGCCTCGACGTCTTCGCGCTGATGCTCGACGACTTCAAGTTCGACGCCGACCGGCCGACGACCGGGCTGGAGATCGAGCTGAACCTGGTAGATCCGTACGCGGAGCCCGCGATGCGCAACGCGGAGATCCTGGCCAACCTCGCGGACCCCACCTTCCAGACCGAGCTCGGGCAGTTCAACCTCGAACTCAACGCGCGCCCGCGGCTGATCGAGGCCGACGGATTCGCCGACTACGAAGCCGACCTGCAGGCCAGCCTGGCTCGCGCCGGTGACCGGGCGGCGAAGGCCGAGGCGGCCATCATCCTGATCGGCATCCTGCCCACCCTCACCCCACAGCACCTGGTGCTGAACAACATCTCCACCAACGGGCGTTACCGGGTGCTCAACGAGCAGATCGTCGCCGCCCGCGGGGAGGACATCCGGCTGGACATCCGGGGGGTGGAGCGGCTGCAGGCGTACACCGACTCGATCGCCCCGGAGGCCGGCTGCACCAGCGTGCAGTTCCACCTGCAGGTCTCCCCGGACAACTTCGCCAACTACTGGAACGCGTCCCAGGCGATCGCGGCGGTCCAGGTGGCGCTCGGTGCCAACGCACCGTACTTCTACAGCAAACAGCTCTGGGCGGAGACCCGCATCGTGCTGTTCGAGCAGGCCACCGACACCCGGCCGGACGAGCTGAAGGCGCAGGGCGTACGGCCCCGGGTGTGGTTCGGTGAACGGTGGATCACGTCGATCTTCGACCTGTTCGAGGAGAATGTCCGGTACTTCCCGCCGTTGCTGCCGATCTGCGCCGACGAGGACCCGGTCGAGGTGCTGCAGGCCGGCGGCGTGCCCGAGCTCAGCGAGCTACGGCTGCACAACGGCACCGTCTACCGGTGGAACCGGCCGGTGTACGACATCATGCACGGTCGACCGCACCTGCGGGTGGAGAACCGGGTGCTGCCCGCCGGGCCGACCGTCGTCGACATGCTCGCCAACGCCGCCTTCTACTTCGGCCTGGCCAGGGAGCTTGCCGAGGCGGACCGCCCGGTGTGGAGCCAGCTGAGCTTCGGTGCGGCCGAGGAGAACTTCCACCAGGCTGCGCGGCGCGGGATCGCCGCACACATGCACTGGCCGCAGCTCGGCGAGATTCCGGTCACCGATCTGGTGCTGGATGTCCTGCTTCCCAAGGCGTACGCCGGGCTGGACCGGTTCGGTGTCTCGCCACAGCAGCGTGACCGGCTGCTCGGCATCATCGAACAACGCTGTCGGTTGAGGCGCAACGGTGCGGTCTGGCAGACCGAGTCGGTCTGGCGGGCCGAGCGGGAGCAGGGCCTGGCCCGACCCGACGCGCTGCACCAGATGCTGCAGCGCTACGCCGAACTGCAACGCAGCAACGAACCGGTGCACACCTGGCCGGTCGACTGATTCGCGTTGTTCAGCTGCCATCGGGGGTGGTCGGCTTGGGCCGGCCACCGCCGGTGACCGAAGCCGTGCCCCGAGCCGGGGCGTCGGCCACCTGGCCACTGGTCGGCTGCTCCGGCACCGGCGCGTCGCGGCCTTCAGCGGAGCCGGAGCCGGAGGCATCGTCCCGGCCATCGGCAGACGCGTCGGCGGCCGAAGCGCCGTCGTGGTCGCGGTCGGTGGCGGTGGCGGGCTGCCGGCGGGACATCTCCAGCCGCTGCGCGATCGCGGTGACCAGCACCGACCCGGCCAGGCCGGCGATCACCGCGTACGGGGCGAGCAGATGCGCCGAGAGTTGCTCCGCCCGCGGTCCCACCAGCCGGGGGGCAGCCAGGAAGTACGCGGCGGCGATCAGCACCGGGCCGACGCCGCCGGAGATCGCGGCGCCCACCCGGCGACGCGCGTCGCGGGCGGCCGGCCAGGCCGAGACCGCGCCGATGATGAACGCCGAACCCAGTGACAGCGCCGCCCCAGGTAGGTAGATGTTGCGGAACCAGTACTGTTCGCTGTCCGCAGTGATCTGCCAGACGCCGAGTTGGGCGCTGGTCAGCCCGGTGCCGGAGATCACCGAGTCGATCACCGCGACCACCGCCAGCAGCCAGAGCCAGCCGACAGTGGCGATGGCGTTCGCCGCCGCCGCCCGGGAGGCGACCGCCCAGATCGCCATCAGCAGTCCGACGACCGCGCCCACCATCGCGTACCCGGCGGCGATGGTCTGTGGGGAGAAGGTGTCGGCCCGGGTCGCGCTGCGCGCGGGTACGGCGATCAGGGCGACCGTGAGCATTCCCCCGATCGCGGCCGCTGCGGCCAGGGCGAGTCGCCACAGGCTTGCGGTCAGCAGGCTGTCCGGCGTTCGATCCGGATCGGCGCCGGCCGACGGTTCCGAGTTGGGAGGTGACGGCGCGAGCCGGTCCGCGACGACGGCACCCATCACCACCGAGGTCGCCGTGATCCACGTCGCCCAGGCGAGGCTGGCGACCCAGGAAGCCTCTCCTCCGCCGTCAACTGACGGTAACCAGGCAACTATGCCGAGGCCGTAGCCCAGACCGAGCTGCGCGGCACCTGCGCCCGCAGCGATGCCGGTCGCCGTCGCGACCGATCTTCCCCAGCCTCGTACGGCCATGCCGGGCACTGTAGCGGTAGTGGCGAACTCCGGCGACTCGTGGGCGTGGGGCACGCTGTCCGGCGGGCGGGTCGCTATCTTGAGCTCTACCGACAGTCACGCCCGGTGGCACGTACCGGTAGTACGGAGAGGACGAGTCATGGCCGACAGACCGAGGGATCCTGCGGAGGACGGCTCGGCGGGGCGTGACGTCGGGGACTACACCAGCCAGCTGCCGCGGCCGGTCGACCCCTGGGCGACCAGGGCCGGTGGGTCAGGTGACCAGGCCGAGTCGACCGGTGGGTCCGACCAGCCGCTCGGTCGGCCCGGCACACCGGGAGGCGACCCGGGGGCGACGGTCGCCGACCGGGGCGGGCACCTCGGCTCGACCGCACCCGACCTTCCGGCTGGTTCCGCCGCCGGTGGTGCTCGGGAGCCGGCGTGGTCCGGCCGGGCCGGGGTGCCGGTGCGCCCGGCGGCGGGTGGCGGCGGCACCGGCGACTGGCCGGGACCGGGCGGTACGGAAGGCGGCGGCCGGCCGTGGTGGCTGCCGATCCTGATCGGTGTCCTGGTGCTGCTGCTGGTCGCGTTGGTCGGCCTGGTGATCTGGTGGGCCAGCACGCTGGACGACTCCACGGATCCGGGCGGGCCGACGCCGACGGCTGCTCCGACCGCGACGGGGCCGACCTCGCAGCCGGAGACGGAGCAGCCCGAGCCGACCGAGGAGCAGCCGGAGCCGACCGAGGAGCAGACCAGTGAGGCGCCGCTGGTGGTCGTACCGACACTGACCGGGCTGTCGCTGGCGGACGCCCGTGCCGAGCTCGATGAGCGGGGCCTGGTGTACCGGCTGGAACAGCGCGGTTCGGACCAGCCGGCTGGCACGGTGCTCGAGACAGATCCGCCGACCGGAGCGGAGGTGCCGCCCGGTACTGAGATCCTGTTGGTGATCGCCGCGACCAACTCCGAGCCGACGGGTCCGGCTGAACCGACCGGGTCGGTCGGGCCGACCGGTGAGCCGGGCGACGGAGAAGAGGACTGAGCCGGGGTCAGCTGGCCCGCGCCGACATCACCGCCGAAGCCGGCCGCCGGGCGGCTGTCCGACCCGGCCGGTCGGCCACCACCCGGAGCTGGCGTAGGCCGTCGATCTGGACGAAAATGGAG
Organism: Solwaraspora sp. WMMA2065; assembly: GCF_030345075.1. Lineage (NCBI taxonomy): Bacteria > Bacillati > Actinomycetota > Actinomycetes > Micromonosporales > Micromonosporaceae > Solwaraspora > Solwaraspora sp. WMMA2065. The sequence goes on from NZ_CP128361.1 coordinate 4,890,502, forward strand.
CGTCGGTCGACGGCCTCGCCGCTGGCGTTGAGTTCGTAGCCGTCCAGCCAGACCCAACCCTGGTAGGTCGGCCAGTCGTGGACCCGGATCACCCGGAAGAGGAGCGGCTCGAGGAACTGCACGCTTGCCGCACGGGTCACGTGGAGGACGTCTCCTGAGCGGGGTAGTAGCACCGCTACTCCTGTTCCGAGCTGCCGTTGTCCGATTGCTGCCGGGCATGCGGATTCGCACCGGGCACTGTCGGATGCTCCACCGGTGGAGCCGGTGGTCAGACGGGCACGGCGTTGTGGGTGTCCGGACAGCAGGCACCGTCGCGGTACGGCGCAACCGCGGCGGATACGATCTTGGATGAACGCTGAGTGATCTGGGGCCTACGCAAAGGGTGCACTACCATCGCCTTCGATGCAAGTTGCAAAGTGGTTTTGGCGCGATGCGAAAATCACTCAGTCGATTGCTGCTTGAAGTCCTACGTGTACGGGCGGCAGACTGAACAGGCTTTCTTCCGCGTCGGCCTCCCTCCCCGTCCACGCACGACCGCTCGCGACGTAACCCCCGTCGCCCCTCAACCGCGTGCGCGGGGTCCGGCCGACTGCCCCATACACCCCTGACCGGAGGTGACCGGTGACCGAGCGCCGAAGCCCAACCGTCCGTCGCCGCCGTCTCGGCGCCGAACTGCGCCGGCGGCGGGAAGCCGCGAAAGTCACGATCGATGCGGTGGCCGAACGACTGGAGTGCTCCGCCTCCAAGGTCTCCCGGATCGAGACGGGACACACCACCGCGACTCCCCGGGACGTCCGCGACATGCTGGAGATCTACGGCGTGACCGGTGTCGAGGCCGAGGAGCTGGTGCAGATCGCCCGGGAAGCTCGGCAGAAGGGCTGGTGGCATCCGTACTCCACGGTGCTCACCGGCGCGTACGTCGGGTTCGAGGCGGCGGCCCGGTCGGTCCGGGCGTACGAGCAGCAGGTGGTTCCCGGTCTGCTGCAGACCGCCGACTACGCCCAGGCGATGATCCGCTCGGCCCGACCCGACATCACCGACGAAGAAGTTGCCCACCGCGTCCATGTCCGACTGAAGCGTCAGTCGTTACTGACACAGGAAGATCAGATCGATGTATGGGCGGTGCTCGATGAGGCGGTGCTGAGTCGGCCGGTCGGCGGCGACGCGGTGATGCGCGCCCAACTGCACCGCCTCGTCGAGGCGGCGGACCTGCCGAACGTGACCCTGCAGGTCCTTCCGTTCGAGGTGGGGGCACACGCGGGAATGGACGGGACGTTCACCATCCTCGACTTTCCGGAGCCCAGCGACGCGGATGTCGTCTACGCGGAGAACGCCACCGGTGGGCTCTTCCTGGAGAAGACCGAAGAACTACGCAAATACATATTTATCTTCGATCACATACGCGCGGCGGCACTCACTCCCGAGGAGTCCGTCGCGATGATCGCTGAACGCGCGAAGGAGCCATTGTGGACATCGAGGTCAAGGGGCTTCGGGTAGACCTGACCCGTGCGGCCTGGCGAAAGAGCTCGCGCAGCGGGCCGAACTGCGACAACTGCGTGGAGATCGCGTTCGTCGACCAGGCCATCGCGGTTCGCGACTCGAAGAACCCGACCGGAGCGGTCCTGATCTTCACTTCCGACGAGTGGGACGCCTTCCTCGGCGGTGCCCGGGACGGCGAGTTCGACCTGGACTGACCCACGGTTGAGCCCCGGGCGCGTCCCGGGGCTCAACCGTGCCCAGCTTGCTCAGCCAGCGCGCTGTGCCGCAGCGCATGCCGCACCCCGACCGCGACCAGCAGGATCACCGCCACCGTCAGCACCAGCGCGTCGGCCACCGCCCCCAGCCCTGGCACACCACCGAAGTACCGCGCCGCCACCGGCACCAGCGCCACCGCCGTCACCTGCACCGGCAACGCCACCAACGGGTGCGCCGCGCGGGCCAGCAGCCCTGGCGGACTCGGCGCGGCGGGCGCGGTGACGAATGCCGCCGATCCGCCGTACAGCCGCCGCAGGCGCGGCAGGGTCACCACCGCGACCGCCGCCGCCGGCACAGCGACCAGCAACACCTGTGCGCTGGCCGCCCCGCCACCGATCAACCCGGCGATCCCACCCAGGCCGGCCAGCACGAACGCGGTCAGCCAGCCGACCCGGCGCCGCAGCGCGGCCGGGCTGCCCGCCGACGGCAGCGACTCGGCGATCACGGCGGCGGCGAGCCAGCCACCGGTCAACGCCAACCAGCCGACCAGAGCGATGTCCATGCTCCGAATCCTGCCGGCCGGTCGACGTCGGCACCTCCGGGCGCAGCCCTGGTCGACCCCTCAACGGTCACCCGTAGGGGTGCCGGCAGGCTGAGTCGTCCGCTGGCTACTACAGCGTCCGTACGTGGAAGCCACCGTCGACGTCGAGCACCTGACCGGTGCTGAACGGCAGCAGGTCGGTGGCGACCGCCACCACCGCCCGCCCGACGTCGTCCGGCTGGCCCCAGCGGCGGATCGGCGTCAGACCCTGTTTGAAGATCAGGTCGTCGTACTTCGACTGGACCGGGCCGGTCATGTCGGTGGCGACGATGCCGGGCCGGATCTCGTAGACGTTGATGCCGTGCTCAGCGAGGCGGGCGGCGTACAACTGGGTGGTCATCGCCAGGCCGGCCTTGGCCACGCAGTAGTCGCCCCGGTTGACGCTCGCCGTGTAGGCGCTGATCGACGAGACGATGACGATCTTCGGCGCGGTGACGGTGCCGGCCGCCACCATGTCGATCATGGCTCGGCTGACCTGCTGGGTCAGAAAATAGGGACCCTTCAGATTGATGTCGATCAGCCGGTCGAAGGACTCCTCCGTCGCGTCGAGCAGGTCCGCCCGCACATCTGGGGCCACACCGGCGTTGTTGACCAGCAGATCGATCCGGCCGAAGGTCGCGACGGTCTGATCGACCAGCCGTTGCCGGTCCGCGCCGACCGACACATCCGCGCCGACCAGTAGCGCCCGCCGGCCGGCCGCCTCGATCTGCTCGCCGGCCTGCTGGGCTGCCGTCGCGTTCCGGGCGTAGTTGACCACGACGTCGTACCCGGCGGCGGCGAGCGACAGCACGATCCCGCGCCCGATCCCCCGGGAACCGCCGGTGACGATGGCGACCCGCGCGGAGGCGGTCACCGCCCGCCCCCGACGGTGCCCGCGCTGTCGGCGCTGCCCGTGCCGTCGGTGGCGTCGGCGTCGGCCGGGCCGAAGAACGTGTAGTACGGCTCGTCGCGGGCCACCCGCTGCAGGTAGAGCGCCAGTTCGCGGGCGTGGTAGTCGCCCCACATGCTCGACTCGCCGTGCGGCACCCGGCTGCCGGCCGGCACGTGGTCCCAGCCGTTCGGTCGGTGGTAGATCGAGTGCAGGATCAGTCCCTGGTGGCGGGTGTCAGTGCTCAGGTACGGCTCGTCGAACAGGGTGCCGGCCACGGTCAGCCCGGCCTGCCAGTAGCGGCGACCGGCGTCGGGCTGCCCGGCACCGGTCAGGTAGCGGCCGAGTCGCAGCAGCCCCTGTGCGCCGATGCAGGCGGCTGACGAATCGACCGGCTCATGATCGTTGTACGGGTCCGCCGGGCGATCCAGGTAGTCGCCGAGCGAGGCCAGGCCGGGTGCGCCGGTGTCCCAGTACGGGATGCCGTCGGTCGGGGTGTGTTCGAGGTAGAAGTCGCAGGTGGCGGTGGCGGCCCGCAGCATCATCGCGGTCACCTCGGCCCGCCCGCCGTACGGTTCGAGGTCGCCGTCCGGCAGCACGGCCAGGTATTCCAGCTGCTCCGGGAAGCCGAGCATCGCCCAGGCCAGCCCGCGCGTCCAGGTGGTGAACGGTGAGTAGCCCTGCTGGGTGCTCGGGCAGCGGAACCGGCCGTCATTGACGTTGAAGATCGACTCGTGGGCGGTGCGACCCCGGATGTCGTAGCTGTCCCGCCCCTCGCCGTAGAAGACGTTGTACCGGGCGGTGTTGGTGGCATGCTCGATCAGCCGGCCGAGCAGCGAGATTCGCTCGTCCTGTTCACCCATGAGCGCGTGGCCGAGCAGGTGGGACACCGCCAGCGCACGGCAGGAGCGGATGGTGTCGACGAACAGCGACTGCGGCCCGTTGAACGAGTAGACGTAGCCGGTGCCGTCGGCGGTGTCCCGCCAGCGGGCCGCCTGGACCGCCCCGGTCAGCTTCAACGCCAGCTCGTAGAAGTCGCGCTCGGCCCGGTCGTGCGGGAGCCGCCCCTCGGCCATCAGCCGCCACAGGTTGCCGTACGTGCTGACATTGTTGAAGCCGTGGTCGTGCACGCCGATGTGGCTGACGTGGCTGGCCATCACGGCGACGGTCAACTCGCGGGCGGAGTCCAGGAATCGCTGCTCGCCGGTGGCGTCGAACTGCAACAGGGCCGAACCGTACTGGAAGCCCTGGGTCCACTCGGTCCAGCCGCGCGCGGCGTACCGGCCGTCGACGGTGAAGACCGGCGACGCCGACCCGGGCGGGCAGGTCTTCTCGATCGAGTCGATCTTGTGGGCGGAGGCTTCCCAGAGGCGGTCGATCCTGGGTTGCAGGCTGGCCGGGGTCAGCGAGTCGTCGATCCGAATCATCGGATCAGCATAGGAAAGCGCTTGCCTAGGCGGAAGACCTGACCACCGGACCCCACGTCCCGCTACGCGACGAGTTCGACCCGGCAGTACGCGCTCGCCGCGCGGGCGAGTTTGCCGTCGGCGGTCACCAGCGTCAGGGCGCGGCGTTCCGCGAGGGCGACGTAGGGGGCGTCGTACGCGCTGATGTTCGCCTTGACCTGCCACATCCGGGTGAGCAGGTCGTCGATCGGGACGGTGTCGACGCCGAGGCGGCTGATCCGGTCGACCGCCCGCGCCGCCGTCTCGTTGGTGATCTTTCCGCCGAGGGCGAGCCCTCGCATGACGGAGAAGACCTCGACCTTCCAGTGCTCCGGTGCCGCCCACTCGGGGTCTCGGCTCAGGACAACGCGGGCCTTGCGGCCGCGGTCGTCGCTGTAGACGAGCGCGCTGGCGAGGACCGAGGCGTCGACGACGATCACCCGACGTCTCGCCCGGAGTGCGCGGAGTCCGGGAAATCCCGTTCAGCGCGGGAACGGGCGAGCAGGTCGGAGGCGTCCGGCGCGGTCGGTCCGGCTCCGCCGCTGCGGTCGTCGAGTTCGTCGCCGAGCTCGGTGAGGAGTTGCCGGTTGCGGCAGAAGTCGGCCTGACGGTTGAGGACTGCCAGCAGGTACGCCTGCAGCGACTGGCCGCGCTCGCGGGCCTGCTGGGCCAGGAGGTCCCGTACCTCCTCTGGCACGTCGCGGATGGTGAGCACTACAGCCATGACTTCATTTTGAATGCGTTATGACTGCAGGGTCAAGTCAACCTCGGGATTGGCTGGTGGACTGTGAACCCGATCTCGCGCTCGCGCATAGAGATAGCTGAGAGGATGCAGACAGGAAGGAAAGATGATCGTGAACCTATCGCCACCGCTGGGCTCCGGGTGAGGGGCATTGCGGCGGAGTCGACCAATGATGCTGCGATCATCGTCGCGTCGCTCGACGACCCCGATCGATTCGCGCAGGTGTACGAGAAGCACGCCGGGATGTTGTACGGCTATGCCTACCGACGGGTGGGCCGGGAGATTGCCGAGGACGTCGTCGCGGACGCGTTCGTGGCCGCGTTCCGCGCCCGGCACACCTACGACCCTGGCTATCCCAACGCGTTTCCGTGGCTGCTCGCGATCGTGCACCGTGAGTTGGCCCGACATTACCGCGCCGAGAGCGCCCGGTACCGGGCGTATCTGCGGGTGAAGCCCGACGGTGGCGAAGAGGCATTGGCGGATCGGGTGGCAGCCGCAGCGTCTGCCCAGGCGTGGCGAGGACCGTTGGCCACGGCGCTCGCCCGGCTCGGCCGCAAGGAGCGGGACGTGCTTCTCCTGGTTGCCTGGGGCGACCTGAGCTACGAGGAGGTCGCTCGAGTCATGCAAATCCCGATCGGCACGGTCCGATCACGACTGAACCGGGCACGCCGCAGGATGCGGGACGTGTTGGAGAGCGACCCGGCCCGGAGCACTTTGACAGGTACTGAGCGCGAGGAGCGATGGTGGAGGAGATGGAGCAGGGCGTGAGTGAGATGGATCGGCTCAAGGAACTCGGTGCCGACTTGGCTCCGGACGCCGGGGATGCACCGACAGCCTGGCGTGACCGCATCCTCGATGGACCCAGCCCGAAGACAGGAGTGCCGCGCGGCGGCACGGTATGGCCCGGCCGGCGGTTGAACCTCGGCCTAGCAGGAGCGGCATTAGCTGCCGTTCTCGTGTTCGCCACCGCAGCCGTAGGGGGCGGGTGGCCGGTAGGTGGATCAGCGCCATCGTCGGGCACGGCCGAGGCTTCTTCCATCCTGCGTACCGCCGCCTTGGTGGCTCACGAAGCGGACCTCCCCGTCCCGGAAACTGGACAGTTCGTGTTCACCGAGACAGTGGCGAGCCCGATCAACCAGGTGCAGCATCCGGACGGTGGCTTCACCATTAGAGACGGGCCGCGGGTATTGCGGCAGATCTGGCTTTCGGCAGACGGTGCTCAGGACGGATTGATCCGGGACAGGGCGTACCAGCAGGACCAGGCCGAGCCAAACGACCTAGTGCTGCCGGCCTGCTCACCGAATCGTTCCGGTCCAGCCGCCGATCCGATCAGTGACCAGCCGTGTGCGCTGCAGCGGGGGTACGACGCGGAGATGCCGGACAGCCCAGCAGCGGTGCTCGACTGGCTCCGAGCCGATGTGTCTTCGGGGGGGGAAGCGCAGTCAGAGCTGCGGGTCACGTCCTCTGCCTCCCCAGGTGGCAGAGCAACTGATGCGCTCGTCTTCCAGCGGGCCGGTGAGTTGCTGGTCGGTGGTAGGTACCTCACCTCACCTCAGCGAAGCGCTTTGTTCGACGCGTTGGCCTCGCTGCCAGGCGTGACCGTCCGACAGCAGGCACGAGACCTTGCCAACCGGGATGGGGTAGCGGTGGGCATGCCCGAAGGGACGACGCTCATCTTCGATGCGACGTCGTTCGTGTTCCTCGGCACCACCAACAGCGCCCTGCTACGCCAGGTCATCGTGAACGACGCAGGTAGGTCGCCGGCCTGACTGAGGCACGAACCATAATCGACGTTGTTACCATTCTGTTATCCGATCGCACTCTGTCACTCCTTCGGCTAACTCGGGTTAGATCTCCCCTGCTAGCCCTGGCATCAGGCGGTCGTCCTACAAGCACTCTCTATCATGTCGATCATGGAAGGCGAGCATGGCGCACCGCAATCCGCTCAAAAAACCTCTGTGCATCGGTAGATGCCGATACAATCGGCTGTGGGTCGACCGCCGTGGATCGACCTACGGGTGCCTGTCGCGATTGGTTTTAGCTTGCTAGGAAACAGCTTGCGTCACCCGTTCCAGTGTGTATGGAGCAGGGGGAGTCCAGATCTTGGTAAACCAACGTATTGGACGCACGCTCTTGACATTTGTGACTGTGTCGATGGTTATCCTGACCTCAGCGGCCTCACCAGTGCAGGCTAAGAGTCTTCCAGCAACGCCTCAACACTCGATGGCACTCCAGTCTCTGCTGGACTATTATCCAGGATCTATCGCTATCGACGAGAACACGGTCCGAGCGGCACCCGGCGTGCTCGTCACACTGCCTGCCGATCATCCGCGGGATAAGCGCTTCGCCAACACCACCGCAGCTGAAATGCCGACCGTCACTAAGCGCATCGCTCCACCCGCACCGTCCGCAGTTCATGTAGCCAAGAACGCCGAGCCAATTTCGCCCGCCGCAGATGACTATTTCTACGGCTGCTACTATGAATATCTTTGTCTTTATACAGAACCAAATTTGCATCCTAGTAGTGCGATCATTTCTTTCTATTACTGCCAGTTCAAGAATCTTGGTGCCATTCCATTCCCTGGGGGTGGGTACTGGAACGATCGAATCTCATCCTGGGTGAACAATCAAACACCAAATACTGCTAGCCATTTCTACAACTGGAACGGCGTCAACCAATGGACCCTCCTGTTTAGCTCCTATGTGTTCGAATACAATACTGGAATGGGTCCATACGATAACATTCTCGATGCCGTCCGCGTTTGTTAGTGGCTCTTGAGGATCGGCTCTGATATTTAGCTCGCTGGCTTTGCCGGTGGCGATGGGGTGAATCGCGGTCTGGCTGCGCTCTCTTCGCCACCGGCAGTTTACGATAGTTTGTAACGAACCCGGCAATATGTCTTTACCAGGACGGTTAGTATCTGCCGGCTAAATTTGCAGTTCCCGTTTTCAATCGACGGGGGGATGTAGGGGCTCGGCTCAGTTGCGGCCGCATGAAGTCTCCCACGGGGTGCGTGCTTCGGCCGGCGTACTCATGAAATGTCATCAGGTTGCCGTGGGGTGGGTGCGGTCGGGGTGGATGCGGACGGTAGCCGGGGTGCCGGGGTGGGTGGCGGCTTGGTGGCGTACCTCGGTGATGAACCTGGTGGTGTCGGGAGCTGGGCCGGCGGTCGCCGGCCGGTGGGGGACGGACATGGGCTTCTCGGGGTCGGTGGGGATGGTCGCGCGCAGCGCGCCGTAGAGGTAGCGGTGGCAGAGGGCGACAGCTTCTGGCAGGGCGGCGCTGGTGGGGACCGGGTCGACGGTCGGCGGGGTGGCCGGGTCGGCGACCTGGACCGACCAGGTGTGGCCCTGCATCAGCTCCGGCCGGCCGATGCTGTCGCGGTGGTCGACGACGGTGACGTCGAGGGCGAGGCCGAGTCCGGTTACGAGGCGGGCCAGCTGGTCGAGGGTAGGGCCGGGCCAGTCGGTGGCGCGGACCAGGATGCGGGCGCCGTCGTGGGCGGCGGCGGCTTCGGCGAGGTACGCGGCGAGCGGGTCCCCGCCGGTGTGGGGGATCTGGCTGATGCCGTTGCGCAGGTGCTGGTCGATGACGTGTTCGCCGTCGATGTCGGTCAGGTCGGTCGGCTGTACGCCGAACTCGGCGGCGAGGGTGCCGATCCGGTAGTGCTCGGGGAGCTGCCAGACGCTGGTGCCGGACGCCTGGTCGGTGTGGGCGAGGGTCGGCGGTTTCGGGCTGTGGTCGTCGGGTCGCCAGTTGCGGTGCACGGTGCGGCCGCGCAGGTCGGTGACGGTGACGACGGCGCCGTGTCGGACCCGGCGGGTGCCGTAGCAGTCGGTGCAGTACGGCGGATCTGCCGCGTTGGTGCATCGTGGGCAGGGGTGGGTGGGGATCGGCTCGCCCCAGTATCTCGGCGCTGGCGGCTCCCAGCCGCGTACGAATCGGCCGCCGGCCCCGCCCGGCTCGGTGTCGCCGGGTCGCAGGCTGGTGTGCCACCAGTGCCGGTTCCGCCAGATCGCCTGCGCGCCGCCGTGCTGCTCGGCGTCGGCGATCATGCGTCGTTCGAGTTGGTCGAGGTTGTGGCCGCCGGGGTGCCCGTCGAGCCCGACCGGCATCGGGTGCGGGGTGAGGGCAGCCTCGGTGAGGTAGTGGGCGGGCAGGTTCCAGTCGGCCACGGCCAGCCCGGACGCGGCCCGTTCCGGGCTGATTCCGGTGATCGCCGCCGGTAGGTGGGCTACCCAGCGGTGTGGGTAGTCGGGCACTTTCCCGCCGGCGAGTTCGTACCGGATGTCCCAGCTCAGCCCACTCGGAGTCGATGCTGGTCGGGCTTCGAGGACCAGGTCGACGTGGAGTTGGTCGGCGAGCGCGCACAGCCGGCCGAGCAGCCGGGCCGGGTCGCCCGGTGGCCGCGGTGCGCTGCTGCGGCCGATCAGGACCAGCCACGGCGCGGTGAGCCGGTTGGCGAGCGCCGACGCCTCCCACCGGTGGCGGTCCCGCTCCGGGGTGCCGGGCTGCCACTGGATCGGCAGGGTCAGCCCGGACGACGGGAGCCGGCCGGGTTCGTCGGGGAAGTCCGGATCGCACAGTGTCGCGGCAGCCACCCCGGCGCGGGTGGCGAGGTCGGTGACGATCGGCGCGTACGGCAGCCACCAGGTGCCGTTTGGTGTCGGCAGCGGCGTGAACGAGCCGGGGACGAGGCTGGTCGAGGCCACCGCCCCGGTGTCGAGGTTGGCGACGGTGACCACGAGTTGCGCCCGCCGCCGTTCGGACCCGAACCCGACGACACGGACGACCGGGCCGGCGGGCACTCCGTTGACCCCGGTCACCCGGCCACCCCCGTCCCTGCCTGAAACTGTTGGAACTGCTGTGACTGCCACTCCCGCAACGCCTGCTTGATCCGCACGTTTTCGTCGCGGGTGGAGTGCAGTTCGGCGCGCAGGGCGGTCAGCTCGTCGGCGACCAGGTGCAGGAACGTGCGTACCTCGGTGGGGTCGCAGCCGCGCCGGGTCCGGCCGGTGAACCGGCGCTCGCGGACCAGGCCGGGACTGATCGACGGCCGCACCGGCCTGCCGTACAGGTGGCCGACGGTGTTCGGGGCCCGCCGCACCGGCCGGCGCTGGCCGGCTGCAGCGTCGATCGGCCGCTGGTTGTGGCGCGCGATCTCGGCGAGTAACCGCCGATTGCGCCGGCTCCGCACCGGCCGCCGGAACAGGTCAAAGAACCTACGCACAGCAGGAACCACCTTCCAAAGTCGGAAACCTTCAGGGGTACGGGTCGAGACGGCGCGGCTTACGTCGCAGTTGTGCCGCCGCCCTGGTCAGCGGTGTCGGGGTGGGGTGCGAGCCCAGCGGAGACCGTCGCGCTGGACGAAGATCTCCCGCCGTTCGCGGGCTTCACCGTCCGGTGCCAACACGTACCCGGCCAACCAGACCCAGCCCTCGTATGTCCAGCGCTTGTCCACTGTCGTCACCCGGAACCGGAAACCTCGCCCGGCCGCGAACTGCACACTCGCCCTGCCGTCGATGATCAACTCGTCGCCGGGCCGGGGGTCCGCCGGCGACCGGTCGGCCGGCACGCTACCGATCAGCCGCCGGCATCTTCACGCGGAGGAAGTCGAGGAGTCTGCGCATGGTAGGTCGCCTTTCAAGCACGCGGGTCGTGCATGGTCTTCGGGGTAGAGCGGGTGGAAGGGCGGCCCGACCCCGAACGGGGGTGCGGAGGTCGGGCCGCCCGCCCTGCGCGCGCAGCCTCAATCGGCGGTACGCACGCAGGGCCGCGTGGTGAGGGCCGTCAGGACGGCAGAGCTGGTGCCGCCCTGACGGGGTCGACCGCCGGGTTTGCCGAACCAAGGGGCTGACCGAGCACCAACCTACGTCAACAGCTGATGTAGGTAAACCCTCGGACCCCAGGTTTCTTGCATCACTTGCTGACGGAGGTTGTGCGTGATCGAATAGTGGTGCCGAACCAAGGGGATGTGCCATGCCCTCAGCACCAGCCGATTACCGACGGATCGCAGACGAACTGACCGCGAAGATCAAGAGCGGCGAACTACCGCCTGGCACCAAGCTGCCCAGTACCGCCCAGCTTGCCGACCAGTACGACGTCAGCCCAGCAACCGTGTACCGCGCCGTCTCACTCCTGCACGACCGAGACCTCGTCGTCGGACATTCCGGTCGCGGCGTGTACGTAGCGGAGAAGTAGCTGCCGTCCTACCTGCGGCTGGACGTGCACGTAGCCGGGCTGCTGGTGGTCGATTGGGTGTCACCACACGGACCCTGGGACGACCTGCTCTCGTTCATCTTTGACGGCGGCGAGCTGACCGATGAGCAGATTACCGGGCTCAAGATTTCGGATACTGAGCTGTCTACATTCGAGTCTTGTACGGCGGAGAAGGCGCAGCAGCGGCTCCGTCCCTATGTATGGCGGCGCGTTGCCGTGGCGCTTGACGTACTGAAGACTGGAAATGTGCGATATTTGCATGATGGGCACATGAGGTGAAGTTGCGAGGAGTACCTGAAATGCCCAGTCGACCTGCCGACTACCTACGTGTCGTCGATGACATCACCCAGCAGATCCGGTCCGGTGAGCTGTCGCCGGGCGACAAGCTGCCGACATACGCCCAGCTCTCCGACACGTACAAGGTCAGCGTCTCCACAGCCCAAGCCGCCCTGCGGCTGCTGCGCGACCGTGGCCTGGTCGAAGGCCACCAGGGCAAGGGCACGTACGTCGCCGAGCAAGCCATGGAGATGTAATCCTCGCTGCCGAGTTCGTGGCAAGGCTGCCACGCTCCCGGCGAATGCCCACAGCCTAGAGCGCCGCGTAGTGTATGCCGGCTACGCTCCGTAACAGCTGGGTTAGGTGCTCGCACCGGATTGCGGCAGATCCGTACGTTGGCCTACCCCGAGCCGACGAGGATGCAGAACGGATGTCCCTCCGGATCGGCGAGAACGTAGAGAGGCTCCTCTGAATTCTGGGTGCGGTCGTGAAGCAAGCTGGCTCCGAGCTGCTCGGCTCGTCGACGGTGTCGCTCCAACTCGTTGACGGTTGGTACGTGGAGATCCAGGTGCATCTGCTTCGGAACGTCGTGTGACGGCCAGGTTGGCCGCGCCAATATAGGCACCTGTTGAAAGGCAAGCTTGCGGTTGCCGTTGCCGTCGACCAGGACGAGCCAGTCTTCGTCATCGGTGGTTCCGTCAGCCGGAGGTTCGTCACCAGGACGGTATTGCAGTCCGAGGAACTCCCGGTAGAACTCAGCGAGGGCTCGGGCGTCGGTGGCGTCCAGGACGGTGTGCATGAGAACCGGATAGTCGGACACTGACGACGCCTCCTCATAGTGCTGGCCCTGTCATCACACCACGAAGTCGCCGAGCGAACATCCTGACATCGGCAGGTCCGGACGCGAATGGAGCGGTCAGCCCAGCTGGACGCAGCCCTACTTGTGACGCCTGCTTGTTGCCGTGCCTACCTCAGCAGGGCCGGTGCGTCGACAACGATGGCTGGGCCGGGTGGGCCGCAGCGACCCCAGCCCGGGTGACGGATATCCGTCGCGCAGGGTCGCCGGTCCGTAGCTGGTCGACTATGGTCGGGCGTACCTGACGAACGTGAGTCGCCTTCCGGTACGGCGGCTCCGCGACCGGGGAGGCCGGCTCGGTGAGCGTCGACGAGGTCAAGGCTCAGCTGGGCAGGGGCCTGGAGAGCGCCCGCAGCGGCATGAACACTTTGCAACAGGCTGCCGCTACAGCGGGCGAGGCCCTGGAGTTGGCGACTTACACCTGTCAGGGCAGCAACCATGAACTGGCTACCGACGCGCTGACCGAGGCCAGGTCCGCGCTCCGCGAGATCAAGTTGGCGATCGCCCGACTGGACGTCGGTGAGGAACTGGTCGACACGTACCGCACGGATTTGTGATGGCTGGGACGGTTGCCGAAGTCATCGCCCAGATCGCTCGGGCATCGACCGGCCTCAGCTCGGCCGCCGCGACGGCCCTGCGTGCCCAACAGGAAGTGACCGACGCGCACCAGTCCCTTTCCGCCGCGAGCGCAGGAGCGTCGGCGCGCGCTGTCACGAACGCCACCACCGAGTGGAAGACCGCCGCAGACAAGGCCGGAAAGGTCGCCCGCCTGCTCATTGAGGCCGCCGGGCACCTCAACGCCTACGCCAACCGTATCGCCCCCGGCTCGGCACCCACCGAACCCACGCTCGCCGGCCCGACCGGCGAAGAACTCCTGGCCGACACCACCCGCCGCTCCGAGTCCCGCCGAGGCGTCGGCAGCTTCTTGGACCGTCTGGCGCGTCGAACGGAGGATG